>CAZMVU010000060.1:0-23018 GCA_964569295.1 uncultured Nitrospirales bacterium
GGCAGATTGGCGAAACACGTGCGCTCCCTTGCGCCATACGGCTAAAGAATTACCTATTTTGCAGCTTCCACGATGACATGGCGTTCTTCGCCTGCTTTAAGGGAGACCTCGAGCCCTGTGTGCAACTGCCAGCCCGTGTAGGTGCGCGGCGATTCGTCACCACGGGTAACGGTGTAGACGCCTTCCGGCTCGACGGTAAACCATTCGGGCAGGGTGTTCATGCGCGGCCAGTCTTTCGTGAATCCCATGTAGACCCGGTGGCGCGGCAGGTCGAATTCGAGCACGCCGCGGTAGTCTTCCTTCGTGCGTAACACGAGCACGATGCCCTCGCCTTGGTCGGCGGCGCCCAGTTCGAGGCCGGGCTGCCAGGGGCGGGCAATGGTCCCCCGGGTGTGCATGAGCGCGTGCATGATCACGGTGCGCACACCGTTGGCCTGGAGCTTCATGGTACCCCAAAGGTCGCCGTTCTCGAGACGCGTCGGATGATCCACGAGGTTGTTCTTCGACTCCCGGTCGACCCAGGCGAACCCTTCCGCCACGGGAACGCGGTTCAGCAAATAGATGGCGCCTTCAATGGAATCGGCGAACCCGTCGATAGACTCGCCTTCCCATTCGTGGTCCTTATAGCGTGGCTTCATGGTGTTCTTGAGGGTCGCGGCAATGTGCGGCTGGTAGGTATCGGCACCGGTGGCCATGTCATAGCAGAGGTAGCCCACGTAATTGTAGCCCCAACCATCGCTGAGGCGGCTGTCCGGTTCGCCGAGTTGGTCGTACATCATGCCGTCTTCATTGCAGCCTTTGTCGAGTATCGTGTCGTACACCCGCTTCAGGCTGGCTTCGTACTGTTGGGCCCGTTCGGGACGGTGGGTCGCCTCGACGGCGTGGAGCAGTCCGAGCCCGCCGATGATCTCGCAGCCGTGGTCGCGCAGGCGGGTCACGGTGAAGTCCTCGTCGGTGAGGTAGTAGTCGGCGAGGCGGTCGGCCCAGTCCAGGTATTTGGGTTCGCCGGTCATGGTGTACAGGCGTGCCAGAGCCTGGAGTTGCTCGCCGTTCACCTCGACATTGGTCGAGGGAATCTTGCCGAAGGGCGTGTCGACCTTCGCGGTGGCCCACAAATCGTCCATGATGCCGCGCATGCGATCGAACCATTCATCGCGGCCGGTAACCTCGACGATGGCGATAAGCCCGTCTTTGACATACTCCGAGGCCTGGAACACGATCTCATCCCATTCGTGGCTTGTGTCGGGCGCACCGCGCTTGAAGTCCCACGGCACGGGAATGTTTTCGTGGACATTACACAAGGCCATTTCGCGGTGCAGGATGCTGCGTGCATGGCTGTTGAGCACATCCCGGTCAACCACATGGGCCGCCCAGATAAAGAAGGGGTAGCAATCGGCGGCCGTGTCGCGGTAGTCCCATTTCCCGCGCGCCTTGTAGAGTCCCGTCTCGGCATCGATGGTGGGCACGGCAATTTCGTGCAACCAGCGGTGGACCTTGCTGAGCGCGTGCCCGGCGATAGCCGCAGACTCTGACGCCTTATCGCGCGCATCTTCCGCACCAACCACCGATGCGGCCAGCAGCGCCGCCACGAGGACGTATGCCACTTTCCGTGTTAGAAGCATCTTCTGATCTCCTTATCTTCTTTCGACGCCGTGTGCCCTGTATTCCTTATGCTGCCCATTACTATACAACCCAAGGTGCGCCGGGTACCAGCGCTGTGCTTTGTCCGTTGAATTGGCGGGAACCCCGTGCCATGATGGCCGTGTGTTGAGTGCGTGGCGTATTGGCGGGGAACGGCCGCAGGCGTTCGCGGTGCTGCGGGAGCCCTCGAAAGAACCACGCGAGATGGACGCGCTGATCACCGGGCTCGACACCTACGCACAGCGGCTCGGGTCTTTTGATAGTGCGCAGGAAGCGCACCTCGAGGCGCTCAAGCAGAAACACCGTGGACTGCTCCCGGCGTATCAGCCGCTGTAAACGCATATGCAAGGACAGGGAGAAGCCTCGGAATGAAGTATCGCAAGCTCGGGAAATCGGGACTGGACGCCTCGGTGGTGGGCATGGGCACGTGGGTCACGGGCGGCGGGTCCGTGTGGGGTGAGGAGCCGGACGACCGGGAATCCATCAACGCGATCCACGCCGCCATCGACCATGGTGTGAACCTTATCGACACCGCCCCGCTCTATGGCTTCGGCCGCAGCGAGCAGGTCGTCGGCAAGGCGGTCCAGGGCAGGCGCGACAAGGTGCTCCTCGCGACCAAATGCGGCCTGTGGATCGACGACGACCGGGGCTCGTACTTCACCGAGTTCGACGGGGTGCCCGTCTACCGCAGCCTGCGGCCGGACACCATCCAGGAGGAGGTCGAGCAGAGCCTGCGCCGCCTGAAGACGGACGTCATCGACCTTTACCAGACCCACTGGCCCGCCGTCGAGCCGGACAAGACCCCCATCGAAGACACCATGGCCTGCCTCATGAAGCTGAAAGACGCGGGGAAAATTCGCGCGATCGGTGTGTCGAATGTGTCGCTCGAAGAACTGCAAGCGAACGACGAGGCCGGGGAGCTATCGAGCAACCAGTTCCGCTATAGCATGCTCTTCCGCGATCCGGAGGCCGACATTCTGCCCTATTGCGCCACGCACAACGTCGCCACGCTGACCTACATGTCCCTCGAGCAGGGCCTGCTCACGGGCAAGGTGGGTATGGACCGGGAGTTCGGCGCGGGCGAGTGGCGCAGCAACGAAGACTGGAACCCGTGGTTCAAACTCGAGAACCGGCCCAAAGTGCTCGACATGCTCGCCGGCTGGGCAGACCTCACGGACAAGTACGGATGCAGCCTGGCGCAGTTGGCCATCGCATGGACGGCGGCGCAACCGGGCGTAACCCATGTGCTCTGCGGCGCGCGCAACACGGAACAAATGACCCAGAATGCGGCGGCGGCGGACCTCGAGATCGAGGAGGCCGATATCGCGCGCATCCGCCAGGACGTCGTGAACCTCGGCGAACCGCAGTAGGGAGTGAAGATGGCACGGCACGCCGGGCGGCTGACAGGAAGCGCGGCAGCGCTGTGTCTGCTGGTGTGTATGCACGCTACCGCAACACCGGACCCCGCCGCCGTGCGCCTGGCCATCGACGACCTGACGCAGTCGTTTCCGGAGCAGTACACGCGCGGCGCCGAGTACCTGGCGCGCCTCGACGCCATCGCCCCGGGGGATGAGACCGCCCTCGAACAACTCGCGCGGGAGGCACTGCTCGCCAATCCGCTGCTCGATTTCGGCCGCCTGCTGTTCATCAAGCGAAAAGCGGACAAGCTCGGCCTGCCGCAGAACTGGGAGAGCAACTCGAGCCTGCCCATGAGCGGCTTCGACAACGCGATCATGACGCTGTCGCCGGCGGCGCTGGACGATCCGCCGGCCACCGTGTACCGGCCCGATGCGGATGTCTTCGTGGGCGATGTGGACCTCGACTTCGATGGTCGCCGCATACTCTTCTCGATGCCCGGCGACAATGGCCGCTGGCAGCTCTTCGAGATGCAGACGGACGGCGCCGGCCTCACGCAACTGCCGCTCATCCACGCGCCGGACATCGACAACTACGACGCCTGTTACCTGCCCAACGGCGACATTGTCTTCTGCTCGACAGCGCCGTTTGTCGGCGTGCCCTGCGTGACCGGGTCGTCGCACGTGTGCAACCTCTACTACTTCACACGGGACACCGGCGGCATCCGGCGGCTGACCTTCGAGCAGGACCACAACTGGTGCCCCACGGTGCTGCCCAACGGGCGGGTGCTGTATCTGCGCTGGGAGTACTCGGACATCCCCCACTTCGTTTCGCGCATCCTCTTCCACATGAACCCGGACGGCACCGGCCAGATGGAGTATTACGGGAGCAACTCGTATTGGCCGAACGCACTGTTCTACGCACGGCCCCTGCCCGGCAGCTCGACGTCGTTCGTGGCGATTGTCGGCGGCCACCACGGCGTGCCGCGCATGGGCGAGCTGGTGGTCTTCGATACGGAGCGCGGGCGGCACGAGGCCGCGGGCGTGGTGCAGCGCATCCCGGGGCGCGGTGAGCCCGTCGCGCCGATCATCCGTGACAATCTCGTGGACGATTCGTGGCCCAAGTTCCTGCACCCGTACCCGCTGAGCGACAAGTATTTTCTGGTGTCCGCAAAGCCCACGCCCGAATCGCTGTGGGGCATCTACCTTGTGGATGTGTTCGACAACATGACGCTGCTGCGCGAGGAGCGGGGCTATGCCTTGCTCGAGCCCATCCCCGTGCAACCCATCCCACGCCCGCCGGTGATCCCGGCCAAAGTCGACCCGAAGGCCGAAGAGGCGACGATGTACGTGGCCGATGTCTATGTGGGGCCGGGGCTCGAGGGGGTGAAGCGCGGCACGGTGACGGCGCTGCGCCTGTTCACCTACCACTTCGCCTACCACGGCATGGGCGGCCAGATTAACCGGGTCGGCCTCGACGGCCCGTGGGATATCAAGCGCGTGCTGGGCACGGTGCCGGTCGAGCCGGATGGCTCGGCCCTGTTCACCGTGCCGGCAAACATGCCCATCTCGATGCAGCCCCTCGACGAGGACGGTCAGGCACTCCAGCTCATGCGAAGCTGGGCAACGGCCATGCCGGGCGAGGTGCTGTCGTGCGTGGGTTGCCACGAGCAACAGAGCACCACACCGCCAAGCCGCAGTACCCGGGCGGCACAACGTGCGCCGTCGGAAATAACACCCTGGCACGGCCCCGCGCGCGGGTTCTCATTCCAGCGAGAGGTGCAGCCGGTGCTCGACCGGAATTGCGTCTCGTGCCACCGTGATGCCCCGGACGCCCCCGCACCGTGCCTTGTGGACGCGGAACCGGTGCATCCGCCCGCGCCGGAGGGCGCCTACCGTAACGGCACGCGCTTCTCGCCGGCCTACCTCGCCTTGCGGCGTTATGTGCGCACGCACACCATCGAGAGCGACCTGCACGTGCTCGCGCCCTACGAGTTTCACGCGAGTACGACGCGCCTGGTCCGTATGCTGCGCGATGGACACAAAGACGTCACCCTGTCCGTCGAGGATTGGGACCGGCTGATTACGTGGATTGATCTCGGGGCACCGGCCCACGGCACCTGGCATGAGAACGTGGGCATGGACAAGGTCGCACATCAGCGGGACCGGCGCATGGCCACCATGGCGCAACACGCCGCCGGACGCGATGAGGATCCCGAGGCCATTGCGAATGCTTATGTGGCGAGAGAAGCAAAGACGAATAAGGCCACCGGGGGAAACTTCTTTTTGGGAAAAAAGAAGTTTCCCCCGGACCCCCTTCAAGAAAAACCGTTATGGGAACGCACTCCGGGTACTGCTTCGGAAACCGGGCAAGTCGTCGCTGAAAAACGCACCATCATGCTACGCGATGGTATCGAGATGGTGTTTGTTCCCATCCCGCCGGGGACGGTGCAGACCGGCGGAAAGACCGTGTCGGCCGCGGCACCGTTCTGGATGTCGGCGACGGAGGTGACGAACGCGCAGTATGCCTGCTTCGATCCGCAACATGACAGCCGGCTCGAGCATGGCGACTTCCTCCAGTTCAGTGTCGAGGAGCGCGGGTATCCGCTGAACGCGCCGGACCAGCCGGTGGTGCGCGTCACGCAACAGGAAGCCCGGGCCTTCTGCGCATGGCTGACCACGCAACACGATGCGGCCTTCGCGCTGCCCACGGAAACGCAGTGGGTCTATGCGCGCGCGGCGTTCAACGCCTGTCCGGAGCCCGCGGAGAACCTGGCGGACAGCTCGCTGTACACGGTGGACTCCTTCGATCCGTGGCGACTGCCGCACGGTGCGATACATCCGTGGCGTCCGGCGGACAAGAATACAGACGACGGCTACCGCGTGTCCGCGCCGGTTGCGAGCTTCCCACCCAATGCGCGCGGCCTCCACGACATGGTGGGCAATGTGTCCGAGTGGGTTGCGGCAGACCTCGAGGAAGAAACCGCGATAGCCTGCGGCGGCTCCTGGTACGACCGGCGGTGTGAAGCCGGCCCCGATGCGCGCAAACACTATAAGCCGTGGCAGCCGGTGTTCGACGTCGGGTTCCGCGTCGTGCTTGCAGCCGTACCCGGCGCGGCAAAGGTCGAGCAAACAAAGGGACTGTCCTCGCGAGTCCGCGAGCAGGGACTGTCCCTTTCTTTGCTCGCCAATCCCGCGTCTACTTTTGAGGGAGACATGCCATGAGCCTCAGGCGGATACTTGCATCCCTGCTCATTGCGGCCACGCTTCCCGCCTGGGGCGACGACGCGTTTACCCCGGGCGACTCCTGGGCGGAATCCATGGCCGCCGCACGTGCGGCCTGCCTGGCCCAGCAAGCGGAGACATCCTTCGAACCCTACCGCAGCGAGACCGTGCGCGGCGGCGATGAGCCCGTGCACATCGAATGCGATGTCACGGGCCTCGAGACGCTCACGCTCGAGGCAACTGCCGGCCCGGACAACTACGACTATGACCAGGCCATCTGGGGCGAACCGGAACTGGTAAAGGCGGATGGAAAGCGCGTGGCGCTCACGATCCTGAAGCCGGAATCGGTCAGCGTGGGCTGGGGCAATCTGCGCACGGACAAGAACCACCAGGACAAGCCGCTCCGCATCGGTTCGCGCACCTTCGAGCGCGGCTTCTGGGCGCATGCGCCGAGCCGGCTGGCGTTCAACCTCGGCGGTCAATTCGTGCGCTTCGAGGCGTGGGCCGGCATCGACACCGCCGCCGGCAAGAACGGCAGCGCCGAGTTCATCGTCGATGCGGGCGAGAACATCGCGGGCCTTGTGTGGCAGCAACTGGCGGAGGCCTTCCCCGAGGAGTGCGCGCGGTTCGAGTCGGCCGTGGGGCATGGCGCGCACCTGCGCTGGTTCACGGCACGCAGCGGCACGGCGATTGTCCGGCGCGAGTTGCGGCGCACCATGAAAAACCTCGGCGATTACGATGCGCCACTGCGCACACGCTACAAAGCACTCGTGGCCGCGGGACGCGATGCCCCGGAAACCGATTGGCTGGAAACCTTCGCCCGGGCGGAACAGAAACACGAGGAATTCACGCGCTACCAGGAACAGTTTGAACGGTTCGATCTAGCCGCGCTTCGCCTCGCCATAGAAGATCTCGGCGCGTCGTTCCCCGAGGCGTATCCCGCGCCCGCCTACCTGGCACGGCTCGACGCCATCGCGCCAAATATGACGGCACTGCGCGAGGGCCTCGCGAAGGGTGACCCCGACGCCGTGGCGCGGTCGCAGGCCCTGCTCTCGTTGCGGCGCGAGGCGCTCATGGCGAACCCACTCCTCGACTTCAGCGGCCTGCTGCTCGTTCGACGGCATGAGGACAGTCCCCAGCTCGGCCTCCCCGCGAACTGGCAGGGCAACTGCTCGCTGCCCGCGGGCGGCCAGGTGAACGACCTCGCCGTCCTCTCCCCCATCACGCCGGACGGCATGATCGAAACCCTGTACCGCCCGGAGACACCCCGCTTCGTGGGCGATGTGGACCTCCACTTCGATGCGGACCGCCTGCTCTTCTCGATGCCGGACGACCGCGGCCGCTTCCAGATTTGGGAGATCGGCATCGACGGAACCGGCCTGCGCCAGGTCACTCTCGGCGAAGAGCATGATGTCGACAATTACGACGCCTGCTACCTGCCCAACGGCGACATCATCTACGGATCGACCGCGTGCTATGTCGGCATTCCGTGCGTATTTGGCGGGGACGCCGTGGCGAACCTGCACCGCATAAACCCCGACGGCACGGAAGACCGGCAACTCTGCTTCGACCAGGACCACAACTGGTGCCCCACCATGTTGAATAACGGCCGCGTGCTCTACCTGCGCTGGGAATACACGGACCTGCCCCACTCGAACTCGCGCATCCTCTTCCACATGAACCCCGACGGCACAAACCAGGCGGAGTACATGCACAGCAACTCCTACTGGCCGAACGGCGTGTTCTTTGCCCGCGCCATCCCCGAGCACCCGACCAAGGTGGTGGGCATTGTGACCGGCCACCACGGCGTGCGGCGCATGGGCGAGCTCGTCGTGTTCGACCCTGCCCTTGGCCGCCACGAAAACACCGGCGTGGTGCAGCGCATCCCCGGCCGCGGCGAGCCGGTCGAGCCGATCATCCGGGATCAACTCGTGGACGATTCGTGGCCGAAGTTCCTGCACCCCTATCCGCTGAGCGAGAAGTATTTCCTCGTCTCGTGCAAGCCCACGCCCGATGCCCACTGGGGCATCTACCTGGTGGACACGTTCGACAATATGCTGCTGCTGCGCGAAGAGCCGGGCCACGTGTTGTTCGAGCCTGTTCCCATCCGCAAGACCTTCCGGCCGCCGCAGATTCCCGACAAGACCAACCCCAGCGAGAAGGAGGGCCTCGTCTACATGGCCGACGTGTACAGCGGCCCCGGGCTCGAAGGCATACCGCGCGGTGAAGTAAAGGACCTGCGCGTGTTCACCTACACCTTCTCCCACCGCGGCATGGGCGGCCTGCTCGGGACCATTGGCATGGACGGCCCGTGGGACATCAAGCGTGTGCTGGGCACGGTGCCCGTCGAGCCGGATGGTTCCGCTTTGTTCCAGGTGCCGGCGAATACCCCCATCGCCGTGCACCCGCTCGATGACGAAGGCAAGGCGTTGCAGCGCATGCGAAGCTGGTTTACCGCGATGCCCGGCGAGGTGCTGTCGTGCGTGGGCTGCCACGAGAAACAAAGCATGCTGCCACCATCGCAGGAGAACCGCGCCGCACGCCGGGCACCCTCGGAGATCACGCCGTGGTATGGCCCACCGCGCGGCTTCAGTTTCGCGCGCGAGGTGCAGCCCGTGCTCGACCGGCACTGCACCGGCTGCCACAACGGCGCCACCCCGCCCGACCTGCGCGGCGATGCCCAAATAACGGATTGGAACTCGCAGATATCCGGCCATGCCTCGCCCGAGGTGGGCGGCAAGTTTTCCGTGGCCTACGCCGAGCTGCACCGCTACGTGCGCCGGCCGGGAATCGAAAGCGACAACCACCTGCTCACGCCCATGGAGTACCACGCCAACACAACGGAACTCGTGCAAATCCTCGACAAGGGCCACTATGGCGTGGCGCTCGATGAGGAAGCATGGGACCGGATCATCACCTGGATCGACCTCAACGCGCCCTACCATGGCGCGTGGACGGAAATCCTCGGCGAACGGCGGGTAAGGCGGGTCGCCGAGCGGCGCCGGGAACTCGGGAGAAAATACGCCGGCACGGATGTGGACACCGAGTGGCTGCCGCCTATGCCGGAGCCGGCCGAACCCATCGTGCCGGACACACCCGAGAAAGAAGCGGCGGCGGCGCCCGAAGCGCCGGGTTGGCCATTCGGGCCAACGGAGGCGCAGGCACGCCAGGCACGCCTCGGCACAACCCGCCGCACCATCGACCTGGGCGATGGCGTGCTCATCGAGCTGGTACTCGTTCCTGCGGGCGAATTCGTCATGGGCAGCACCGATGGCCATCCCGACGAGCAACCCTTGGCAACGGTGACAATCGACAAGCCCTTCTGGATGGCAGCCACGGAGGTGAGTAACGCCCAGTACGCCCGGTTCGACCCCACGCACGACAGCCGGGTCGAGTCGAAGCACGGCTACCAGTTCGGTGTCCATGGTTATCCTCTCAATGAGCCCGAGCAGCCCGTGGTGCGCGTGTCGTGGGAGCAGGCCATGGCGTTCTGCAAATGGCTGAGCACGAAGACCGGCACACCCTTCACCCTGCCCACCGAGGCCACGTGGGAGTATGCGTGCCGCGCCGGCGCCGATTCGCCTTTCGCCTATGGCACGGACGAAGCAGACTTCTCGCCCTATTCCAATCTCGGCGACGAACAACTGGCGCGCTTGGCCAGCAATCCCTACACCCTCGACGAAGCCCTGCCCAATCCGCTACCCTTCGACGACTGGGTTCCCCGGGACACCCGGTTCGATGACGGCGGGTTCGTGTCGACGCCCGTGGGCAGCTACCGGCCCAACGCCTGGGGACTTCACGATATGCACGGGAACGTGTGGGAGTGGACCCGGTCAGCCTATCACCCGTATCCTTACGACGCCGGGGATGGCCGCAACGCAATGGCCGGCGATGAGAAGCGCGTGGTGCGCGGCGGCTCCTGGTATGACCGGCCCAAGCGCGCCACCGCCTCGTACCGCCTGGCCTACGCGCCCTGGCAGCGCGTGTTCAATGTCGGGTTCCGGGTCATGTGCCCGGCCGATGATACGATGGTCGTCCGTATACAGCAGGAAGGAGGTCATTGAGACCATGCACCGGTCCATCCTTACACGCTGCCTTGCAATCTGCCTTGCCGCGGGCGTGGGCGTCTTCGCCGAAGACGCGCCCACCTACCTGTCGCCGGGACTTCTGGTGATGGACGCGCCGCAAGACCTCTTGTACGTCGGCGCCCAGACCGCCAACAAAGTGCTGGTGTTCGATCTCGCAGGCCAGAACGTGGCGCGTGAAATACCGCTCGATGCCGCACCCACCGGCCTGGCGTTGGCGAGCGATGGCGCCACACTCCTTGCCACCTTGGCCGGCGCACCCGGGAGCATCGCGGTGATCGATGCCGAAGCCGGCGACGTAGTGCAGGTGATCGAGGCGGGACACACGCCCATGGCGCCGGTGCTCTCGCACGATGACAAGACACTGTACATTGCCAACCGCTTCGATGACGCCGTTGCGCGAATCGACATGGCAACCGGCGAGGCCGATTGGACCGTGGATGTGGATCGCGAACCGGTGGCGGCGGCGCTTACACCGGACGGCGCGTTTTTGTTCGTGGCGAACCACCTGCCCTCCGGCGCCTCCGACGGGAAGTATTCGAGCGCGTCCGTTTCTGTCATAGACACCGGGGCGGGTGAGGTCGTGAAAGAGCTTGCTCTTGGCAATGGCAGCGCGAGCCTGCGCGATGTGTGCATCGCGCCTGACGGCGAGTTCGTGTATGTGACGCATATCGTGGGCCGCTACCAGCTCCCGACAACACAACTCGAGCGCGGCTGGATGAATACCAATGCGTTGACGGTTATCGACGCGGCCAGCCAGGAGATTGTCAACACCGTGCTGCTGGACAGCGTGGACCTTGGCGCAGCGAATCCCTGGGCGGTGGCGTGTACGGAAGACGGCGAGTACCTCGTGGTGACGCACGCCGGCACCCACGAGATCAGCGTGATCGACCGCTCCGCACTCCACGACAAACTCGAGCGCGTAGCTCGAGGCGAGGAGGTTTCGCCCGTATCGAAGAAACCGGAAGATGTGCCCAACGACCTCTCCTTTCTCGTCGACCTGCGGCGGCGCATCGAGCTTACGGGCAATGGCCCGCGTGGACTTGCCCTTGACGGCACGAAAGCCTATGCCGGCGAATACTTCAGTGACACGCTTTGTGTTGTTGATATCAAAGCGCAAGGCCGGCCTCATCCGGAGTCCATCGCCTTGGGTAACACGGCTGTTATGACGCCCGAGCGCCTCGGCGAGAGGCATTTCAACGATGCCAGGCTCTGCTTCCAGCATTGGCAGAGCTGTGTCAGTTGTCATCCCGGCGGGCGCGCCGATGCCTTGAATTGGGACTTGCTCAACGACGGCATGGGTAATCCGAAGAATACGAAAAGCCTGTTGCTCTCGCACGAGACACCGCCGGTGATGATCACGGGGGTGCGCCCGGATGCGGAAACGGCGGTCCGCGCTGGTATAAAGCATATCCAATTCGCCGTGCGGCCGGAGGAAGACGCCCAGGCTATCGACGCGTACCTCAAGTCCATGACCCCCGTGCCGAGTCCGTTGCTTGTGGCGGGGGAACTGAGCGCCCAGGCGCGCAGGGGCAAGCGGGTTTACGAAAAGGCGGGCTGTGCACACTGCCACTCGGGCAAGTACCACACGGATCAGGCATTGTACGATGTCGGCACCGGGCGTGGCCGGGAGGAAAATATCAAGCTGGACACGCCGTCCCTCGTGGAAGTGTGGCGCACGGCGCCGTACCTGCACGACGGAAGGGCCGCAACGATACGCGACGTTTTGACCACTTGCAATCCCGATGACCGGCACGGTAAAACATCGGCGCTGGCCGAAAGGGCGTTGGATGCGCTCGTTGAATATGTGATGTCACTGTAGGCTGCTGTTCTTGCGATTGTCGCGCAGCGCCAGGGCGTTGGGCCCCGTGCGAAGCGGACCGTATCCGCAGGTTAACATGGTTGTCCTTGAGACGAAATAAGCCCGTTCTGACTGTGGCCCTACGGGCAGAACCAACCCGGTTTTTCCAACAAAGCAGTACCTTCCATGAAAAAAACATTAAGCACCGCAGCGATCGAGCAGGGCGGGATCAGTGAGCGGTTCGTGAGCGCGGTTGCGCAGCCCAGGGAAACGCCGGCATCATTCTTCGATCGCATGGCAACAGCGGCAGCGCCCGGGCAGTGCGTGGCCCTCGAGGTCTTCGGTGGGCAGCCCGACGCCGCAACCCTCGGGGCATTGCGTAAGGCGTTTCCTGCGGCATCGACCCCCGCTACCTGGGTCTGCGAGGCGGACGCGGCGCCGGGCAGGGCGCGTGCGGCGCAGGCATGGGTCGTGTCGGGGGCGCCTGTGCAAATACTGATGCGTGATGGCATGGCGCACGGGACCGTCTTTGAAGATGAGCATGTCCGCTACGTGCGGGCTGGCGGCCTTTTGCCGCGCGCGGAAACCAGCCGCCGAGCGCAGACACGCGCGGTATTGGAGGATATGCTGCCTCTCCTGCACGAGGCTGGTATGGACTTCAGCCATGTGGTGCGCACCTGGTTCTACAACGACGACATTTTGGCATGGTATGCCGATTTCAATGCGGCCCGGGACGATTTCTTCCGGGAGCAGGCAGTCGGCACGCGGGTGGCGCCCGCCAGCACGGGCATGGGCGGCGGCAATCCGGCGGGCCGCGCACTGACTGCCAGTGTGCTCGCCGTGCGTCCCAAGTCAGACCAAACTCGGGTATGCCGCGTCGACTCGCCGCTCCAGTGCCCCGCGAGTGACTACGGGAGCGCGTTCAGCCGGGCTGTCGAAATCGCCACGCCTTCTGCCAAACGGCTGCTGGTATCCGGTACCGCCAGCATTGCTCCCGAAGGTCACACGCTTCATGTGGACGATGTGCAAGCGCAAATCGCGCATACCTTTCGGGTCGTGTATGCCATGCTGGACGCAAGGGGTATGGGTTGGGAACACGTGACCCGCGCCATCGGCTACTTCAAACCGGGCGCGGCAACCGTGGCGAGGGAGGCATGGGAGGGGCTGTTTTCCCGCATACCCGCCATACCCGTTACGAACCACGTATGCCGCGATGACTTGCTGTTTGAAACAGAGGTGGATGCCATTGCAGTCCGTTAGCCCGAAAGACGGCGGCTGCCCCAAAGCGCTATCTTGGGGGCTTGCGGCAAGGACGGGCTCGATATCAGCGTTTGGTACCTGATGACCAATCACGTCCACTTGGTGACCGGCCGCGGCCGTCAATTCCGCTGCCATAACGAGTATGCGGCAGCATGACGGGGAAGAACGACGCCCGCCCGTCTTCCGCGAAGGAACTGTACGGGCAGTGGAAAAACGTGGACGTGCCGGCCTCCACCCCGCTATAGTGAAGCGTCTACAAAGTTTCCGAAGCGGGAGGGTTTGTCATGTTGAGCAAGGATTTTGTGGCGGTTGTCCTGAGCATTCTCTGTGCGGTTCTGACGGTGCCTTCTGTTGCCGAAGCGTTCCATGTTTCGCCGGGGGATGACATCCAGCAGCGCTTGGATCAATGGGTGGCGGCGGAAACGCCGGGCGTGCTCGAACTCGGGCCAGGTACGTACACCATCACCGAGGCGCTGCGGCTGGGCCCGGAACACAGCGGCCTCACAATGCGCGGCGCCGGGCCGGACAAGACCATCCTTCATGGTGGCAAGGCCATCACCGGGTGGAGGCAAGAAGGTGATGTGTGGGTGGCGGATATCCCGGAAGTGAAATCCGGCGATTGGGATTTCTCGGCCATCTTTGTGAACGGCGAACGCCGTGATCCGGCACGGACGCCTAATAGCACAAACTACGCTGGCGACTACCCCACCGATGACGACTTCTTCTATGCAGACGGCCCGGTCATGGTGGAAGGCCCGGATGGCAAGCAACAGGCCAGCAACACGCAGTTCCGCTTCCGCGAGGGCGATATCGAGCCGTGGGAAACGCTGGATGATGCGGTCTTCGTCATTTTTCACTCGTGGGCGACGTCGCTCCTGCGGGTAAAGGAGGTGGACTGGGAGCGCCGGGTCATCACGTTCACCGGGCCGGCCCGCTGGCCGTTTTGCCGGTGGAAGCATGACCAGTGGTATTTCATCCAGCATTTGAAAGAAGCGCTCGATGCGCCAGGCGAGTGGTTCCTCGACCGCGCCGCCGGCAAGCTCTACTACATGCCCATGCCGGACGAGGACATGTCCACCGCCGAAATAATCGCGCCGGTAACGCAACAGTTTCTCGTGGCCGAAGGCGACCCGGCTAATGGCGCCTTTATCGACGATCTCACGCTCGAGGGCATTGGCTTTCAGTATGGCGAGTACCCCGTCGCCCCCGAGGGCCACAGCGACGCCCAGGCGGCCTTCGCCGTGCCCGCCGCCGTGCAACTGACCGGTGCGCGCAACGCGGTCATCCGCGAGTGCGAGGTGGCGCACGTGGGCGCCTATGGCGTGTGGTTTCGCGCGGGTTGCAAGGACGGCCTGATCGAAAGCTGCGAGTTGCGTGACCTGGGCGCGGGCGGCGTGCGCATCGGCGAGGGGGCGAGTCCCGACAGCGAGGCCGAGGCCACCGAGCGCATCACGGTCAGGAACAACTACCTGCATGACGGCGGCCGCATCTTCCGCAGCGCGGTGGGTGTGTGGATCGGGCGCAGCTCGTACAACCTCGCCGCCCACAACGATGTGAGCGACTTCCGCTACAGCGGCTTTTCCGTCGGCTGGTCGTGGGGGTATCAGCCGAGCTCCGCGCACCATAACATCATCGAGTATAATCACATCCACGACGTGGGCAAGGGCCAGCTCAGCGACATGGGCGGCATCTACACGCTCGGCGTGTCGCCGGGGACCGTGCTGCGGGGCAACTACATCCACGATGTGCTGTCGAACCCGAACATCTCCGGCGGCTGGGGCCTCTACACCGACGAGGGCAGCACCGATATTCTCATGGAGAACAACGTGGTGCACCACACGCGTACCGGCACCTTCCACCAGCACTACGGCCGCGAGAACGTGCTGCGCAACAACATCCTCGCCTTTTCCGAGCGCGAACAGATCATCCGCAGCCGCGAGGAGGACCACATCTCCTTCATCCTCGACGGCAACATCATCTACTTCAGCAACGGCCGCCTGCTCGGTAGCCGTTGGGGCAACGACAACTGGAAGATGGACAACAACATTTACTGGGACACCTCGGGACAGGGCTTTACTTTCGCCGGCGATACCTTCGCCGAGTGGCAGGAGCGCGGACACGATGTGCATTCGGTCATTGCCGACCCGCTGTTCGAGGATATCGAGGGCCGCCATTTCACGTTGAAGCCGGACTCCCCCGCGCTCGAGATGGGCTTCGAGCCTATCGACGTGGCCAGAGCGGGCATGCAGAAGCGCCCCGCCTGGATGAATGATCCGGCGGATATCGAACGCGAACCCTTCACACCCCCGCAACCGCCGCCGCCTTTCAGCGTGCGGGACGGCTTCGAGGAAACAGCGGTGGGGGCGCTGCCCGCCCATGCCACCGTGTCGGAAGACGGCAAGGGCACCATCCGCGTGACGGACGAGACCGCCTTCGAGGGAGACCATTGCCTCGCCATCAACGACGCCGCCGGACTCGCCAAAAGCTACAATCCGCACATGTTCTACGAGCCGCACTTCCGCAAGGGCACAGCCACTGTCCGCTTTGCGATTCGCCTGGACGAGCAGGCCGTCGTGTACCACGAGTGGCGCGATAACAACCACCCCTACCGCGTGGGGCCGAGCCTGTGGTTTCATGCCGACGGCCGGGTCATGAGCCAGAACGAGGAGATTGCCCAGGCACCGGCGGGGGCATGGATCAGGGTCGAGGTGCGTGCGGTGCTGGGCGAGGAGGCTGCGGGCGTTTTCGACCTCACGCTCACGCCGAAAGGCAGCGAGCCGCAAGCCATCGAGAGTCTGCCCTTCGGCTCGAAGGATTTCACGCAGCTCGACTGGTGTGGGTTCGTGGCCAATGCAGACGCCGATGCCAAGACACACCTGGATGCGCTGGTGATCGAGAAGCTGCCATGAGGCCAGCATGACCAACGTTTCGCCTAAACGCTTCGGGTGGAAGAAAACGCTCCTCTATTCCTTCCTCCCGCTCATCATTCTGCTTGTCCTGTTGGAGACGGCGGGTCGGGCTGTCGAGTGGTTTGTGCCGCCCTTGCCGGTCGACTACGGCCTCGGGTTCAACGAAGACAGCCGGTTGTTTGAGCCTGTGGGCTGGTGGTCGAACCGGATGGGAGTCACGCGTGCGAAGCGGTCGTTTTGGTTCATTGCCCAGTCGTTTGTCCATCCTAAACCTGCTAACGAGGTGCGTGTCGCCGTGTTTGGCGGTTCCAATGTCAATTTCATGCACCCCAAGTTCCGGGATTTGGAGGATCGCTTTTCTGGGGAGGGGGAAGAGCAAAAACTCAACATCATCAATTGTGGCGGTATGTCCTATGGCAGCGAGCGGCTGCGGCCTATACTCGAAGAGATGCTCCAATATGATCTGGATTTTATCATCCTCTATTCTGGGCACAATGAGTTTGTGGAAATACAGCAGCGAACACTGGTGCGGTCGGATCCGGTAAAACTTCAGCAGATTCTGTACTCCTCGGCCGCGTGCCGCGTGCTGAGCGACCTGTGGTCGCGTTATGTCGAGCGCCAGCTGAAGACAGGGGCAGATGGCGCAATGGTTCCGGAATCAACCGCGCAAGCATGGGCGAACTGGGATCTCGAAGTGGATATGCTGGCCGAGCGCATGACCCTGTACGAGGAAAATATGGTGGCCATGGTTCGCATGGCGAAGAATCACGGCGTGCCTGTCGCTATTGGGACACTGGCAACCAACTATTGGGAGCCCGATCTCCGGGGCGAGGCGGCCGATTACGTCTCCGAACTCCGGGAACTGTACGCGGCGGGCAAGTATGCGCAAGGCGTGGCTTTGTGTAAACGCCTGCTGGCCGAGCACGTGCGGTTCCAGGCATGTGATGTCGAAAACGGAATCCTCCGGCGTGTTGCGGCGGCTGAGGATGCCACGTTGATTGACATTGAGGCGGCTGTCGCCGCCGCCGAACCGCATGGTGTCATGGGGGAGACACTGTTGCAGGATGAGTGTCACCTCAATGAAAGGGGGCGCGACATATGGGTGCGGGAAATGCGGCCTTCCATAGAGGCGGCCATGGCCGGTACCGACTAGCGGCGGGTGCACCGCTCCCCCGTGTCCCCGAGGATTCCATGGGGCGCCCATTTGACTTTCACCCTGTCGTCATGTATGATACCGACCATTCAGTTCTGCTGATTACGTAGCAGGCAGTCGTCAGTTCGTCTCCCTCCTACACGATGCTCACCCTATCATTTCTGACTGCCCCCCTTTCTGTGCTGTCATTGAAAATTGCCGGTGCTGAGCATACTTAATCAGCCACCGCCGGCAATATCTCCGGCAACACGAAAGGACAGGTATGTCATTTGAACAGATGGGGGTTCACCCCAAATTTCTCCAGGCCCTCAACCGCCAGAACATTACCGAGCCGACCCCCGTTCAGGCCGCGGCGATCCCGGTCGCCCTCGAGGATCGCGACGTCGTCGGTATTGCCCAGACGGGCACGGGCAAGACCCTGGCGTTCGGCCTGCCGGCGCTGATGCGCCTCGCCGAGGCCCCGCGCGGCCGTAACCGCATGCTCGTGCTCACCCCTACGCGCGAACTCGCGCAGCAGGTGCACGATGTGCTGCGCCCCCTCGGGAAGCAGCTCGGGCTCTTCACCACGTGCATCTATGGCGGCGCCGGCATGGGTGCTCAGGAACAGGCACTGCGGCGCGGTTGCGATATTATCGTGGCGACGCCCGGCCGCCTGCTCGACCATATCGGGCGCGGCAACATCCGGTTCGACGCCCTCTCGGTGCTCGTGATGGATGAGGCGGACCGCATGCTCGACATGGGGTTCCTGCCGGACATCCGCCGCATTCTCGGCAAGCTGCCGAAGAAGCGCCAGACCATGATGTTCTCCGCCACCTTCCCCCGCGAAATCGCGAAGTTGACCGCCGACATGCAGCATGACCCCGTGCGTATCGAGGTGGGCGACGGCGGGTCGAAGCCGGTCGACGCGGTGCGCCAGGGTGTGTACACCGTTGACCCGCGCGGAAAGATCGACCTGCTCACCAAGATTCTCGAGGAGCGGGGTGTGAGCTCGGCCCTCGTATTCATGCGTACGAAGCACCGCACGGACCGGGTCGCCAAGCAGCTCAAGTGCGCCGGTTTCAAAGCCCAGCCGATACATGGCGGGCGCACCCAGGGGCAGCGGGAGCGTGCCCTGCAAGACTTCCGTAATGGACGAATCAGCGTCCTCGTCGCTACAGACGTCGCCGCACGCGGCATCGATGTGCAGGGGATTTCGCACGTGGTGAACTTCGACATTCCCCGGACCTCGGAAGATTACATCCACCGCATCGGCCGCACGGCGCGCGCTGAGGCCGACGGCGACGCAATCACGTTTGTTTCGCCGGAGGACCATTTGGCACTGGGTGCTATCGAGAAGGCACTGGGCCGCAACCTCCCCCGGGAAGACTGGGAGGGTTCGGTGCCGGTATTGACGATTAGCAACTTCAAGGACCGCAAGGGCAACGACAACGGCAACGGCAACGGGAAAAACGGCCGCAAGAAATACTATGGCCGGGCCCGTGGCCGCCGTCGTCTCGCCGGTGCACGCCGGTAGGCCTTGTAAACAGACTATGGCCGTAGTCGGTTACTGCCGCCTTTACACGCGGGTTGGTCGAGAATGTCGACCAGCCCGCGTATGTCATTTTCTGCGGAAACGTAGTCGGCCCGCTCTTTGAGCGCAGGGTCGGCGTTGGCAGGGCAGGCGAACCAACCGACCGCCTCGCGCAGGGGTATATCGCCGATGGTATCGCCTATGCCCGCCGCCTGCGCTCCGGCCATCCCGAGTTCATCCAGCAGCCAGTGTAGCGCCGTGCCCTTGTTTACGCCCGCCATCGATATGTTGAGGTAGTGCACACTTGTATTGATGACCGGGGGCGCCAGGCCTTCGCGTGCAACGAACGCCGTGATTTCATCCGCGATAGGGGGCAGAATGGCCGGGTCCGCGCTGAAGACGGAGAGCATGGCCTCTTTCCCATATTGATACAGCGCGCCGGGATGGGCGCGGAGCACGGCCCCATCAAGGAATCCCCGGATGGCGCGCAGCCCGGCAATCTTTTCTTCGGTGACGCCCGGCCCGTAGCGGGACCAGTTGTCGTGCAGACTGTAAATGACGGCGCCGTTCTCGCAAATGATGGGCGCGCGGATGTCGAGCAGCTTCGCCAACACTTCGACATACGGCTGTGGCCGGCCGGTACATAGCGTGAAAGGGGCGAGGGGGCTGTTGCCGGTCTGTGCCGGGCGTACACGCGCGAGAAACGCATCGAAGGCTGTCATGTCCCATGCAATGGACGCCTCGGGACTCAGGCAACCGTCGATGTCGGATATGATGAGCTGCGTGGACATGGTACTTCTCCGTTGGTAATTCTTTAGCGGTCTGCAGCGGTATTTTCTGGCAGTGGCGGTAGTTGACCGGTTTCGAGGTACACGCTCAGGGCTTCGCGGATGACCTTGACGGAATTGTATCCGCGCTTTTTGAGCGTGAAGAAGACGCTCATGAGAATGGCTTGCGTTTCGGCGCCTTGTGGACTGCGGTGGCCGTTGCTGTTCTTGCGCAGGATGACGGCGGGGCGTATGGACCGCTCGGCCAGGTTGTTGCCGAAAGGTATGTGGGTATATCAAGGGGCGAAGTGGTCATGAAGCGTGCTCCAAACACAACATCCTGTACTCAATATACACCACGAAACCACATGTTGTCGCGACAGGCGGCTAAAGAATTGCCTTCTTCATACTCTGCCCGCATGAGCGGCTATCGAGAAGGAATGTTGCGATCGCTTCACCCGTTCAGATTGCCTTTACGGTTGTCATGAAGACCAGGGAAGAGACCGCACGTGACTTCAGTAGCCACGTGTAAACGGCGCTCACCTGGATACTCGAGATAGGCGAAGCCGAGCGATTCCCCAATGTGAAGGCCGCAGTAAGCTACTGCAGGCTGTGCAGCGCCTGATCAGCGTTGTCCGATCCGTATAGCCACCCGCGACGGCGCTCGGGCCGCTCTCCAGCGTTGCCCTATCCTCCGCGCGGGCACGGAAAACTATACCATGTAGATCACAATCGGATACCCAGGCAGGGCAAATCTACTTTTTGCCTTTGACAAAACCTCATCATGGATGTCTCCGGGGACACGGCGTTCACCTTCACACAGCCGGAAGACGCGCCGGTGGCGATAGCATTGCAGAATCGCTGACCGCCTATTCTTCTGTCTTCTCGGCCTCCTCCTCGGCCGGCGTCAGCCAGTGTTCGGAAGTGGTGCGCTCGGCCTCGAACAGGCGTTGTGCCTCGGCCACGAGGGCCGGGTGTTTGTCGGCGAGATTGTGCTCTTCGCCGACATCCTGCGCGAGATCATAGAGTTCAATGCCGGCATCTGCGCCGGGGCGCACCGCTTTCCAGTGGCCCATGCGCACCGCCTGGGCAAAGCCGCGCTCGTGGAACTCCCAGTACAGGTTGTCGTGGGGGCGCTGGTCGCCGAAACGGCCCTGCAACGTGGGTAGAATCGAGATGCCGTCGAGGTCGGCCGACACGTTCGCGCCGGCTGCGGCTGCGGCCGTGGGCAGGAAATCCCAGAAGGCCCAGGGCAGGCGGCTGGTAGCGCCCGCCGGTACCGTGCCCGGTTGCCAGGCGATGCCCGGCACGCGGATGCCGCCTTCGTACAGGTCGCGCTTGATCCCGCGCAGCCCGCCACGGCTGCCGAAAAACTCGGGGTCGGCCCCGCCTTCCTTGTGCGGACCGTTGTCGCTGGTGAAGATGACCAGCGTGTCCTGGGCGATACCGAGTGTCTCGAGCTTATCGAACAACAGCCCCACATCCGCATCCATCTGCGTGATCATAGCCGCATGATTCTTCTGCGCTTCCGGCCAGGTTTCCTCCGCGTAGGGCGCATCCGTTGGCACCGGCATGCCCTCGCCGGTCTCCGGCCCGTAATGGCCGCCGGATTCATTGGCGGCGTGCGGCCGAATCATCGCCCAATAGAGAAAGAACGGCGTCTCCCGGTGGCGGTCCACGAAGGACAGGGCCTCGTCCCGCAGTAACTCCGGCACATACGAGCCTTTGCCGCCATGTACGAACGGGGCCGGCTCCTCGTTCCCCGGAAGCTGCACTTCCTCCTCGTTGCGCCAGAGGTGTTCCGGGTAGTAGTTGTGCGCATGTCGCTGGTCGAGATAGCCGTAGAAATAGTCGAAGCCTTTGCGGTTCGGGTGGCCCGTCGTGCCCGCATCACCGAGCCCCCACTTGCCCACGAGGCCCGTCGCGTACCCCTGTTGCTGGAGAAGCTCCGCCACCGTCGTGTCCTCGGGCGCCAGCGGCACGCGGTCTCCATCGCGCCCGTGATTGCCACGGACACGGGTGTGGCCAGTGTGCAGGCCCGTCATGAGAACGCTCCGCGATGGGGCGCACACGGTGCAGCCGGCGTAGCAATCGGTAAAGCGCATGCCCTCAGCAGCCATGCGGTCGATGTGCGGCGTCTGGATACGCTCCTGCCCGTAGCAGCCCAAATCGCCGTAGCCCAGGTCATCCGCCAGCACAAAGATGATGTTTGGCTTGCGGCGCGCAGCGGCACGCACCGGCACACGTTCGCCCAATGTCAACGCGGCGCCGCCCGCCATGGCAGCCGCCAGCAATTCCCGTCGTGTAATCTTGTGCATCATAAAATCCTCCCGTTGCCGTCTCGTTCCATGCATAGCAGTGTAGGCTGTCGCGCAACGCCGTTCAAGATCAGGATGCACTTGAACCGCCGGCGCGACTCACGTAAGGTAGGCCGATGTTTCGGCACGCAGTAGTCCGCCGAGATGCCCCCCCGATGGCACAAGCACGGCGAACCCTTGCAGTAGTCATGTTGCACGGCGGGTGCAACATGGCATGCCCCTTCTGTGTCACGGACACCCGGGTAGCCCCCATGACGCGCCACCAGGCCCGCGCGCTCGTCCATGACCTTGCCCGGTCCGGCTTCCGCGGCGTCGTGCTCGGCGGCGGCGAACCCTTTGCGTGGCCATGGCTCATCGACGTGGCCCGCCATGCGCAGACACAGGGTCTCGAGGTGCAGGTGGGCACCAACGGCGTGCAACTGCCGGCCGGCTACACGCGGCTGCACGCCATTGACCGCTTTGTATTGCCCCTCGAAAGCACCCACGCTCCCACCCACGACCGCATGCGCCCCCTCGCCGGCCGCAGCCACTACGCACTTATCTTTGACCGGCTCGCCGCATTGCGCAGCGCGGGGCGCCAGGTTACCGTGTCCACTGTGGTGACGGCCGAAAACCTGGACGGCCTGCCCGCGCTTGGGGCGCGCCTTGCCGCTTACCAGGCCGGCGGCGGCCGCCTTCATGCCTGGCACCTGTACCGGTTTATTCCCGAGGGACGCGGCGGCGCACGCCATGCCGGGCGGTTCCATGTGGACGAGGCCGTGTATCATGCTGCCGCCGATGCCGTGCGCGAGGCACAACCCACCGTGCGCATTTTCAAGCGGCCCGACATGTACCACTCCCGCGACGTCGAGTTCTTCTGGTATGAAGCCAGCACCCTGCGCATCGGCAGCCAAGCCTGGGCGGTGACCCGCCCCTGATTCCCGCCTCCCCCCCCCCTCCTCCCCCCCCCCCCCTCCCCCCCCCCCCCCCCCCCCCCCCCCCCCCCCCCCCCCCC
>CAZMVU010000061.1:0-22858 GCA_964569295.1 uncultured Nitrospirales bacterium
GTTCCCAAGCGCCGGCACGCGGCTGAAGAAGCCATCGCTGCCACTGACGGACACGGTGTCGACAACGGGGCCGTGGGGCATGCGAAATGTAAGCTGACCGCCGAGGCCGCCGATGACGGGGGCGCGGTAGGTAACCGGAATCTCCGTGCCGACGGCACCGGTCAGGTCGTCGCGCACGGTAGCGCTTTCACAATCGACGGTGAGTTCCCCTTCCAGTTCGCCCTCGCCCTCGCCCTCGCCTTCACCGGCGAACGCCTCGGTCACGATGAGCGTATATTCGCCGGTCTCGCCGTCCCAGCCGGAAATGCGGATGCGGTAGTCGGTCCCCGCCACGCTTTCGAACTGCACGCGCGACTGCCGCCCCGAGCCACACTGGTCGTCGTTGCAGGCGATTTCCGTACCGTTGCAACCTTCGTAGATTGCGAGGGTGGTGTCGAATTTGCTCTGACACAGGTCAACGGTAACGAGGGCATCGGCGCTGGGGGCGTATGCGAACCAGACATCTTTGGTGTCGCCGCTGGCGCAAGAGCTGATGTCCTCGCCGGTGGCGCCTTCCGTGGTGCCCGTGAGCGGCAGGTCGAGCACGGCCACAGGCGCATCGGCGCAATGGTCGCTTCCCTGCCGGACGGGCTCGCGTGAGGCAAACATTCGCGGCGAGGTAAAGCCGCCGCGGCCACATGCGTTGCTTGCGGCCACGCGCCAGTAGTAGGCGGCACCCTCCTCGAGATTCTCCACGACGTAAAACGATTCCTGCGTCCGCGTGTCCACGATCAATGGCGCCATGCTCGCATTGCGGCTCACTTGCACATGGTATTCGGTTGCATCGATGAGCGGTTCCCAGACAAGCGTGGCATCCGGGAAGCCGCCGTAGCCTGTACCATCCGGCGGCAATGTGGTTTCCGGCGGGCTCGGCAGGCCTGGAAGCACGCGCACCTGGATATTAAGCATGCGAACCAATCCGTCCTGATCCATGCCCTGTACACTGAAGGCATAATCGCCGGCCGGCACGTCGCCGCTACTGTTCAACGCCAGGACAATGTCTTCCGGCGGCACAATCTGCGTGCTGGAAAGGGCGGCTTCAAACCCGGGGGGCGTCTCGGTGAGCACCAGGCTCACCGGCTTGTCGAACTCGAACAAGCTTCGCACCTCGATTGGGATTTCCACATCGACGGGGCGGCACACCGTGGCACGGCCACCGGCCTGCACCAGGAGAAAGGTGGGACTTGCCGCGACATTCTCGACTTGGGCCACGTAGACATCGCGTTCATCCGGCGGGCCGCCGCGGTTGTCGGTCCAGGCGGGGAGCACCTTCTCACCCATCGCCGCGATACCGTTGTAATCGCCCCACTCCATCGAGTCGGAAATCTTTGGCGAGGTGTTTCCGGAGATACGCGCCGCCGGGGACCACGATACCCCGCCGTCCGCCGAGAAGGCATAGAAGAGATCCACGCCGGTACGGTCCGGGCTGTTGCGGGTATCATAAAAGACCACGTGGACAATGCCGCCCGGGTCGACAGTAATCCATTGGTTGAAGCGGTCGACCTGGCTGGTATCGTCCGTACGATGCGGAATAGTGGTATGCCAGGTTTCACCCTGGTCGCGCGAGTGGGCCACTTTGACGACCGTGTGGTTGTCCGCCGCCTGGCCGGATTCCGGGCCGGTGACGTCGGTCCATGCGCAGTATACGGTGCCATCGTGCTCGCCGCCCGACCGGTCCGTGTCGGCGCTGGCATAGACCCAGGCAAGGCGCGTATCCATGGCGGGAATGGGGAAGGTGAACTCGCCGTAAGTGTCATCCACCCGCACGGGCTCTTCCCAAGTACTGCCGCCATCGGTGGATTTTATCAGGATAATGCCTGCCGGGTTGGTGAAGGCGGCGTAGAGGTAATAGATATTGCCGGCGGGATCGGTGGTGATATCACTGCCGATGCCGATGGGGGCGTCGTCGAAGCTTGTGATCGGGTCGAACGAAAGGCCGCGGTCGCGCGAGCGCGCAAACTGCATGACATTGCCGTCGTGCCAAGTGAGATAAATGTTGTCCTGATGCGGGGAATCCGGTGATATATCTACATGGAGGAATTCCTTGTCGCTTCCGGTAAGGGTGAGCTTGAGCGGTTCGGGCCAGGTTTCGCCGAAATCGGTGGAGCGGTAGAAATTCACGCCGATGCTGCTGCTCAGGCTGCCGGCGTAGGCGATGGCGCCGTCCGACGACCAGCCGACCGTTGGATCGCAGCAGGTATCCGGGAGAATCCCCGCGATGTGCCAGGTTTCGCCGCCATCTTCCGACCAGTACATCTCCTGTCCGCCGATATTATTGGCGCCGGCGATAACGCGATTGGGGAAGACGGGGTTGATCTCGACGGTGATCTCGTTGGCGCCGAGTATTTCGTTCAATGTGATTTCGCCGTCGACAGGGATCGAGGTGCGGCTCCATGCCATACGCTTACTGTGGAGCACGCCATTTACAAGGCGGCCGCCATATTCAATCTCGAAAAGCTGGCGTGCGCTGCGCGGGTATTGGCCCGGCCCTTTGCGTGGCCACTCGGGGAACCGCTTGCGCAACTCGACCCGGTAGAAGGCGGGAATTTGCGGGGTGAGCGCTTCCTCGTTCGGTGCGAGCAGGGCGAGGTCGTCTTTTGTAAGGCGGTAGTTGCGGTCATCCCATGGGCCGAACCGGGTGAGGGCGCGGTACTCGACCCGCGGGTCGGCGCCGCGTGATTGCATAATATCCTGCGCGCTGGCCAAAGGGGCCACGCAGGCCAGCGAAAGAAGGATCAACACGAGATGCAAACGGCGCATAATCTTCTCCCAAACGGCGGCCGGATATATATACCGCGTTGGTATCGCGTACGGTTTTTGCCTGCACGTTCTATTCTACCGCATCGCGGGCATGGCCGGCAGCGCGGCCGGACATCGGGGGCAGGGTATGCACATGCAGGGCGGCGGCGGGCAGGTTTTCCTGGGCGAGGGCCACGAGGTGCTGGTGGTGCGTAAAGAAGAGAATCTGCGTTTCCCCGGCGAGTTCCGCGAGGATTTGTAGCCCGGCGGCGGCGCGGTCATTGTCGAAGTTGATGAAGACGTCGTCCAGCACGAAGGGGATCGGTTCATGCACAGCGGCGTATTCTTCGACGCTGGCGATGCGCAGGGCGAGGTACAGTTGGTCGGCGGCGCCGTCGCTGAGGGCATCGAGGCCGAGTGGGGCGGCTTCGCCCTGGCGTATAGCGTGCAGTACAGGGTCGCCGTTGTCATCGAAGTCGGTGCGCACTTCCGTGTAGCGGCCCCGGGTGAGGCGTGTGAACAATTCCGAAGCCCGCGTAATGAGGGGCGCCTGGTGTTGCTCGCGGTAGATCTCGATGGCGCGGCGCAGGGACTCGCGCGCGATGTGGAGGCGGCCGTAGCGGGCGGCGTCCGCAGCGATTTGCGCAAGGAGCCGCTGGATCTCCTCGTTGGCTTCGGCGGCCTCGGCGCTGCCGTCGTGCCGGTCGAGATCCGCCTGGGCGCGCACCTTCTGGTTGTCGAGCGCACGCTCATGTTGCGCGGCGGTTTCACATTCCTGTGTGAGCGTTTGAATGCGCGCCGCAAGGTTTTCCACCGCCTCCGCCCGGGCTTCCGCCACAAAGTCGTCCACGGCAGCGCCCTGGGCGTCCTGGCGCAATTCCTCCTCGACTTCCGCCATTTTCTCCTCGCAGGTGCGGCGGCATGCGGCGCGTTCCTCCGCTTCGGGCAGCGCCTCCTCGGCATCGGCCCCGGCCTCGGCGCACAACGCGGCAAGGAGGCCGTTGGTCTCTTCGCCACGGGTTTTGGCCTCCGCGCTCGCCTGCTCATGTTCTTCGCATTGCTGGGCGAGTGTTTCGCGTTGGTGTGCGTTGTCCTGCTGTTGGCGCAACCGCGCGCGCAAGGTCTGGATCGCCGGGTCAGCGGCATGACCAGCGAGATCGGGGGCCGCCTGCGCCACTAATGCGCCCACCTCTTTCTCGAACTCGGCCTCCTGGGCATCGATCGCGGTGATGCGATCCTCGAGCCGGCGCGCCTGGTCGTGGGCCTCGAACAAACTTTCGATCGTGTCGACGGTTTCCAGTGCCAATGCGGGCGGGGCGTCGTCATCGAGGCCAAGCAGGCCCACGGCGGCCGCCCACGCCCGGGCCCAGTGCGCTTCGTCTTCCATGGCGTTTTCGAGCTGTTTTTCTGCGCGCGGCAAGGCCTCTGCGCGGAGGCGTTTGGCTTCTTCTGCATGGCTTTGTGCCTCTTGACGCCGTGCGCGCAAGGCTTCCGCGGCAATCTCTGCCTGTTCGACCGCGTGGATGAGCGGCGTCTCCGGGCCGAGGGGCTCCCCGGCATCGGCCAATGCCTTTTCAAGCGCTGCACGATGCTTATCGCGGGCCGTTTCGGCGTCATGCAGTTGCCCGCCGGCCATACGAAGGCCTTCATATTGTTGCAGCAGCGCATTACGGCGCTCGAGCCACGCGCGCATGAGCGCCGGCGCCTGCGGCTCGATGCCCGCCGGCTCCCAGACGCCACGCCACGCCTTCGCGAGCTTTTCGCCGGGCGCCGTGTCCGCAAGCAATTTGCCGAAATGCGCCATCTCCGCCTCGGCGGCCTGCTGGCGGTAGTGGGCATGGGCGAGCCGGGCCACGCGGTCGGCCTCGTTTCGCAGGCGGTCGGCGGCAACATCGGCCTGCTGAATGCTTTCTGAAACGGCCTCGACAAGATCTGCCGGCGGCGGGCCGGGGTTCGCGTACTCCTGCCAGAGGGCCTCGGCGTCTTCCTTTGTGTCGCCCGGCGCGCGTTCTGCGCCCCACGCTTCCTGCGCCGCGCGCCATGCGGCATCGCGCCGCGCCCGAACCGCATCGAGATCGGCCTGCGTCGGCACCGCCTGTCCCGCGGCGACGGCCTCGGCTTCGGCCTGGGCGGCCTGGTATTCCTGCCACGCCGCTTCGCGCGCGTCGGTAAAGGCTTTGCGCTCGTTTTCCCGTTCCTGGAATTGCTTCTCGAAATCCTCGACCACCGCCGCATCGGGCACAGGCAGGCGGGCCAACGCATCGAGCGTGCCCTGCCAGAACCCGAGCGACGCAAGGGCGTCGTCTGCCGCGCTGCGGCGCGCCTCGAGATCGGAACGAAGCTGCGCACAGCGGGCATCGAGGTCGCCGGCGCTTCGCGCATCGCGCGCGGCCTGTTGCAATGGGGTTGGATCGGGCGGTGCCCCCTT
The DNA here is from genome assembly GCA_964569295.1 of uncultured Nitrospirales bacterium. Lineage (GTDB taxonomy): Bacteria > Hydrogenedentota > Hydrogenedentia > Hydrogenedentales > JAGMZX01 > CAZMVU01. Next base: position 5,207 of record CAZMVU010000061.1, read on the forward strand.
GCCAATTTCCGCCTCGAGGGTGCGCAGACGTTGTTGGCACTCGTCCCGGTGGTCCCGTGCCTGGCGTATGGCCGCAAGCACGGTTTCGCACTGCGGCGCCAAATCCTGCACGAGGCGCCGGGCATTGAGCGCGGGGCGCAACACGGCGATGTCCTCCCCGCCGATGCCGGGCGGGAGCTGGGCGCGCGCACGTTCGGCGGTGGCCACCATCTGCCGGTATTCCGGCGCGAGTTCTTCGTCGCGGGTTTTCCGTTGCGCACGCAGCACGGCCATCGTTTCCGCGAGGGCGTCGATGAGTGGGCCCTGGTCCAGCACGGCCTGGTCCACCTCGAGCGCGTCGATGCGTTCACGCAGGGCGTGCGCCTGTTTCGCGTGGCGCGCGTGATCACGCTGGGCCTGGTCGCGCGCTTGTTGCGCATCACGCCGGCGCATCGTGAAATCGCCCGCGAGACGCGGCGCATCACACAGGCCAGCCAGTTGGCGGCGGAGGTCTTCCCAGCGCGAGACCCGCGGCAGGGCATTGTGAATGCGTGAGAGCCGGGCGTGTTCCGCATCGAGCCGCTGCCACTGCGCATACGCGTCGGCATGCTTCGCCGTCAGGTCCTCGAGTTCTTCGCAGGCACGCCGCCACGTCAGCGGCGCGAGCTGGGCGCCACGCAGGCGCTTGCGTGCGTCCTTGAGTTGCGCCAGCGCCTGGTTGATGCGCGGGTTGCTGGCGCGTGCGCGGTACAGGGCGTTGCACGCCTTGTCCAGTTCGGCCAACACCTCCTTCGGGTTACGGTAGCCGGCGCCCGCCAAAAGCTTCTCGCCAACCGCGCCGCCCTCAGTCACCATGGCGCGGCCGCCCGCGGCAAGTGCGTCGTGGTCGAGACCGAACAGCCGGGTAAAGGTATCTTCATCCGCGCCGCCGATCATCTGCTGCAACCGGGCCTCGTCGACGGCCGCACGGTCCTGCGCGTCACGCAGGTTCTTTTTGCGGCCTTTCCGGCGAATCACCTCGAGGGAATCGCCGTTGCGGTTGCGCAGCGCCGCACCGATACGAAGGGCGCCGTAGCCATGTTGAAAACCGTAAGCGGTGCGCGGATGGATGCCGTAAAACAGGGCGCGAAGCGCGCGAAGGGCGGTGCTTTTCCCGGCTTCATTGGGCCCATAGACCAGTTGAAGCCCCCCTTCTCCAAATTCCAGTGTGTGGTCCTCGAAGACGCCGAAAGCGCGCAGATCGAGCCGTTCGATCTTCATGCTTCCTCCTCGGACGTTGTACCACGCAGGCGTTCTGCGAGCAGACCCCGGGCTTGTCGGGCATAACCGGCTATGGCTTCCGGCGAAACGGGGCCATCGGCATCTTCGCGCAGTTCCGGCGGGAGCTTGGCGCGCAGATCGTCGAGGGTGTTCGCGAGGTGTGCATCGCCGGGGTCCGCGCCAGTAAGGTCCTCGACAATATCGAGCAGGTCAGCGAGAGGGCCCGCTTGCGCTTCCACCGTGCTGGCAGCATGCGCCGTGGTGTCGATGTATACCCGCTCGAGCCAGACCGGGCCGCCGGCGCGATCGCTCGCGATGAGGCGCAGTTCGTTCGTGAAACGCTCCGCATGCGCGGCGAGCCAGGCGTGGGCCGGGGACGATCCGGTTACCGCGACGCGCACAGCCAGCAGTCGATCGCCGGCCGACTCGCGCAGGTTGTCGAGCACGTTACGAAAGGCGGCGCAGAGGTCGTCGTGGCTGGCGGCATTGTGCGCATCGAGGTGAACACGGTGCCAACGCACGACATCGAGCGGCCGAAAGTCGAGTGTGGGGACACCCGAATCATGGACAGTGACCACGTAGCACCCTTTGGCGCCGGTCTCGTTGACATGGCGGCCTTGCAGGTTGCCGGGAAACACGATCGGCGGGTCATCGGAGAGCACCTCGCGCGTATGCACATGGCCCAGCGCCCAATAGTCGTAGCCGTGGTTGCGCAGCGCGTCGACGGAACAAGGGGCATAGGGGTCATGGCCTTCGCGGCCATCGGCGGCGGTGTGCAGCATACCAATGTTGAACGCACCGGCCACCGGCGCCGGGTAGGAGGCGGCGAGATTCCCGGTCACGGCGCGCTCCGCAAAACCCTGGCCGTGAATGGCGGCGCCAATCCGCTCGATGCGGCATGTTTCCGGCTTGTCGGTGGCGAGCAAGTGCACATTCTCTGGCGGCGTGAGACCCCGGGTGATCTGGCTTTGCGCGTCGTGGTTGCCCGCAATGACATACACAGCGATGTCCGCATCACGCAGGCGGCGCATTTGCCCGGCGAAAAAGAGCCCCGTGTTGTAGTCCGGCCAATCGCCGTCGTACAAATCCCCGGCTATCAACACAAAATCCACCCCTTCCGCGATAGCCAGATGCACGAGGTTCTTCATGGCTTCCCGTGTCGAATGGCGCACCGCCGCGACGGGCGCGCCCTCGTAAGCTTCGAGGCCGCGCAACGGGCTGTCGAGGTGAATATCAGCCGTGTGTAGGTACTTGAACATGCAAAGGTAACTTCAGCGCGAATGGATAGTTCTATCCCTCAGCGAATATTCCTGGCGATTGCGCTGGCCGGTTACGGCGGCTATGGGCCACACCGGTGGTAAACGCCGGATACAGTGTCTGTCCCATGCGGCAATCGTATTGACTTGTACGGTCCGAGTCAAGGGCACGAAACGAAATGGCGCGGCGCCCCTCCCGCATCCGGGTCGTCCAGCGGCTGCACCGGCTCCTCGAAGTAGTGATGCAGCGCGCGCGGCAGTTCGTGGTAGCTGCCAAGGTTATCGTCGAACATGATGGGCTGGCTGTTGTACGTGTTCCAAAAGAGCGTGGGCACGTCGGACAAATCGCCGGCCCGCGCATCGGCCACGAGCGCGGCGAGGGTCTTGCCGGTGTAGGTGCCCTCGATCACGAGGTCTTCCGTGTCCCGGGCGAGGCGCACCGCCGCCATGCCTTCCTTCGTGAACCGCGCGTATTCCTCGCCGAAGAATTCATGGCGGAAGGTGAAACGGTCTGTGGGGAAGGGGACCACCGGAAAATCCGGGTCCGCCTTGCACAACAACCGGTTGGCCCTGCGAAAGAGCCGTCTCGCTTTCTCCAGCGAGGTGAACATGGCATCCGTCACACGCACCGCCATAACATGCGTGGGCATCTGCGCTGCGGCCAGGCCCAGCGCGAGACCGGCCGCGGTGCCCATGGTGCCCGAGGCGACATAGAGCCGGTGCGGCATGGGGAGCAGGCCCGCCGCAACCTGCGCGCGCAACTCGAAGGCCGCCGCCACGAAGCCGAGCATCCCTTGGGGCGATGTGCCACCGGGCATAATGAGGTAGGGGCGGTTTCTGCGCAGCGCTTCCGCCGCGTACCGCCGCAACGCGCTGGCGGCGACGCCCGGGATGCTCCCCTTATATACGAGCGTGGCGCCGGCGGCACGGCTGCGCAGCAGATTCTTTTGCACGTACCGCGCGTTGGGCTGCGGAATGAGCAGCGAGATGCAGCGCATACCGGCCGCGCGCGCGTAAATGGCCGTGGCGAGCGCATGGTTCGAGCCCGCGGCGCCAAAGGTGATGACCGTGCGAGCGCCGCGCGCCTGCGCATCACCCAGGAGATACTCGAGCTTGCGCACCTTATTCCCGCCATAAGCGGCTGCACTGTGATCGTCCCGCTTCACATACACCCGTGCCGCACCCACAGCACCGGCCAGGTGGGGCATGGCATCGACGGGCGTGGGCAACACCGCCAGCGGCAAGCGGTGCAGGTTTTCGGCCAGGCGCGGGTAGGCCTCTTCCAAGGGGTTCAAAGCGGTTCCTCCAACTTCCGGCGCCATGGTATGCCATACCTTTGTTTTATTGCGAGGCAGGCAGGCAACCTATCTGCCAGCGTATGGGTGCGGCCTGCCTGCGAAATCGACCGGCAAAACATGCTTGACATCACGGAGTCTCCAGGGGGCAAGCTATGCGATGCATCTCCCAGTCTGCGGGTTTCTGCTATGCTTTCCCCGGCAAAGGTGTTTGAAATAATGATACGGATGCTCACAACCTGGTGTCTGCTCGGCATGACAGCGCTGCATGCAGGGTGTGTTTCCCTGGCGCATGCACCGGCGGAAACCGGGCCGCATGCGGTCTCGCACGCAGACGAGACGCGTCACGTGGCATGGGCGAATCCCCTGCCCGAAGGCCCGATTCCCCTGTTGCTGGTGGCGCCGCAACACACGCTGCGCGACGGGGTCGAACTGGCGCAACGGCTCGATGTGCAACTGGATGTCGTGGCCCTGTGGGACCGCACGCACCTGGGCTACGATCCCGGCCTGCCTGCGCAGCATGTGCCGGGAATGGCGCGGGAGGAGGTGCTGGATGCGCTGGACAGCGCCCTGGCGCGCGAACCGGCGGTCATCATCCTGGCCAATTTCGATCTCGCCGTACTGCCGGCCGCAACGTTGAGCAGCATTTTTCGCGCGGTGACGCATGGCGCGGGGCTGGTGCTTGTGAACCACGATCCCGCCCCGGGCGTCGTGTACGATACCTTCCTCGACGCACTGGCGCCAGCCGACCCGCCACCGCACCTCGCGGCCGGCATCGGGGCGCGTGCCACACCCGCATGGGCCACACGCACCGAGTTGGCGCATGCAGCCGGCTATGGCGAGGGGCGCGTTGTGCGGCTTGCCGTGGGCGATGACCGGCCGGCTACCCACTGCCTCATCCCCGCGCTCCGGAACCCGCTGGCGGCACTGCCCGAGTATTTCGACACGTACCTCGCGCTGGTATGCCGCGCGGTGCGTTGGGCGGCCGGCCGGGAACCGGCGCTACACGTGGAAGCCGTGCATGATCTCGCACCCGAGGGGCCGCCGGAAGAGGAAATCCCGCCGAACCTGCCCGAGGAATACGTGGAGACCATGGGCGATCAGGTGCTCCAAGATCCCATACGCCGGTACCGGGTCGAACTGAACGCGCCACCGGAGCGCAATTACAACGTGGTGGTGCAGGTGCGCGACCCGAACCGGAACCTGCAAACCCGCTACCGTGACCTCGCACGCTGGAAAGAGGGCGAGAAAACGTACCCGGTGGAAATCCTCGCGGGCCCCGGCGAATACCTGCTCGATATATGGCTCACAACCCGGAAGGGCGGCGTCGTGTTGTGGCACACGGAACCCATCGCCGTAGGCGGGTGGCCCACGTTCACCGATCTGCGCCTGGCCAAGGACCACCTGCTGCCCAACGACGCCCTCGATATGACCGCCGAGGTGCGTGCCCATTACGGCGCCACGCAGCCCTTCTTCCTCTACGCGCGGGGGATCGACACCTTCAGCCGGGTCGTGGCGGAAGCCTATCAGAAAGCCCCGCCCGACGGCGGCCGCGTGTCGATGGTGCTGCCGTTTGCCGATCTCATCGACCGCCGGGTGAAACTCGAGGTGTTCGCCGTACCCGGCGAGCCGCATCTGCCGCAGCCCTACGAACTGAACATGGCCGCATGCGCGGTACGGCTGTTGCCGGTGCGCCAACCCCGGGTCGACCGCATGAACGGGGCCATCGCCGTGGCACACGCCGCCTATGAATACAACGCGCGCCACTACCTCGAGAATCTGCGCGGCTTCGGCGTCGACGCCGCCTATACAGCGGATGGCGAAGCCGCGCACCGGTTCTTATCCGGGCAAAACCTGCGGCCCATTGCGGAACTTAGCAATACGGCGGTGGAACGCGCCACGCCCGCCCTCGCGCGCGACCCGTGCCTGAGCGACCCGGACCACCGTGCCGAGGTGCGCAAACACATTGCGGAGTATGTGCCCTATTTCGCCCGGGGTGGTGTGCTCGACTTCAGCCTCGGGAATCCCGCCTATCTGTGTGCGAGCGACGAGAATGTGTGTCAGTCCCAGGCGTGCATGGCCGGGTTTCATGCCGACCTCGCACGACGCTATGGCGACGTGGCCGCGCTCAACGCCGCCTGGGAAACGGCGTATGCCGATTGGGACGCCGTGGCCCCGCTGCACCGCGACGAGGCGCGCCAACGCGGGCTCTATGCGCCGTGGGTGGCGTTCCGCCGGTACATGGACGGTGTCTTCGCGGAGTACGTGCGCTTTGCCGTGGATACGGTGGCCGCCGTGGACCGCTATGCGCATGTGGGACTGCGCGCCACCACCGACGGGGATCCCCTGAATGGCTACGACCTCCACGCCCTTGCACGCAATGTGCCGCTGCTCGCCGTGGCGCCTTTGTCACCGGCCCCGGCGCTCGTACGCGACTATCAACCACCCGGCGTGGAGACGGGGATCACGCTGGATACCGGCGACCCGGCCCTCGTGCACTGGCAACTGTGGCGCCAGGCGTTGCATCGTATGCCGTTTACCTGGCTCACCACGCCCTATGGCACGGCGCACGAACCTGTGGCAGACCCATTGCTCGACCCCGGCGGAACCGCGCAACCCCTGCTGGTTGCGCTCGGCGAGACACTGACGGCCCTGCGCGAGGGTGCAGGCCCCCTCCTGCTCGCCGCCGAGCGATCCCCCGCGCACGTGGCGCTGGTATACAGCCGTGCAAGCCACCATCTACACGCCGCCCTGCCGGACTTCGCCAGAACGTCCTACCCGGACACCGTCAGTGGCGCCATGCGTCTGCTCGACCGGCTCGGCACGGCCTACCGGTTTGTACCCGCGGAAACGCTCACCGCCGATGCCCTCGCACCCTATGCGGCCGTCATCCTGCCCATGACCGCCGCGCTCGGCAAGCCCGCCGCCGAGGCGCTGGCAGCGTATGCCGAGGACGGCGGCACGCTGGTGGCCGACATCTTGCCGGCAACCTTCACCGCAGACGGGGCCCGGCGCGATGCATCTCCCCTGGCGGAAGTATTCGGCGTGGTATGCGATCATACCGATGCGGCGCCTCATGCGGCGAGCGGCGCGGTGCGGGTGCCGGTGGAAGACGCAACGGAAACGGGAGGGTCACAGCCCCCTGCGGCCTCAATGGCGGTAGAAGCGGCGGTGCGCGACGTGCTGGCCGATCCGCGGGTAGGCCCCGACACGGCCACGCCACTCGGGACGGCAGGCGAGACGTCTCTTGCGCTGGCCCGTTTGCAGGAAGGGGATGAACAAAACACCGCCCCGCACACCCTGTTGCTCAACCATCCGTTCCCCGCCCCGGCCAGCGCCGGCGACTCGGCGAACGAGGCGGCCGTGCGCGCGCTTGTGCGCAGTTTCCTCGCACCGGCGGATGTGACAGCCACTGTCCCCGTCGAATCAGCCGCCTTCCACGGCGTCCGCGAACGCTTTTCCTACGGCGCCGCACAGCTCGATGTGCTCCTCCGTGATCCCCGGGGCGGCCCCGAATCGGAAGCGGTACGGCTGCGGTACCCCCGGGAAAAAGGCGTCTACAACGTGGTCTCGGGCGCGCCTGCACGCACCACGCGCACCGTACGCGACAAGCTCGGCCGTGGCGAGGGGCGCCTGTTCGCGGTGCTTCCCTATGAGGTGGCGGCGGTGACCGTAACGGCGCCGGAGGCCATGGCCCAGGGGCAGCGGCTGCCTGTCGCGGTGCAGGTCGAGGCGGATGACGGAGAAGCGGACAAGCATCTCGTACGGGTGGACTTGTTCATGGCCATGGGTAAGCACCTCGAATACTACCGGCGGTTCGTTACATGCGAGGATGGCCGGGGCAAAACCTTCCTTCCGCTCGCGTTCGACGAGTTGACCGGGCACTACACCATTACCGCGACCGATGTGCTCTCTGGCGTTTCCGGGCGCACCACCGTGCGTGTGCTGCCCCACGGCGGATGAACCCCGCCCAAACCAACCGCCCGGTGCGGAACTTCTGCGGCAAATCGGGTATAAGACGGCCTATGGCAAAGTGTAACCTGCGAAAACCCGCTGTGGCCGGGGTGCGGTGTGTCTGCACCTTGTCCGTGTTGCTGTGCGCCATACCCGCCCTGGCCCAAACACCCGCCGATGGCGTGATTGATTCGTTGGGCCGCGGCTTCGACACCCTTGGAGACGCCCTCGCACGGCTGTTGCGCAGCGCGACGGCGGAGGAGGCCGCGTCGAGCGATGCGCCGTTTCACGCGACCCGGCGGATTGACCGACATTTCCCCGCCAGCACGAACACCACGCTTTACCTGGCACACCGCTTCGGGCCGGTCGTGGTGCGCGGCTGGGATGAACCGGTCGTCCGGGTCGAGGCGCTTATTCAGGCCGAAGCCAACACCACCGCGCAGGCACGCACCCTGGCCGAGGCACTGGCTATTGAAACCGCGCAGGAAGACAACCGGCTGCGCGTGGAAACACGTTTACCGGAATCGCCACCGGCGGATGAACACATGCTGCTCACCGCGCAATATCAGGTGCGAATCCCGCACGATGCGGCGGCCGTCGTGAAAAACCGGTTCGGCGATACCCATGTTGCCGAGGTACACGGCAACGTCACTGTCGATGCGGCCTATGGCGAGGTCACGTTGACCGGCCTGGCTCCCCCGGCCGGCGCCGGCGGCAAGCGCAACGGGCGGCTGGTGTTGCGTGCCCGGGCCTGTCCCGCGGTCACGGTCACGAAGCCCAACATGCCCGCCCGGCTCGAACTGACCGACTCCCACACCACCCTTGCACCGGGCGCGGCGCCGGTGGATGTCATGGCTATGGGCGGACTGTTGACCCTCGACGGCCCCCCGGAAGCTTCCGCGCCGGTTACGATACGCAGCGAGAACACGCACCTCACGCTGACCGGCGTGCAGAACATGCCCGTGCAGGCACATCTGCTGCACACGCGCATCGACGGACTGCCGCCGGCAAAGCTGCGACGCTTCGGCCCCCTCCATATTCTCGAAGCCCAAGAAGACCCGCCGGCTATTGTTCTGGATCAGGCATTCGGCGTCGTCACATTCGCACCCGCCGCGCAACCGCGCACCACCACCCCGGAGGACGCTGCCGCACCGTCAGCCGCTCGAGAGGAAGACGCGGCCCTGTACACCACGGAGACGTGGCACACACGGCCCGCCGGCGATGCACAGCAATTCGTGGTCGCGGTGCGCGGCGCGACCGTCAACCTGCACGCCGACCCCGCCACGGACACGGTGCGCGCCGAGGTGGCACATGCGTTATGGGCCGGCGACGCAGAGGCCGCCGAGGCGCGGTTCCAGGCGCTGTCGCTCGACCTGACGCGCGAAAACGCCGATGTACACCTCACCTACGCGCCAGACGCGGCGGGGTTTCAACGGGAAACCGTGCTCGACGTGCACTATCCGGCGGCGCTGGCGCTCGAGGTCGTGCCGCCCGGCGGGGAACCGGGCATGCTTGACCTGCGCGTGGCCGATGCGGAAGCACCGGTGAACGTGACCGGCATAAGTGGTACCGTAGCCCTGCGCAACAGTACCGGCCCGTCGGTGGTGCGCCTGCGTGACGGGGCTATCGCCGCGGCGGACACCGCCGGCGCTCTCGAACTCACCAACGCAGCGGGCGGCATCGATATACGGGGCCATACGGGCCCGCTCACCGCTACCACCGTTGGCGGCGACCTCACGGTATGGAACCACCAGGGGCCGGCTACATACCACGTCGAGACAGGCGATGTGCTTTGCACCGTCACCAAACGCTGGGCAGACGACTTCCTGTGCACCGTGGCGGATGGCGACTTTACGATGATCTTACCGGAAGATGCCGCGCTCGATGCCGACCTCAGCATCGTCGCAGTTGGCGGCACGGTGCGCTCGGCCGTGCCACTGACCGGCGCGATCGAAGGCGACCGTTACAGTTTTCACGCCGTTCTGGGCGCGGGCGTCCCCCGTGCGCGCATCGAGGTGACCGAAGGCGATATCGTGCTGCGACAGGCGGGCGGTGCAAAGGGCCGCTAACCCCGCCAATACAGGGCCACATCACCGCTTCAGTCATTTTCCGCCGTGTTGCTCCCCGGTGGCCAGCCGGCGGATTTGCACGGGACCGGTCAGGCCGCCCCCGCGCGCCGCCATGGCCGCTTTGAGGTGCTGTTCCTGGTCCGGGTCTCCCTTGGCATCAGGCGCGAGCACGGGGACGGCGGCATTGGCCAGGGTGTTCGCCACGCGGATGGTGAGTGTGTGCGCGCCCGGCTCGAGCGGCCCGATAGCAAGGCGCCATGGGGACGCATACATGCCGCCCACCGGTTCGTCATCGATTAGCACCGTGGCCGCCTGTGCGATAGACGCCGCTTCCAGCCGCAGCGGCCCGTTCGCCCACACCTTGGGGATATAGAATTTACAGGTGTATTCAACCTCGCCGGAGAAATCCGCGTCCAGCCAATCCGCCCAGTCGCCGGACCGCGCCAGGGGGACCGCCTCTTCCTCGAGGGCGCTGACGGCGACTCTGCTCGCGTGCAGCGTGTGTCGCCGCAGCGGCCGGCCCATGAGGTATTCATCCAGAATCAACACTTCCTCGAGCGGTTGCGGGACCGGCTGCGCAGTCAGGGCGCGATCCGTGCGCAAGAAGGCCGTCACCGCGCCCGGCTCCAATACAAGTTCGCCATCCGCCGGCAGGCGGTACACGGTGCCCGCCGCAAGGTCGAGCCGGTAGCTGTGGACCGCTTCGCCCGCCAACCGGCCGTTGTACGTTTCGCTGCCGCTGTTGTGAACCAGCACGAGGCTATCGCCGTCCCACATGCGCCCGCCTGCCCGCACTTGCTGTTCCGCCGGTTCCAACGGATTATCCACCGGTTCCAGCATGCCGGGCCCGGTCACATAGAACAGCCGCGTATACCAGGCGTGCAGCGGTTGCATGTGTCCCCACAAGGGCGAGGCGGGACTGAACATGGGCATATCGAGCGCTACTTCGGCGTTTGCCGGCACGCAGGCGCCGAGTACCATGTTTCCCTGGCCGTCGAAACAGGCCTCGAGCACGCGGTTCCGCATGGCGGCGGGCGTACAGCCGGGGGAACAGCCCTCGAGCAGCGGGGCTTGCGCATCGCGCGTGGCCTGCACAAAGCGCGCACCCGGCGGCGGTGCTACGTCGCCTTCGGCCGCATAGGCCGGCTGGTACACTGCCGGCGGATCGCGAAACACGGCGCGCGCGAAAGCGGCTTCCGGGCTGGGTTGGCTCAAGAGCACAAGCGATAGCAAGGCGTGCAGCATGGGTTCTACTCCGGGGTAATACGTGCGCGGCAATCACGTGGACTATGGTATACGAAACACGCCCTGCTGCACACCGCAACGCGGCACCGATCGAGGGCCTGCTTCATCGCGGTCCAGAGCGCAACGTGGCGGCGCCTGTACGCGGCCGTACAACCCGGCTTGCGCTTCATTTTGCAGGTGGTGCGTGTTTTCTCCGGCCTTGCCTTGTACCGTTCTTTACCCCGCGTTGTCCATTGCTTCTTCCCTGTCCGGGGTAGGCTCGGCAACGAGCGGTTCAATGGCTTGTATGAGCGCTTCATCAAGCTTGTGCCACCGCCTCACCTCGATATGGTGCGGCGCGCCGGTGGCGTCGAGCACAACCACCAACGGAAAACCGGGACAATCCCAATCGCCGAGCATGGCCGCTGCCTGTATACTCGGCCAGGTAATACCGTGTTCCTCGGCATACGCGCGGGCTGCGGCCGGGTCGTCATCAAAATTCACGCCCACAATCCGCACGGGCGCATCGGCAAAGTGTGTGCTTACGCGCTCAAGGGCGGGGCGCATTACCCAGGAGATGAAATTCTCGCTGTGCCAGAACGCCAGCACTGTGATCGTGCCGTGCAGCGACGTGGCATTGTGCATTGTGCCCGCGAGCGCCGGCGCCTCCCAATCTGCGAGCGCGGCTGGCAGCTTGGCAATACTACACAGGATTCCGGCGTAGTAATCCAGCCGTTCTTCCAAACCGCCTGCCTTCCGGGTGAGTTGTTGTGCCAGCCGGTGTTCCCCCACCGTTTGCGCTGCGTCACGCAGCAACCTGGCCCGCGCTTGCACGGCGGCCGCCGCGTCTTGCGTGGTGTAGGCGCTGCTTGCCTCGAGGGCCGCCTGCTGATCGGCCTTTTCCATCCGATCCAGGGCGTCGAGCGCACCGAAGTAGCGTGCGACCTCATCGCGCCAGGCACGCCGGGCCGCTTCGGGCATGGTGTGGCGATCTGTCAAGGTGTACCGGGTTTCCCCCTTATGCTTCGGTGCCTCTGTCACTATATGTACATTTATTATAAGCCCTTCTTCCACATCAAATGTACTGGTGCAGGTTTCGCGTCCATGCCGGTGTGCTTCGGGCATGCCGCCCCATGCACCCGCCATCGGGTACGCGCTTCCAGAGAACCAGCCGCCCTCTTCGAAGTGGAAGGCCCAGTGAACACGTGGAATAGCCAGAAACAGGGACGGCGATTGCCAGTCCTGTTCCATTGCTGTCTTGTCCTGCGGCAGCCGTGGAAATACAGGGGCCAGCTTCTCGAAGGGCACAGCCTCGAAGAACGTGTGCGTGCCGTCGGGGTGAAGCACAAAGTGACCGTAGCGCAAGTGCGGGGCACCCGGCGGCTGGCCCGGCGGCGGTTTGCTGCGGGTTTCCCGCTCATAAGCGATGTGCCATCCCCCGTCATCCCGCGCTTCCAGCACCCAGAGGGTCAGCGTGCCCTCAGATCGCGAGGGGGGTATGTCAGGGGCGTTTTCGCTTTCTTCCACGCTATAGGTCACCCGGTCGCCCACCTCGAAGCCGTAGCGCGGCGGTTCCTCGGGCAGACTGCCGCCGCAGCCTGCCAGCAATGCCAGACAAAGACTCCATGCAAGAGCGCAAGAATTGCGCATGGTCCAATCCCCTTTGCTGTCCGTTTCCAGTACTTCACTTTAACCGCACCCACGCAAAGGCGCAACCAGCCATCCGCGCCGTTGATAGACAGGGCGCGAGTTTACTAAACTTCCCTGTTGATGATGCTGCCGTGCAACAGAAAGCATTCTAATGTCTGAATTCCTCGCCGAACATGGCGTCTGGCTGATGCCCATTTTGATCTTCATCGCCCGCGTGGTGGATGTGTCCATCGGCACGATGCGGATCATCTTCTTATCCCGTGGCATGAAGATTCTCGCGCCGGCCTGCGGGTTTGTCGAGGTGTTCATCTGGCTGCTGGCTATCGGGCAGATCATGCAGAACCTCGATTCCTGGGTGAACTACGTCGCCTTTGCCGGCGGGTTCACGGCGGGCAACTATATTGGGATGCTCATCGAGGAGCGGCTCGCCATGGGCGTGCTCTCGCTGTGGGTCATTACGCGCAAAGACGCGACGGGATTGCTCGATGAGCTCCGGGACCGGCAATGGGGCATCACCCGGGTGGCGGCGCGCGGCGTGAAAGGGAAGGTGCGTATCCTTATCATGGTGGTCCGGCGTAAGGCGGTCAAGGAGGCGCTCACGATCATCCGGCGGCACGACCCTGACGCGTTCGTCACAATCAAGGATGTGCGCGCGGTGAGCGGCGGCTATTTCTCCCTGCCGGAACAGGGGTTGTCGCTGCGGCGGTGGCAGTTCTCCCGCGTGCGGAAGGGGAAGTAGAAGAGGAAGAGATTGCACCACAGAGACACAGAGGGCACGGAGACGGGAAGAGGGAAGAGGCGCGCGTACCCGCGGCTCGGCCACAACATCAGCTATCGCTTGGTGCTGTCCGTGTCGGTCTGTGCAAGTGCGTGTAAGTGCGTGTAAGTGCGTGTTCTTCAAAAGGAGACCCCATGCAGGCAAGACTCGGCGATATCGCCCATGCGCGCAGCGGCGACATGGGCTCGGGAGCGGACATCGGGGTTCTCGCGAATGCCCCGGCGGCCTACGCCTGGCTCGCCGCACACCGCACGGCGGAAAAGGTGGCGGCATTTTTGCACCCATGAACCCCGGCGGCGTGGTACGCTATGAAGTACCCAACCTCGAGGCGCTCAACTTCGTGCTGCCCACCATCCTCGCGGGCGGCGGCAGCCGGAGCCCGCGCGTCGACGCCCAGGGCAAGACGCGGGGCCAAGTGCTGCTCGAAATGGAAATCGACATCGACAAGGACACGCTGAACCAATGCCGGAAACCCGTCGTCTAACCGGGGAGTGTCTGCAACCATGACCGACCTTATCCAAACCGAAACCAGCGAGGCCGTGGCGTCCATCCGCATGAACCGGCCGGACAAGCGCAACGCCCTCAACATCCCCATGCTCGAGGCGCTGTGCCAAGCGGTGGACGCCGCCGTGGCGGACCCGGCCGTGCGGGTGATTGTCCTCCGCGGGAACGGCAAGGTGTTCTGCGCGGGCCTCGACCTCGCGGAGACGACGGACCCTGAGCAGAGCCATCACAGCGCGCAGCTCGTGGTGCGCATGCTCGAGGCGCTCTACTACGCGCCCAAGCTCACCATCGCGGCGGTGCACGGCGCGGCGGTGGCGGGCGGCGCAGGGCTCATGAGCGCGTGCGACCTCGCCGTCGCCACGGCGGACACCGTCTTCGGCTATCCCGAGGTGCGGCGTGGGCTCGTCGCGGGGCTCGTCATGACCTTCATCCGCCGCCAGCTTCAGGAGCGGCATGCGCGCGAACTACTGCTGCTGGGCGAGATTATCGAGGCAGACCGCGCACAGGAAATCGGCCTGATCAACCGCATGGTGCCCACGGACATGCTGGATGAACAGGTGGCGCTCCTAGTGGACCTTGCACGCAAGGCCGGACCGGACGCCATCAAGGAAACCAAGGCCTGGCTGGATCAAGTGTGGCATCACCCCGTGTGCGATGACCTGGCGGGCGCGCTCGATCTGCATGTGCGTGTGCGCAATGGCGAGGAAGCCGCCGAGGGCATGCGCGCGTTCCTCGAGAAACGCGGCCCAAAGTGGTGAAAGAGGGGAATAGGCAACAGCCCACGCGCGCGGGGACTCGCTTGGTTCTGTCCCCATTTCCCTTTCACGCGGGGGATTTGATTGTCTGTTCCAGCAATGTTGTGCCAGTTTCACACGAGCTCACACGGACAGGGACGCGCCTTGGATGTGGCTTTACCGTGCTGTGTAGATTCGTGTTCATTCGTGATTTGTCCGGTCGTAACAGGAGTTAACCCATGACCTCACCAATACCATATGCGCAATCGATCGTGGACCACCTCGCGGATTACCGGGTTGTTCTGGAACCGGATAAAAACACGCCGGAATGGTGGGCGGGTGCACCATCCGTATTGCGGACAGACGACGGCGCGTTCTATCTGGCGGCGCGCATGCGTGAAGGCAACTCGCCGCGCGGCAAACGCGGCTACGAGATGCGCATCCTCCGTAGTGGGGACGGGTTCCACTTCGAGCCGGTTGCGCACATCACGCGGGAGGCGGCGGGCGTGCCGGGGTTCGAGCGGCCCGCGATTGTGCAAGACCCGAAAACGGGCCGCTTCAAACTCTATGGCTGCTCGGGCCTCGATGGCGCCTGGTCCATCCTTCAGTGGGACGATGCCGATTCGCCGAACGCCTTCGACCCGGCCACCACACGCACCATCATCGCGCCGGAACCGCACGACGAGCGCAGTGGCGGCGCATACGGGTACAAGGATCCTTTCATCTTCTGGGACGGCCAACGCTGGCAGATGTTCGTCATCGGATTCGATCGCGTCGAGCGCATCCACCACTTCGTCAGCGATGACGGCACGACCTGGGAACGCGGGCTTCCGCGCGTACTCGAAAACGCCGGCTGGCACAGTTGCTACACGCGCCCGGCATGCGTGGCGCCGCTGCAAGTGGGCTTCCTGCTCGTCTACGAAGGGTCGCATGAAAACTGGTACGACCCCGCGTACAACATCGCTACGGGGCTCGCGTACAGCCTCGACGGGGTACACTTTACCGATCTCACACCCGATGCGCCGCTCCTCGAGTCGACCACACCGGGCGTCTACCATACCTGGCGGTATTCGCACTGGCTGTGCGTGGGAGAAAGCATGCATGTCTACTTCGAGGCATGCCGTCCGAACAACACGAACGAAATCCGGGTCGCTGTCCTGCCGCCGCCTTCTCGCTAAGCAGGGGGGCACAAGCTACGTCATGAAGTGAGAGCGGATTCTGTGGGCGCAGTTCTGTGCCCGCCGCCGCCGTAATTACATCGACGCCATTATGGGCGGGGAAAACGGGACAGGCCTGGACTTGCCAGCCACGGATTCTCGCGAAGGCCCTCAAAAAAGGGACTATTCCTCCGCCTTCCGGAAGACGAGGTAGCGGCTGGCGAGGTAGTTCGATCCGAGGCCGGCGATGATGCCGGCGAGCGCCGGCGCCTGCGGCAGTTGATCGAGCACAGGCCAGAGCCATACCAGCAGCATGACCGTGCACCAGTTCAACACAGCGCCAAACGAACTCGCACTGATGAACCCGAACAGTTGCGGCAGCCAGGACTTCGCGCGCGCGTGGGGAAAGGTGAACCAGCGGTTGAGCCAGAAGTTCGAGACCATGGCGGTGAGGATGGCCACGGCTACCGCCAGCTTGATGTTTACGCCCGCGAGGTCGAGCACCGTTAGTGTCGCCAGGTTCACGAACACGCCGGAAAACCCGACCGCCATGAACTGCGCCACGTGCGACCACTCGGTGTACTTGTACATGGCGAGCCGGCGCAGGTGTTGCAGGTAGCGCAGTTGCTCGGTGAGGGACAGCTTGCTTTCGCCGTGCAGCCGCTGGCTGAAGTGGATGGGAATTTCCCGGGCGTCCTGGCAGCAGCACTTCACGAGAATTTCGAGCCCGATTTTGTAGCCGATGGGATTGAGCGGACCGGCGTTTTCCCAGGTTTCCCGGCGGATAGCGAAGAACCCGCTCATGGGATCCTTGATCCGTGTGAACGGCCGTGCCAGCAGCGTCGCCACCCGGCTGTTGATCGCACGAAACACCCCCCACTCCTCGTCCGTCGAACCGCCGGCCACATAGCGTGAGCCGAGCACAAAGTCGGCGCCGTCTTCGATCACCGCCAACATTTCGGGGATTTTCTCCGGCGGATGGGAGAGGTCCGCGTCCATGACAATGAACACATCGCCCCGGGCCTCGCGATAGCCCGCGAGAACCGCGCTCGACAAACCCCGCTCTTTCGTGCGCACCACAAGCCGCACCCAGTCGCAGCCGATCCCGGCCACGGCTTCCTCGGTGCCATCGCGGCTGTTGTCATCCACGATGACAACCTCGATATCGAGGCCGTGGGCATCGCGCACCGCAGCGATCCGCGCGACAAGCGGCGCAATATTCTCCGCTTCGCGGTAAGCCGGCACAATAATCGACACCGCCGGACGTGTCTGTTGCGCTTCATCGTGGTTGTCGTGGGTCATGGATTCTTCCCAAGGGGCTGCAAGCCGCACGCATGATGGCAATTGCACCGGCTCGTGTCAACGCGGCTTGCGTGAAAGGGAAAAGGGAACGCCCACCTTTGCGGTGAAAGGTCCGCCCCTGAACCTCAGTCCAACCGGACTGTTGCACGCTGTCGAGTGCGGTGGCTTGCCATCGCTATGGCGCGCATGACCCAAGCGCAATCAATGCGCCCAAGCCGGGAAAGGCTACCCCGGCGGTAACCGGCATAACCCGCCGAGAACCGCAAGCAAGGCCGATGAAGAAAAGCGGTGGCAAGCCACCGCACTCCAAAGCGACCGCATACCCTATTGCTGAACAACGAAGACAGGCGCTAACTGCTTTCAAAGGGTGTGGGCGGGACAACTCAACGGTGCATGGTTTGCCGTAAACCGGCGTCATGACCTGCAAGAAGCGCCACTGTGGAGTGCGGTGGCTTGCCGCCGCTATGGCGTGCATGACCCAAGCGCAATC
>CAZMVU010000062.1:0-22552 GCA_964569295.1 uncultured Nitrospirales bacterium
TGCTCACAACGGGCACGAAGGAACCAAAACATCGGTAGTAGAAGAACTGCACCCTTTTCTTCTGCTCCGTCTTCTCGATACCTTACGGTCGTTGCCCGGCTCGGTCGGAGATGCCCGAGGGGGCATCCGGTGCTATGTACTTCCGGATCGCCGAAGGCATGGCGTGGCGTGGCGTGGCGTGGCGCTACGTATCAACCGCGCTCGGCGAAGTAAGCGCGAACAGCGGCAACGTCCTGCTCGATAGCGCGGATGAGTTCATCGAGCGAGTCGTACTTCTTTTCCGGGCGAACCCGGCGATGGAAGATGATCTGGATATCGCGCCCGACGATATTCTCGTCGAAGTCGAGAATGAACGCCTCGATGGTCACGTCTTCTTGGAGGATTGTCGGCGCGATACCGATGTTGACCGCCGCCTGGCGCCGCGCACCATCGACGAGCACTTCCGCCACGTACACGCCATGGGCCGGCACAGCGCTGTTGTGCGGTTTGATGTTCGCTGTCGGGTAGCCCAGTTTGCGCCCGCCGATGCCCCGGCCGCGCACGACTTCGCCGACGATGGCGTATTTTCGGCCCAGCAACACCTCGACCTTGTCGAGTTCGCCCTGAATAATGCGCTCGCGAATAACCGTGCTGCCGACGCGCTCTCCCTGGATGTAGAGGGCGGGTACCCGCTCGACCACGATACCGTAGGCGGGCGCTGCATCCTTCAGGAATTCGTAATCACCTTTGGCGCCTTTACCAAAAGCGAAGTCATGCCCCACGATCAGGGTGTGCGTGTGGCACCGCTCGACAATGATCCGCTCCAGAAAGGCGTTCGGGTCGAGCGCCGCCACTTCCGGCATGAAGGGGAGGATGTAGAACACCTCGATGCCCCGCTCGGCCACGAGGGCCTGCTTCTCCGGGAGGGGCGTGAGTATGTTCGGCGCACCGCCGGGATTGAACAACTGGCGGGGATGCGGGTGCAGGGTCATGAGTGCCGGCGTGCCATTGATAGCGCGGGCCCGCTCGACCACGCTATCGAGAATCGCAACGTGGCCGCAGTGGACGCCGTCAAAACTGCCGATGGTGAGCACGAGGTTCTCGAACACCGCGTCGCAGTTTCTTACGTCTTCGATGACACGCATCAACCGCTCCCGGCCTAGATAAACACACGCTTGGGTTGAATGCGCGCACCGGCGGCACTCGGCTGCACCACGCCCAAGGCAAGCAGGCGGCCGTTATCGGCTTTTATCTGCACCCAACCCTCCGCCACGGGGCATTCACTGCGCAGGTTCGCCCGGATGATCATACCGCCGTTCGTGAGAATCCGCTGCCCAGCCTCGCCGACAACGACCTCGGGCATGTCCAATGCCTTGTCCATACTTACCAACGCGGCCTGTACATCTTCCGGCTTCTCGAAGGCATCGACCGGGCGCGCGCCGTCGACGCTGTGCCGGCCGACCCAGGTGCGGCGCAAGGCCGCCAGCGTGGCGCCGCATCCGAGTATCAGGCCCGCATCGTGACAAAGGCTACGCACGTAGGTACCACGGGTGCAGCGAATGAGAATGTTGACATCGGGCGGATCATAGCCGAGCACGTCAAATTCGTGAACGGTGACTGTACGGGCTTTGCGCTCGACTTCCTCGCCCTTGCGCGCCATTTTGTAAAGGCGCTGACCCCCGACCTTCACGGCGCTCACCATAGGCGGCACCTGCTCGATCCGGCCGGTGAACCGGGCACAGGCCTCTTGAATCCGCGTGGCGGTGAGATCCGGCGGCACTTCATTCTGCTCACGCACCTCCCCGTCGAGATCATATGAGTCCGTGACCACGCCGAGCCGCATAATGCCCTCGTAGGTCTTGTCGAGATCGATGAGGTGTTCCGAGAGGCGCGTCGCCTTGCCGAGGCACAGGATGAGCAAGCCGGTCGCTGCGGGATCGAGGGTGCCCGTGTGTCCCACACGGCGGATGTGCGCCGCCTTGCGTATGCGATCCACCACATCGTGGGAGGTCATGCCGGCCGGCTTGTCTACCAGGAGCAACCCGGTCATTCTTCTTCTCCAGTCAAAACCGCTACAAGGGCCTCGACAATCATGTTTTCCGCATCCGCCAGCGGCTTATCGAGTGTGAGGCCCGCCGCCGCCGCATGACCGCCGCCTCCGAACTGCTGCAGGAAAGCGGCCGCATCGAAATCGTCGTTGGTGCGCATGCTTACCTTGGTTTCGGCGGGGCCGGTTTCCGTGAACAAGACCCCCACCATGACCCCATCGACATCGCGCGCTACGTTGACCAGGTTGTTGTGGTCTTCCTTGCGTGCGCATGTCTCCTCCATATCACACATGGTGATATAGCTGTGTGCGAGACGCCCACCGGCGGCGAACTGGGTGCGGTTGAGTACCCGCTGCAACAGCGCAAACTTAGCCGGCGCCATCCGGTTGAAGACCCGGCGGCAGATTGCCGCAGTGTCGATGCCTGTCTCGTGCATACGCCCGGCGATGGCATGACTGCGCGCATTGGTGTTCGAGTAGCGGTAGCCGCCCGTGTCCGTGGCCTGGGCCACATACATGCAGGTGGCGGCATCCTGGTTAACCGGCTGTTCCGCAACCCGGAACAGCTCGGCGATGATTTCGCCCGTGGCCGCGAATTCCGCGTCAATAACACCCATCGCACCCTGCGGCCCCTCGCCCAGGTGATGATCGAGGACAAGCACATGGCGCCCCCGGGCGAGAAGCGGCGCCGCGGCCCCCGCACGCTCGAACTCACAGGCATCCAACAGGATCGCCCGGTCATAGGCCTCCTCGCAGGCATCCGCCACCCCCTGCCACTTCTCCGCACCGGGCAGAAAGCGGTATACCTCGGGCGGCGGATCGGCGCAGGCCACGGTAATGTGCCGTTTGCCCAGCGCATGCAGCAGCAGGCGCAACGCCAGCACACTGCCTACCGCGTCGCCATCCGGGTTGTCGTGGCACGTAATGAGGAACGAGTCCGCGCCTTGTAATTCATCGATTGTTTCGGCAAGCGTGAGCCTGCGAAAGGGCGCCGCCTTTTCCTCCTCGTGAAGTCTCTCGAAGACATTCTCGAGGTGATACACCGTATCCAGGGTATCATCGGGAAAGAAGCGCACCTCCGGCGTATAACGCATGCGGATACGCTGGCCCAGTTCCCGCCGCACCCAGCCCGAGGCATTACGCAGGGCCACGAGCGAACTCTTGCGAGCCGGCTCCGCGCCGTACAGGCTGACATAGACATCGGCATAGCGCAGATCGACCGACATTTTAACGCGCATGACGGAGACAAAGCCGATGCGGGGGTCTTTCATCCCCTGCATCAACAGCGCGCCTATCTCCTGACGTATCATCTCGGCGACCCGTTGCGGCCGCATTCCCTTGCTCATAGCATTTCTATCCGATAGTCCGCCATCGCGGCATCTTTGTGCATGGACGCAAAGCGGACGATCTCACTGAGTTGTTCGTTCACGTGGCGGCTGCTGTCGGAAACGACGCACACGGCGACACGCGCCCGCCCCCAGATATCCTGGAATTCCGTTTCCGCCACCGAGCAGTTGTAGCGGTTGCGCAGGCGCTCTTTCAGACTCTTGACGACCCGGCGCTTGTCCTTCAGCGAAGACGCGCCGGGAATGAGCAGGTCTATCTCGAGCAGCCCGATGGTCATGCGGCGATCCTACTCGAAGGTCTTGGCGACTTCCTCGATACGAAACGCCTCGATGATATCGTCCTCTTTGACGTCGTCGAACCCGGCCACCTTGATGCCGCACTCGTACCCCGAGGCAACGCTGCGCACATCATCGCGCTCGCGGCGCAACGAGGCGATCTTGCCCTCATAGACGACCACATCATCGCGCAGAATCCGCGCCAGACTGGCCCGCATAATCTCGCCATCCTGCACGTAGCAACCCGCGATATTGCCCAGGGCCGACGACCGGAACACCTGGCGAATCTGCGCGTGGCCAGTGACCACCTCGCGTTTCTCGGGCGCCAGCATGCCCTCCAACGCCTTCTGCACCTCCTCGAGGCACTCGTAGATGATGCGGTAGGTGCGAATCTCGACGCCCTCTTGCTCCGCCAGCTTCTTGATGCGCGCGTTGGCAGTGACGTGGAAACCGATGATAACCGCGTCGCTCGCGCTCGCCAGCATGACGTCGGACTCGTTCACACCGCCCACACCCGTGTGGATGATGTTCACGTTCACTTCTTCATTGCCAAGCTTCTGCAAGCTCGAGTTCAAGGCATCTATCGACCCCTGCACATCCGCTTTCACAACGACCTTGAGACTCTTCTGTTCACCCGCCTGGATCAGCGCATGGAAGTCCTCGAGGGTGACACGCTTCGTGCCGGCTTCCTTCTGCCGCCGCAAGTCGGAACGCTGTTCCGCGACACTGCGCGCGGTCCGCTCATCCTCGACCGCCACGAACTGATCGCCGGCGTTGGGCGGTTCGGTGAATCCCGTAATCAGGACGGGCGAGGCCGGGCCCGCCTCGTCGATCTGCTTGCCCATCGCGTTGGTCATGGTGCGTACGCGGCCCGAGGTTTCACCGCACAGGAAGCTGTCGCCCACCCGTAACGTACCCGTTTGCACCAGCACCCAGGCCACCGGCCCGAGGCCCACCGTCATTTCCGACTCGATGACCGCACCCCGGCCGCGCTTCTTCGGGTTGGCCTTGAGTTCCATGGATTCCGCCTGCAAGACGAGCAATTCGAGCAGCTCATCTATGCCTTCCTTGGTGATGGCGGAGATTTCCTTGATGATGGTGTCGCCGCCCCAGGAATCGTCGACAAGACCGCGGTTCGCCAGTTCCTGGCGCACACGGTCCGGCTGCGCCTCCGGCTTGTCAATCTTATTGATGGCCACAACCACCGGCACCTCGGCTTCCTTCGCATGCGAAATGGCCTCGAGCGTCTGCGGGCGCACTCCGTCGTCGGCGGCCACGACCAACACGACGATGTCCGTCACCCCGGCGCCGCGGGCGCGCATCTGGGTGAACGCTTCGTGGCCGGGCGTATCGAGGAACACCAGGCGGCCCGAGTCGAGGTTCACATCATAAGCGGCGATGTGCTGGGTTATGCCGCCCGCTTCCCCTCCGGCGACATTCGCCTTGCGCACCACATCGAGGAACGAGGTCTTGCCATGGTCAACATGGCCCATGACCGTAACAACCGGCGCCCGCAACTCGAGGTCTTCCTCGGCATCGGGTTCTTCGGTCATGAGATTCACTTCCTCAGGAATGACCGCACGCACTTCATAGCCGTGCTTTTCCATTAGTTTGCGGATAACATCGATCTCGAGCGTGTGGTTCTTGGTCGCGAGGACATCCTCGTCCATCAGTTCGAGGATAATGTCGTTCACCGTGAAGTCTGTCGCATTCGCCAACTCCTCCACGGTCATTGTCTCGTGTACATGGATAACCGGGGGGGCTGCATCTTCCTGGCCGGTTTCATCGAAGCGCTTGCGGCGCTTCTTCTTCCGGGGCTGATCGAACCCGCCCGCCTCGAACTCGCGCACGAGCTGATTGGCCTCACGCCGCAACGTTTCTTCGTTGCGCATGCGCTCGGCGCGTTTCTGGCGCTTTCTGGCGGTCTTGCCGGTTTTGCTGGCAGCCGCGCCGCTCTTCGGGCGTTTCTTGCCGCGGTCCGGCTGGGGAAAGTCGGGGACTTCCTGCACCCGGCTCTTCTGCGTTTCCGGCTCCTTGCCCTTGGTCTTGGCCTTGGTCTTGGCTTTCTCTTTGACCTGACGCTCTTGACCACGCTCTTGATCGCGGCGAATGACCGCGGCCACCACATCCGGGTCGGGCATGGGCGCCGGCATGGGCATGCGCCCCGCCTTCTTGCGCGCCGCCTCCTCATGACGCCGTTCCGCTTCGGCCAGTGAACCCTTCTCCGCTTGCGCTTCGTGCTTGCGCTCTGCTTTGACAGCCCCCTGGATGGGAGCTTCCGGAGGCAGGATTTCCGCCTGCTCCTCAACCACCTCTTGCGATTTAAGAATCTCCGTCTCCTTTACGGCTGGCACTTCTTCTTGCACGGTGTCTGCCGGTTCCACATCAGCGGCGGCGGTGGGAGTTGCCTCTGCTGCCGGCGCTTCTGCTGCTGCCGGCGCCTCTTCTGCTGCCGGCGCTTCTGCTGCTGCCGGCGCCTCTTCTGCTGCCGGCGCTTCTGCTGCTGCCGGCGCCTCTTCCGGTGCGGGCTCGGCCTTTGCCTGTTCCTCTGAGACCGGCCCCACCTCTTCGGCTTGTTCGCCGGCCGGCATGGTCTCTGGCGCCGGTGCAGGCTCCGGTTGCACCACTTCGGGTTCCGCCGCCGCCTCCTTCTCCTCTTTTTCTGCGACGGGCTGTTCCGCAGCGGCCGGTTTCTCTTCCGGTTCGGCTTTCGTTTTCGCCTTCGCCTTGGGCTTGGCTTTTGCCTTGGCCTTGCGCTTGGCGGCTGCTTTCTTGGCGGCCTTTCGCAGATTCTCAGCGCGTTTGCGCTTCTTCTCTTCCTGCTTTTCGATTTCCTTGAGATAGCGATCGAGCGCCGCAGGGTCCTCGTCGACATCGATGAGCATATCGATCTGCTCATCCGAGATTTCGCTTTGTACCCCCTCCACATCAAAGTGAAGAGTTTTGAGCGTTTCGACGGCCTGGTCGGCACTCATATCTAGCCGTTCTGCCAGTCCGGCGATCGTCTGCATACAGATGTCCTCCGAGGAGCAATGCGATTCGAACAACCTGATCGCTTCAGGAACAGCCATGGATTGGCTATTCCGGAGCGGCGGCGTCATCCATGCCCTGTTCGTCGTTGTTTTCATCCGCACCGGCGGCCTGTACCGGCGCATGCTGTTCTTCCTGCGCCGCCTTCGGGGCGGCGCTGGTATCGAGTTCCACTTCGCGGGAGACTTTCTCTTCCGCTTCCGTGGTTTCCTTGCCGGTGGCATCTTCGCCATCCGGCAGGGATTCATTTACAAGGGACACATCTTCCTGATCGGCGTAGATGGCCATGTCCGTTTCGACGTCGCCGCGAATGTCGATGTTCCACCCGATCAGCTTCGAAGCGAGGCGCGCGTTCTGGCCGCGCTTGCCAATGGCCAGCGAAAGCTGGTCCTGGGGCACCATCACATGAATGGCCCCCTTCTCCTCATCCATGTCGATGTCGAGGATATCCGCCGGATTCAAGGCGCTGGCGCACAGTTCGAGGGGGTTGCTGCTCCATCGCACGATATCGATCTTTTCACCGCAAAGCTCTTCGACGACCGCGCGTACACGGCTGCCCTTCATGCCAACGCACGCCCCCACCGGATCCACATTCCCGTCGTTCGAGTGGACAGCCACCTTCGTGCGGCTGCCGGCCTCGCGGGCGATGGCGCGAATCTCGACAGTGCCGTCGTATATCTCCGGCACCTCGAGCTCGAACAGGCCGCCCACCAGTTCCGGTGCGGTGCGCGAAAGCGTGATTTGCGCGCCGCGGGCGTTTTTGTCGACTTCGCGCAGGTAGGCCCGAATGCGGTCGCCCGGCTTGAAATTCTCTCGCGGCGACTGCTCGCGGTAGGACAGCACAGCTTCCGCGCGCCCGACGGAAACGACGACATTGCCGTGGCTGGTGCGCTTCACGGTGCCCGTCACCAACTCCCCCTCACGCTGCTTGAACTCGTCGAACACCTTGTCGCGTTCGGCGTCTTTGATCTTCTGGATTATGACCTGCTTGGCCGTTTGCGCGGCGATGCGCCCAAAGTCGGTAGGCTGGGCACGCATCTTCAGGCGGTTGCCCACCACCACATTCGGATTGAGCTGGCGCGCTTGTTCGAGGCTCAACTGACAGGCGTCATCCTCGACTGTTTCCACCACATCGCGAATTTCAGAAACCTTGAACTCCAGCGTGTCCGGATCCACAT
Source organism: uncultured Nitrospirales bacterium (assembly GCA_964569295.1). Taxonomy (GTDB): domain Bacteria; phylum Hydrogenedentota; class Hydrogenedentia; order Hydrogenedentales; family JAGMZX01; genus CAZMVU01. The sequence continues at coordinate 7,857 of CAZMVU010000062.1, forward strand.
CCACCACGACATTCGCCGTGGGTGCCATGCTCTTACGTGCCGCACTCTCGATGGCGCTGCGGATGGCTTCGAGCAACGTGTTGCGGTCAATACTTTTCTCAGCCTCGAGCTGCTGCAATATGACGCGAAGATTCTGGTCCAAAGCTCGTTCCTTCGCTTGTTAGCGGTCGAGCCGCGCCGACTTGAGGTTTTCGATGTGTATGGCGCAGGGCTGCCCGTCGCATTCCAGGCGGATAAGTCCATCCTCGAACCCCACCAGGGTTCCGGTGAAGCGGGATCGGCCGGCCACCGGGGCCAAGCTTTTCACGCGCACTTGCGCACCCGTAAACCGTACAAAATGGTTGGGCTTGCGCAGGGGGCGGTCCACCCCGGGTGAAGACACCTCGAGCATGTAATGATCCGGGATTAGATCCTCTTGATCCAGTACCGGGCTCAACACCTGCGACACGGCTGTACAATCATCCAGCGAGATACCGCCGCCTTCCTTGTCGATAAAAGCGCGCAGCACAGGCGTTTTGCCCTGGCGGCCGAATTCGAGCTCGACCAGTTCATAGCCCTGCTCGATCACGTGCGGCTCGAGGGTTTTCCAAGCCTGCTGTATCAATTCCCGCTGTTCCAACGTAATCGTCTCGTTCTTCCCTTGAGGCATGGGCTGGACTGCGCTGCCGCGCCGATCCGCAGCATGTCCGGCCCACCGTGGTACATGCATCGCCAACCGGACACCGCCTGCTGCCAAGAAAGCTGGCTTACCCCCTTCGAAGGCACGTCGCCAAACCGCATTTCTCGCATCATGGAGCACCCATCCAGCCCGTGGGTGCTGCCCGCCTCCTTTGTCCTAATTAAAAAGAGTGGGTGTGGACCCACTCTTGTGCTCAGTCACACTTCTTCAGCGCTTAGAATAGCACAATCTTACGGTGAATGCAATCATGCCACACCACCCGATTACGCCGTAACCCGCGCTATCCACCCCCCGCTGCGCCCATCACGGCCTCAGCGCATGAGCACGGCCAGGTTCCGGGCCCGGCCGCCGCCGGCGCGCAAGGAATGGTACCGCCCGCTGCATATCGTGCACACATTCGCCGTGTCAATGTGTGCCGGCGGAACACCCGCCGCTTCGAGTTGTTGGCGGTTGGCGTGCCACAGATCGAGGTTCCGCCCCCGAACCGGGTAGCCCGCCCGCGCGAATTCGGCCGCCATCGCCGCCGAAACTTCATAGCAGCACGGACCCGCCGAAGGGCCGATGAGGGCATGCATACACCGCGCAGAACCGCCGAACGCATGCATCAAGCGGCGTGCCGCAGCCTCCACGACACCCTGGCGCACGCCTTCACGCCCGGCATGCACCAGCCCGATCGCCGATACGTCTGCAGCGAGCAGGTAGACTGGCACGCAGTCCGCCACCACTATACCCAACGCCAGCCCCGCACTTCCGGTTAACAACGCATCGCCGGTGCGGGGCGGTTCCGCCGGCGCGCCGCTGTCAACCACATGCACCGTATTGCTGTGAACCTGCCGCACCGTGACCAGGCTGCCCGCAGGCGCCCCCACCCTCTCCAGGAAGGCCCCTGCGCCCGTTTCCCCGCCGGTGCGGGGGGCGCAGTCGCCATCCGCAAGATCCGAGATGGCGGCAATGCGCACCCCGAGTGCTTCGAAGGCCGCGAACCGCCGCATCAGAGGATATACCGGCTGAGGTCCTGCTCTTCGATCACATTCGCGAGGCGCTCGTCGACATAGGCCACGTCGATATGCAACGTTTCTCCGGTCCGGTCCGGCGCCGCAAACGAGATGTCCTCCAGCAGATATTCCATAATTGTGTGAAGCCGGCGAGCGCCGATGTTCTCCGTATCTTCGTTTACCTCCTGGGCAATGGCGGCTATCCGATCGATGGCGGCCTCCTCGAATTCGAGGGTTACCTGTTCCGTCTCGAGCAGCCCTTGATACTGCTTGGTGAGCGAATTGCGCGGCTCGCGCAAGATACGCCCGAAATCCCCCGCACTCAGGCTATCGAGCTCGACCCGAATGGGAAACCGCCCCTGCAACTCCGGGATCAGGTCGCTTACCTTCGCCGTGTGGAATGCGCCCGCGGCAATAAACAAGATGTGATCCGTGCGCACTGGCCCATACTTCGATGTGACCGTGCTGCCTTCGACAATCGGCAAAATGTCGCGCTGCACCCCTTCCCGCGAGACGTCCGGCCCTTGACCGCCCCCGCCGCCGCCGCGCCCCGCGATTTTGTCAATCTCGTCGAGAAAGACGATGCCCGAGTTCTCCACGCGTTCGATGGCGCGGGGGACGACCGCATCCATATCGATAAGATTCTGCAACTCCTCCTGCACGAGAATCCGCCGCGCCTCGCTCACCGGCACGCGGCGCTGCTTGGTGCGCTGGGGCATGAGCTTACCGAACATGTCCTGTAGATTAAGGCCCATCTCCTCCATGCCGGTATTGCTGAAAACCTGCATCATCGAGGTGTTGCCCGTGTCGCGCACCTCGACATCCACCTCCTTCTCCTCGAGTTCACCGGCCGCGAGCTTACGCTCGATCAACGCCCTGGTCCGCGTTTCCGCATCATGGGCCTTGGGAACATTCCGCGCCGGGCCTTCATCGCCCCCGGCCGGGTCGTGCGGGCGGTATACGCGCTCGGGCCCCGCCGGTTGCGGCGGCAGCAACAAATCCAGCAGCCGCCGCTCGGCATTGGCCTTGGCCTGCCCCTCGACCTCGCGCTTCATCTCCTCGCGAACCAGGTTGATGCTCACCTCCGTGAGCTCGCGAATCATGGACTCGCAGTCGCGGCCCACATAGCCCACTTCGGTAAACTTCGATGCCTCCACCTTCACGAACGGCGCCTCCGCCAACCGCGACAGCCGCCGGGCAATCTCCGTCTTGCCGACACCCGTCGGCCCCATCATGATGATGTTTTTCGGAGCCACCTCATCGCGCATCTGCTCCGGCAACTGCTGCCGGCGCCACCGGTTGCGCAGCGCGATAGCCACCTTCACTTTCGCCTCGCGCTGACCGATGATGTAATGATCAAGCGATTCAACAATCGCACGGGGGGTGAGCATGCTCATAAACCTGTATTCTCCTGCCGCGCTCCGGCGGCCGTAGACGATTCAGCCAGCACACAGTGGGGGGCGCACGCTGATTATGGACGGCGCACCCGGCCGGACAGCATGGCGCGGCGCCGGGAATATCCGGAATGGCGCAGACCGCCCAGCGGCGCCGCCAGAAAGGCCGGTTTCACTCTTCGCGCCCGACAAAAACGCACGCCGCCGCCCAAGAAAGAACGGCTTTCCGGCCGCGCCCCACGCACAACCGGGGTTTCTGGCCGGACTCCGCCTAGCCCATCTTCTGAACACGCCGTACATGGCGATCCGCCCCCGAAAACCGGTAGCGGAACCACGCGTCGATCATGCGCTTACACGCATCGAGCGACATCGTGCGCCGCCCCAGGCACAGCACATTCGCGTTATTGTGCTCCCGCGCAAGCTGCACCATCTCCTCGGTCATACACACCGCCGCGCGCACACCCTTGTGCCGGTTGGCCGCCATGCACACCCCCATGCCCGTCCCGCACAGGAGCACCCCTTCATCCGCTTTGCCGCTGACAACCGCCTCGGCCACACAGTTTGCGAAATCCGGGTAATCGACCGGCTCGGGACCGTGCGCGCCGCAGTCAACCACTTCATGCCCGATCGACGCCATATACTCCATAAGCGCCGGTTTGAATAAGGGGGGCGGCCCCTCATAGCCGGCGTGATCCGAGCCAAAAGCGATTTTCATGGTGAGAAATTCCCGCGGTTATTGCATGATTTGCCCAGGGACAGCCAATCCCCCGCATTGTACGCCCTGCACCGCAAACAGGACAAACGGGCGCGGCGCCGCCCTGCGTCACTCGATCGTTTCGGCGCCGGGATTCACCGGTGAAAGCTCCCCGTGCGACTCCAGGAACATCACCAGGCGATCCGCGCTGGGCAACTTCGGTTCATCCCAGAAATAGAGGGAACGGCCGTCTTCCACCAGGTGCAGACGCGGCGGCTCCCGCCCGATGTAGCGCGAAAAAAGGATAAAATCATCGCCCAGCGAGTGCATCGGAAACTGGGCATTCGCCTGCATTCGGAACGCCTCGAGGTCGCCCGAACTGGGCTCGTAATTCAGGCTCACCACCGGCGGCAACTCCCCCTCCCACAAGCCATACTCATTGAGCGTGGGCACACTCGCCATGCAATGGTCGCATGTGGCGCTCAGCATGGCCACCAAGTAACGGCCCGAAGCCAGATCATGAACCGTGCCGTCTTGCGTGGTAACCGAAAAGCGTGCGAACGGCCGCTCGGCGGTCTCGGAAGCCGGCGCAACCGCGTGTGTATCGGCGTCGGCATCCGGCGCGGTCTCTTCGGTTATCCCCGTGCGGTCCGCGCGTTGGTCTTCCCCCGCCCGGTACAGGTCCGGATACGACGCCGCCACGGTCACCAGCCCCACCACCAGCGTCGCCACCGCCTTGTCCAGCACGCCATCGCCATCGGGCCGTTCACGCAACGCGAAGCCTGTCCACGACCACGCCACCAGCACCATGAGCACCAGGTTCTTCGCGATGGATACCGCCGGACTCATCTTCACTTCGCCCATGCACCCACAGTCCTCGATACCGTGCGTCAGCCACGCATAGGCGATGAGCCCCGTAAAAGCCACCAGCAGCACCTGCACCAACCCCAGCACCCACGCCCGCGGACGCAGCCCCACCAGCATCGCGAATCCCAGCACCATCTCGAGGGTAAGGAAAAACAACGCCGCCGGCGCCAGCAGGTCCTTGTCCGCAAACACCTGGTACTCGTGAATCTGAATCGAGAACAACTGCGGGTTTTGCAGTTTCAAGAACGCCGCCAGCAAGAAAAACGCCCCCACCAAAACCTCCAGCGGGCGCGCGGCAAGTGCGACAAAACGTTTCATACGGATACGGTTTCCTTCTTTTTCAATCGGGGGTTACGCAGGCGCAAACATACCCTGGGCAAAAGACACGCACCGCGCAAGGGCATATTCCCCAATGGCCCGGCCCCATGTCAACCGCGCACCCCCGCTGCATGGAACCGCCACGGCATGAAAAAACCGCCTGTGAGGGTGGCACGCGTGAACACCGCGCAGGCATGGCACGCCGGTTCGCGCCCATTCGCGGCCCCATCAGAACTCGAAGCGCACACCCGCTCCCACGCTCGACTCCCACGAGGACAAACCGGGAAACGGGGGATTGCTCTCATAGTACAGCTCGAAATTCAGGCGCAATTGCAGGGCCGGTGTAACCGGCCACGACACAGCCGTTTCCGACTGCGCGCGAAAGTCGCCCGGCCCCGTGAGGCTCGGGTACAGGATAAAACGGTTCTCGATGCGGCCGCCGCCCCAGATAGCGCGTGCGTAACGCAACTGCAGTTCCGCCTCGGCCGCACCTTCCGTGCGCGCCTTGTCCGGGTATTGCCGGGAATCGTTTTCATGGAGCGTTTGCGTGTCCCACGCTTCATACTGCACGGCGATGCCGGTGCGCCAATCCAGCGTGTTTGCCCCCTCGTCCCCAAAAAGCCGCTTGTGCAAACCAAGACTGAGCTGTACGCGCGCATCGAGGGCGGCATCGGTATTGCGCAGGAACGTGCCCGCCGCATAAGCGCCCGCAACGCCCGGCTGCGTTTGCCAGCCGGTGCGCATACGCGCATAACCCGGGAACCGGCCCGTGTCGTCGCGCTCGACGACCAACTCCGCATCCAGCCGCTGGTCCGCATCGCCCTGGGAGAGCGAAAGCCGCCCCAACGGCTCGACCCGCCGCGTGTTGCCGTCGCGCAGGCGTACGCCCGCCTCCGCCCCCACATCGAGCCGCGCCGGCGTCTCCGCCTCTGTGCCCGGTGTGGCAGGAAGCGCCGCCGTCTCCCGCACTTCGCCCAGCGTGATCGGTATGGGGGCGCCGCCCTCGAGCGGAAGGATACGTGCGCCGCCATCCCCGTGCGCCAACCGGCCATAGACCACACGCCCATCGGCAAGGGTGATCACCAGGTTCTTTTCCGTAGCCAGGGCGGCCACGGTGTCCATGGGGACCATCATCTGCCCGGCGAGGGACGTACGAAAAACAAGCGTGCCTTCCGTCACCCGGACAGCCGTGCCGGAGAAGGTTTCTCCATTGCCAAGCTCGAGGGTATCGGCCACGGCCACGGCGCCGGCAGACAACGCCACGGCCACAATGGTTGGCAGCCAGCCATGCATAGGACAACGCTCCATGGCCCATATTCTACGGAGTGCGGGATCATTGGGGCAAGTTTTCGAGCTTTTCGGCGGTGTGGGACCGCCCCACGCAAACTTTCGACGGGATTCAGGGCGTTTCGCCGTGGTGCCGGCCCGCCGGATTCGCCGGCTCCCGGCCTTCATCGCCAGCGGCCTGCGCCCCCTCTACCCGATCGAGGTAGCGCAGATACAGCGTATCGCCGATGCCGAAAAGGACATACGTGCAGAATAGGGGGAAGAGCACGATAGCCGGCGATATCGTGATTGCGTAATGCACAATGGCCACCGCATACGCGATCACCCCGAGCACCACAAACGCGTGATTCGGCGACAGCACGAACGACTTCAACCGGTCTTTCGGGTAGCGCACCGCGCTCACCATGAGAAACGCGGTCAGCAACACCAGCACCCCCACGGTGTAATACTCGAAACTCGACTTGAAAAAACCGAAGAAGCGCAGGAAGAGCACGTAGCTCGCCACCACCGCCCCGGCGGCGGGGATAGGCAGCCCGACGAAATGGTCGCGCATTCCGGACTGATACGTGTTGAACCGGGCAAGCCGCAGCGCACCGCAAATGACAAAGATGATCGCCACAAAAGCGCCGCTCTTGCCAATGAACGAGCCGCCCTCCTCCACCGGCGCATGCTGCAAGTACACGCTGAACACCAACACCGCCGGCGCCAAGCCGAACGACACCAGATCGCACAAACTGTCGAGCTCTTTGCCGAATTCCGACACGCTCTTCGTGAGCCGCGCAACGGCGCCATCGAGCGTGTCGAAGACAATGGCCCCAAGGATGAGGTAGGCTGCGGTATTGTACTCTTTACCGATACTGGCAAAAATACTCGCCGTGCCCAAGTACAGGCTAATTGTCGTCATAGCGCTCGCGAGCACATTGATAGGCCGGCGCCGCACTGCGCTCCGCCGTGGTCTTTTGCGTAGGCTCTTCATGAAATACCCTATGATGCTGCAAAAAGGTAGCCGGGGAACCTGCTTTCCGCGAAAAAGCGCCGCCCACGGCTCTCGTTATCGCCTATTCACACCGCCACCCGCGCCACGATCGTGGCGCCCGCACGGATTTTCGCCTTCAAGGTAACACACACTTCCGCATCGGGCGGAAGATACAGCTCCGTGCGCGAACCATAACGGATCATACCAAACTTTTCCCCCCTCTCGAGCTGATCCCCGACGCGCACCGGGCACACGATCCGCCGCGCCACCGCCCCCGAAATCTGGCGCACGGTCATGGGGCCGGCGTCCGTATCGAGCCGCAGCGTGTTCGACTCGTTCACCACGCCCGCTTCCGGGCGCATGGCAGCTTTGAACGCCCCCGGCGCATAGGTAATTTCCCGCACCGTACAGGCATAGGGTGCGCGGTTCACATGCACATCAAAAATGGAGAGGAATATCGAAATGCACATGCACGGCCCGTCGTAGTGCGGCGTCTCTTCGAGCGCCTCGATGCCCACCACCTTGCCGTCGGCAGGGGCCGCCACCACCCCCGCACCGGCCGGCACAACGCGCGGGAAATCGCGGAAAAAAAGCATCATCGCCACGCCCGCAACCACGACCACCGCGCCCACCCAGGCGAACCCCACCGGATACAAGACGCCGGTGAGCACAATGCCGGCCGCCAGCACCGGGGCGTAGTAGCGCGCCCCCTCCTTCCACGCATTGAACGGTTTCTTCAAAACAGGTTTCGCTCCTTCATGCTGACGTAACGCCCATCGCCAAAAACCATATGGTCCAGCAGTTCCACACCAAGCGTGGCCCCCGCTTCATACAACAACTTGGTCACTTCCACATCCGAACGGCTCGGTTCCGGATCACCGCTTGGATGGTTGTGGCACACGATAACCGCCGCCGCCCCGTCGCGCACCGCCCGGCGGAATACGTCACGCGGTGCGGCCGCGGCCCCATCGAGCCCGCCCCGGGAAACCTCGACGGTTTGCAGCACCTCGTTCTTCCGGTTCAGCAGCAGGGCCAGCAGACACTCCGTTTCATATTCCTTGAACCGCAGCATCAGCAGGTCCGCCACGTCGCCCGCCTTACGAATACGTTTCGTAGCTGGGCGTGTGTACAACGCAAGCCGCTTACCCAGCTCGAGCGCCGCCTTCACCTCGATGGCCTTCACTGCTCCGATGCCCGGCACCTGGCGCAGCTCCTCGAGCGAAGCCCGCCCCAACGCCCGCAGATCGCCAAAGTGCCCCACGAGGCGCTCCGCCAAGGCCACAGCGCCTTCCCGGCGTGTACCCGTGCGAAATAAAACCGCCAGCAACTCCGCATCACGCAGGGCCTCGGGGCCCAGGCGCGCCAGCCGCTCCCGCGGGCGCTCCGCTTCCGGCATCTCCCGAACGGCACTCGTGAAAGGGGTATAAACCGTCATCATACGCACTCCATGTTATGCGGCGCAACGCCGCACCATCCTTCACCTTCCCCCCCACACACACTGCAGTAAGAAGACGGTGCGCCCCCCTCCTTTCTTTCACAAGTACCCGGTATCCAAGCAACCTGGCTGCCAACCCGCCAAGTAAAGCCGGTTGATGCCCCGCGCAGGGCCATGGCCAAAAGGCCGTTGTTCCGGCCGGCGCCCGATCGCCGCCATATCACCCGCGCAATCCGGAGACGATCCGCGGGTGGCCCCCCAGGTCAATGACGGTTTGTATATCCCGGAACCCGGCTTCGACAAACAACGCGTGCACGGCCGCGCGTTGCGTCTCGCCGATCTCGAGCGCCAGGAGCCCCCCGGGCAAAAGATGCGCCCACGCCCGGCCAATGATCCGCCGGATCAGGGCCAACCCATCGCCCCCGGCAAGTAACGCGGCGGGATCCTCGTAATTGCGGATTACAGGCGGCAATGTGTCCCACTCATCCGCCCCAACATACGGCGGATTCGAGACAATCGCCGTGAAGGCTGCCCCACGGGGCACGGCCTCGAAAAGGTCCCCTTCGTATAATTGCAGGCGGACCCCATGCCGCCGGGCGTTCTCACCGGCCGTACGGACGGCTTCCGGGGCTTGGTCCGTCGCGCTGTAGCGGTACGCCGGCGCCTGTTTCGCCAGGGCCACTGCCACGCACCCCGTGCCCGTGCACAAATCGAGCACAGGCGCACCCGGCGGCGCGCCCGCCGCGCCAGCACGTTTCCCTTGCAAGTACGACAACGCCACTTCCACCAGATGCTCCGTCTCGGGGCGTGGTACCAGCAACGGCGGCCGCACCAGGAACGGCAACGAGAAGAACTCCCATTCCCCCACGATATAGGCAATCGGCTCACTGGCGCCGCGCCGCGCCACAAAATCCTCGAAACCGGGCGCGGGCACAGGATCGCGCAGCCGCGTCAGCAGGGCCGCACGGCTCAGTCCGGCAGCATGGGCATATAGGATTTCCGCATCGAGGCGGGGGGTATCGGTCACGTGGACGAGGTGCGCGGCAGCGTGGCGAATGCGCATACCTGCGGGGGTGTCCGCGGTTATTTGTGGTTGTATGTATTTTTTCTTGCCTGTACTCATCGTGTGCCGGCGGGCGGTGAACCGTCTCATAACCGCACAGCATTCTACCACAAGCGCGCCAACGCGCCCATTAAAACATGCCACACCGTATAAGAGCCACCCGCACTTTCAAAGTACTGAAACCCGCCCCTGCGCGTTCCTGTCCAAAGTCGCAACAATGGGAGGGTTGTAAGTATGCACAGGCGCAACGGTGTGAACCGCAGTTTCTCGGAGGAACGTTTCCTGGCGGGCCTGTGCCTTGCAGTGGCGCTTCTGGCCGGGTGTCTGGATGAACAGGACCGCAAGGCATTCATTCCGCCGGCAGACCGGTACGATGTCGAGATTGTGCGTGATACCTGGGGCATCCCCCATGTTTATGGGAAGAGCGACGCCGACGCCGCCTACGGCCTCGCCTTCGCCCACTGTGAGGACGACTGGGAGCACATCGAGGGGGCCGTCCTCACGGCCCGCGGCCGCATGGCCGCCGTGTTCGGGCGCAGCGTTGCCCCGTTCGACTACCTGGTCCGCCTGTTTCGCGTGCGCGCGTTCGTCGATGAAAAGTACGAGACCGGGCTCTCGCCCGAGGTGCGCGCCATTGTCGAGGCCTACGCCGAGGGCGTAACCCATTTTGCCGCCCTGTTCCCCGGCAAAACGCCCCACGTCAAACTCCCCGTCACGGGGAAGGACATTGTAGCAGGGGCCACCTTCAAGGCGCCTTTCTTCTATGAGTTGCAGCACGAACTGCGCGAACTCATGGCGGGCGAGGGCGGCGTCCCCATCGGGCGCAAGGGCGAGATCGCGAGCCTGCACGGCCTGGACCACGCCCCCGGCGCCGCCCCCGGTGCGGCTTTCGGCTCGAACGCCTGGGCCGTGGCCCCGCACCGGTCCGCCGATGGGGCGGCGCGCCTCGCAATCAACTCGCACATGCCCTGGACGGGGCCGGTCGCGTGGTACGAGGCCCACGTGGTGAGTGAGGCGGGGTGGAACATGACCGGCGGCACCTTCCCCGGCGGCCCCATGATCTTCAGCGGTCATGACGCGCACAAGGGCTGGTGCCACACCATCAACCGGCCGGACCTCGTGGACATCTACGAACTCGACATCAATCCGGAAGACCAGAACCAGTACTGGTACGACGGCGCCTGGCGCGATCTCGAGCGCGAGACCGCGCGGTTCACGGTCAAGCTCTGGGGCCCCATCCGCATACCGGTCGAGCGCGAGTTGCTCTGGTCGGTCCATGGCCCCGCCCTGCGCACAGGAAAAGGTGTTTTCGCCATCGCCTTCGCGGGCTATGGCGAGGTGGGCCACCTCGAGCAGTGGTTCCGCATGAACAAGGCGCGCAACCTCGACGAGTTTATCGCCGCCATGGAGCTGAACCTGCTCACCTCGCTCAACACCGTGTATGCCGACCGGCAAGGCAATCTCTTCTATGCCTACAACGGCCACTTCCCTGTACGCGCCGACGGCCACGACTGGCAAGGTGTCCTGCCCGGTGACGACCCGGCACTGCGCTGGAGCGCGCGGCTCCCCTTCTCCGCCGTGCCCCAGGTGCTCAACCCGCCTTCCGGGTTCATCCAGTCGTGTAACAACACGCCCTTTCACACGACAGACGGCCCCGGCAACCCGCGCCCCGAGGAGTTCCCGGCGTGGATGGGCATACAAAAAGCGATGACCAACCGGGCGTGGCGCGCCCTCGAACTATACGGCGCGGACACGGCGATTACACCCGAGGAATTTCACGCCTACAAATACGACAAGACCTACTCCGAAAAATCGGCGCTGGCCAGGTTTCAGCGGGAAATCGCGAAAGCGCCGCTGCCGGAGGATCCGCTGCTGCGCGAAGCCGTCGAACTCGTGCGCGCCTGGGACCGGACCACCGGGCGGGATAGCGAGGCCGCGGCACTCGTCATTATGGCAGGCAAGCGCATCGGTCTGCCCGACGGTTCGGGCGACACACCCCTGGAGCGCCTCCACGCGGCAGCCCGCACGCTGCACGCAGCCCACAATACCATCCGCGTGCGCTGGGAGGACATGATGCGCCTGGTGCGCGGCGATCTGGACCTGGGGCTCGCCGGCGGCCCGGACTGCCTGCGCGCGCTCGACCCGCAACTCATGGATGACGGGCGCTACCAGGCCATCAATGGCGATTGCCTGTTCCAAATCGTCGCGTGGGACCGGGACGGCCGGGTCAGTGCGGAGAACATACACCAATTCGGCGCCGCCACGTTGGCCAAAGACTCGCCCCACTACGCCGACCAGGCGCCGCTCTTCGCCCGCGAGAAAACGCGCACAGCCTTCTTCACGAAGGAAGAAGTCTCGGCGAATGCCAAGCGCCGCTACCGCCCCGGCGAGCTGGCACAACTCTGGTACAAGGCGGACTGATCCTTTCAATCAGCGGAAACTGAACTGGAACTTCGGCAGTCCAACCTGCGAGGCAATAACTCAATCAATCGATTGATAAAACTCAGTGAAGGAAGAACATACCATGCGCATTGCCAAGCCGTTGCTCGTGTCGCTCGCTTTCGCCCTGCTGGCTGGCTGCCCCTGCGCGCCGCCCGATCTCACGGCAAGCATCCCCGAGGAAGGCCGATACGACGTCACCATCCACCGCGATCTCTTCGGCGTACCCCACATCTACGGGAAGACCGACCCCGACGTGGCCTACGGACTCGGCTATGCCCAGTGCGAGGACGATTTCGAGACCGTGCAGGAAATGTTGTTGAGCGTGCGCGGCCGGCTGGCGACCCACCAGCGCTTCGGCGGTGTCAGCAACGACCTCATCGTGCAGGCGTTCAAGGTGGAGGAGACCGTAAACGCCAAGTACGAAACGGAAGTACGCCCTGAAGTGCGCGCACTGTGCGAGGCTTACGCCGACGGCGTGAACCACTTTGCGGCATTGCACCGCGAAGAAATCTATGCGTGCGGCGTGTTTCCCACCACCGGCAAGGACGTGATCGCCGGGTTCACCCTGCGCATGCCCTTCTTCTACATGCTGCACAAGCATATCCGCGGCGTCTTCGATCCCAACGAGCCCATTCGCCGGGAAACGCAGCAGGCCGATGAGGCGATCGTGGGTTCCGAGGATCGCGGCTCGAACACATTCGCCGTGGCGCCCAACCGCTCGGCCGACGGGCATACACGCCTGGCGGTGAACTCGCACCAACCCTGGACCGGACCGGTCGCGTGGTACGAGGCGCGGCTCAAGAGCGAGGAAGGGTGGGACATCATCGGCGGCACCTTCCCGGGCGCACCGGTCATTCTTCATGGGCACAACCGCGACCTCGGCTGGGCCCACACGGTCAATGTCCCTGACCTGTGCGACATTTATGAACTCACGCTCAACCCGGACAACCCGGACCAGTACCGCTTCGACGGCGAATGGCGCGACTTCGAGAAGGAGGAGGTCACGCTACGCGTGCGCCTGTGGGGTCCCATCACCGTCGGCATCACGCGCGAGCTGCTCTGGAGCATGCATGGCCCGGCGGTCATCTCGGACGAGGGCGCCTTCGCCGTGCGCTTCGTGGGTTATGGCGAGGTGAACCAGCTCGGCCAGTTCTACGCCATGAACCGCGCCACCAACTTCGACGAATTCCGCAGCGCCATGGCCATGCAGGGCTTCTTCTCGATGAACACCGGCTACGCGGACAAGGAGGGGAACATCTGGTACCTGTACAACGCCAAGTTCCCTGTGCGCAACCCCGGCTATGACTGGTCGGGCATCGTGCCGGGGGACACCCCGGAAACGCTGTGGACCGAGTACTATCCCTTCGAGAAACTACCCCAGGTCTTCAACCCCGAATCGGGCTTCGTCCAGAACTGCAATTCATCGCCATGGAAGACGACCACCGGTCCCGGCAATCCAAAACCGGCGGACTTCCCGGAATGGCTGGGCATCCCGGATGAAATGACCAACCGGGGCTGGCGTGCCCTCGAACTATTCGGCAACGACGAATCGATCACGGGCGAAGAGTTCTACGACTACAAGTTCGACCAGCGCTATTCGAAGCAATCCCAAGTCGGCGATTTGTGGGAGCAGGCCGCCGCCCTGCCGCCCTTCGACGACCCCCTGCTGAACGAAGCGATCGAAGTCATCCGCAACTGGGACTGGGCGGCCTATCCGGACAGCATGGGCACGGCCCTGATCGTGCTTACTGCGGAGCCCATCATCCGGGCACAGATGTTCGGCAACCCGCCGCCCGACCCCCTCGATAAGCTGCGTGAGGCAGCCACGTACCTCAAGAAACACCACGGCCGCCTGCGCGTGCCCTGGGCTCATGTGAACCGGCTCGTGCGCGGCGAGGTCAATGTCGGCCTCGGCGGCGGGCCGGACGTGCTCAACGCGGTCTACGGCAACAGGCAGCCCGACGGTACGCTGCACGGCCACACGGGCGACAGCTACATCCTCATGGCCGACTGGGACGAAGACGGGGCGGTGTCGAGCGAGAGCGTGCATGTCTTCGGCAGCGCGACCACGCGCCCGGAGTCGCCCCACTATGCCGACCAGGTACCCCTCTTCGTGCACCACAAGCTCAAGCCCACCTACCTCGACGAGGAAGACCTCATGGCCCACCTCGAAGAGTCCTACCGGCCGGGAGAACGGGAAGAGTAAAACAGTTCGCGCCGATTACAGCACGAAGACCGCCGGCTGCTGTTGTGGCGAGTCTCCCGGTCCTCAGCCGGGACGGCCACATCGCGCCCCTATGCCTTCGCTGCGCCCGCGCGTCTTCATCCTGTCAATCCCGTCCATCCTGTCAATCCCGTCCATTCTGTCAATCCCGTCCATTCTGTCAATCCCGTCCATTCTGTCAATTGACTTCACCGCGCCAAACACCTTTGCCGGCCAGGAAATGAAAGTTTCAGGGACAGATGCCACTAAACAGAGTACTACGTGTACTTCCCCATTCCAGGCAATCTCTTCATCTGCGTTATCTGCGTTATCTGCGGTGAAT
>CAZMVU010000063.1:0-22410 GCA_964569295.1 uncultured Nitrospirales bacterium
TGATGCAAGGCGGTACTGTCAGGGCTGCATCCTTAAGTTAACGCGTATGGGCCTGCGGCCCAGGCTGGTATGGCACGGGGCCGTTGGCCCTAAGAAACAGCCGTGCTAGAGCTTACACAAGGTGCCCGAATCACTTCTTGTTGTTCTTTATACGAGTCAGTGCCTAAGGCACTAAAGAATTACCGACTTTTATGGCACCAACGCAACTTCCACGGTGTCTGCCCCGTCCGGGCTGAAGCGTGCGGTGGTCTCCGCGGTGCGGCCGGTTTCGGGATCGCGCGCGGTGATGGTGTAATCGCCGTGGAAGCCGGTGAAGGTGAACGTGCCGTCGGCGCCGGTGACGCCGGTGGCCTCGGTGCGCCATTCGCCCTGGATAAGGTCGTGCAGTTTTCGGTAGGCGGGCTTGGGCAGGCACATTTCATCGAGGAGTCCCCCGCCGGGCACCCAGGCACCTTTATCCGAGAAGTCCCACCAACTGATGGCCTCGACGGCGGGATGGGCGAAGCACAGCCGGTAGAAATCCGCGGCGTACTCCGCCTGCGTGTCCGCGTCCCAGCGCTTGCGCCACGTGGCCCCCTGCACGCTGCGGCCGTCGACGGGCGGTGTGAACTCCGTGATGTGGATGGGCTTGCCAAGCTCGGCGTAGCTGTCGAGGAGGGCGTGAACGCGGTCGAGGGGGAAGGCCATGTGGGTGGGGGCGTGCGCCTGGAATCCGACGGCGTCGAACGGGACCTCGTCGGCAATGGCTTGCTCGAGGTAGCGGTAGAAGGCGGGGTGCCCTTCGTAGAGGATGCCGTACTCGTTGATAAGCAGCTTTGCCTCCGGGGCGGCTTCCCGGGCCCAGCGCTGTGCGGCGGCCACGGGGGCGCCGGGCTCGTTCACGGGCTCATTGATGATTTCCCAGTAGCGGATGTCCTGCGCAAACCGGCCGAGGATATCCTCGACGCGCGCCTTAAGCACGCTTTCCGCTGGCAGTTTGGCCTCTTCGGCCCAGGGGGGAATGCCTGCCTCGTGGGGCCACACCAGGGTATGCCCCTTCATGACGATGTCGTTGGCCTTGCACCACGCGGTCACTGGCTCGGTGATGCGGTACTGCGGGCGGCCGCGCTCGGGTTCGTAGAGTTTCCAGTAAAAGGGCAGGGTGGCGAAGTTGAACAGTTCGCGGAACCGTTGTTTGTAATCGCGGTTGCGCCCGCTGTCGGGGAACTGGTCCCACCCCATGATATTCGCGCCGAAGAGGAAGGCATGGCGCGTGAGGGTGGCGGTGACTTCGGCGTCTGCGACGGCGTTGCCCGCCGCATCGATCACCATGACGGATGCCGGCCCCGTGCGGTGCCGCTCGATACGCGCATTGGCCTCGGCCAGCACGGCCTGCTCGCGCGCTTCAGCGCCGGCGAACCAGGCGCCCAGCTCCACCTGCTCGACGGGGTCGGCGCCCGATACCGGGGCAATGGTTATCCGCTCAATAAGGAGATCGCGCGCACCCTCTTCGCTGTCGGGGGCGTTGAGGAGCATAGCGCCCACCAGGTGTACAGCGGCCGTCAGGTGCACGTCGAAGGTGTAGTTCTGCCAGTCCGCGCTGTCGACCCTTGCGCGCCGCCACGGCAGTTTGTCGACCATGAGCCCCATCCGCGGCCAGACGCCGTCCTCGGGCACGCCCTTGGCGCGAATGGTGATGCGGAACGTGCCGGAGGACGTCACGCGGAAAAAATCGCCCACCTCGCCGTTGGTATAGAGCTGGCCACCGGTGCCAGCGGGTTTCAGGGCGGCGGCATCAGGCGTGAAGCTGAATACGCCGGTCTCCTGGCCCGCTGCGGCGGGGAGAATAACGAGCAAAAGTGCCGTCGTCAGGACCGCGGCGCGCCCGGCGGCATCGAAGCGGAACAGGGGTATACGCATGGTTTGGCTCCCGGCTCTGTCGGGCAGTTGCACTATGAGCTTAGCGAAGCCGGCGGCCGATCGCGACCGGCTATAAACGAAAACGTGCCCCCTTTTTAGCATATTGTGGCCCTGGGTGGCGACAAAAACTTTTGACAACACACATGTTATTTGGTATCCTTATCCAGGAAGTGGATTATTTACCGTGCAACGTTTGTTTGAATTGGCTGAAGAGTCGACCTTTGCGTGTCCCGGCGCCCCCGGGCACGCGTGGTCTGCGGGATTGATTGCAGAAGCACGCTGGGGAACGGGAACGCCTTCAACATGCGGCAAGACCGTGTGGTGCGGCGCCCGGGCGGGAACGCCTTCCCGAGCGAACAGGAACAGGGTCTACCGATTCGGGTGCTGTGCGTCCAAATCGGGCGGGGCCGCGGAGCAATGAGCGTTGAAAGTAGGCAGGCAGGTACAGGTGTTCATGGCCGCGCTGGCGGTGATTCACATGGTAACGGGGTGCACGACCACCCCCCCCGAAAATCCGGCGACGTGGCCCGAGGCACGTCCGGCACAGGTACGCTTGCAGCCGGGCGATGAATTGCGCATCGTATACCCCTACTGGCCCGAGCTCGATACGGAGCAGGTGATTCGGCCCGACGGCAAGTTATCGCTGCAGCTCGTGGGCGATGTCATGGCCGGCGGCAAATCGCCCTCAGAACTGCGGGCCGACCTTATCGGCCTGTACGCCGACAAGCTGAAAGACCCCGATGTGACCGTGATCGTGAATGAATACACGAGTCACCGGGTCTACGTGGGCGGTGAGGTGCAGCGTCCGGGCGTGATGCCCATCCAGGGACGGCTCACGGCGCTCGAAGCGGTCATGCAGGCTGGCGGCCCGCTCAAAGAGACGGGGAAGCTGGA
The DNA here is from genome assembly GCA_964569295.1 of uncultured Nitrospirales bacterium. GTDB lineage: Bacteria > Hydrogenedentota > Hydrogenedentia > Hydrogenedentales > JAGMZX01 > CAZMVU01. The sequence goes on from CAZMVU010000063.1 coordinate 2,794, forward strand.
CTCCGTGGTCGTGGTGCGTGTGCGGGACGGCGAGCGCCATGCCCGGACGGTCGATCTGGCGCACGCCATCGAAAACCCCGAGAGCGAGCCGTTCTTGCTCGAGCCTTTTGATGTGGTGTTCGTGCCGCGCACGAATATCGACCGCGTCAACCAGTGGGTGGACCAGTACATCAACAAGATCATTCCCAACAGCGTAATCTGGAACTTGACCTACGACCTGCGGGATCGGGACTTCGACACCCAGAACGACAACACCACGTTCCAGCTTCAGACGCCAGGGCTCTAACGGGGAGACATACGACCGATGCAATCGGACAGCGGCATTTTTCTAAATTCAGTTCGTGATATTTTCTACGTGATCTTCCGCCACAAGTGGTGGATTCTCACCTTTTTCGTGCTGGTCACGATCCTCGTTACGGCGGTTACCTTTGTGCTGCCCACCGCCTACCGCAGCGAGGCGGACCTGCTGGTGCGTATCGGTTATGAGTCCATGCCCGCGGACGTGTCCGTGGACAATACGCTGGTGAACGTGAACCAGGAGCGCACGGGCGAGGTCAAGGCCGAAGTATCCATTCTCACCTCCTACGAACTCGCCGAGGGCGTGGTGGACAAGCTGGGTGAGGGTTGGATTCTCGACCGGCCCGAGCTGCGGCGCGAGGATATCGGGGTGGAACCCAGCGGCCCGCCGAACATTTTCCAGCAGATTTCCCGCGCGGCGAGTTCGGCCGCGAAGGAGGCCCTCATCTTCCTGCGTCTCAAGGAGCGCCTGACCCCGCACGAGGAGGCAATCAAGACCCTGCAAGACAACCTCGAGGTCGAGGTCGAGGACCGGACGAACAACATCAACGTCGCACTCATGCTCGAGCAGCCGCAGGTGACCCAGCAGGTGCTCGAGCAACTGATCGACGATTACCTCGAGCGGCATATCGACGTCTTCGCGCTCAATGTCTCGCCCACCTTCTACAAGACCGAAGCCGACAAGCGTGAGGAACAGCTGCGGGAGAAAGAAAACGATCTGCGCGCCTTCCGCGAACGCCACAACATATCGAGTATCCCCGCGCAAACCGAGACCCTCCTTGCCCAGATGAGCGATCTCGAAGGGCAACTGAGCACTGTGCGCGGCGAAGAGCGCGGGCTCGATGCCATGGTCACCCAGTTGGGCCGCGCCATCGAAGGCCAGACGGCGTTTCAGGAAACCAGCCGCACCAGCGGGCTCGAGAACCGTGCAGCCGACACAATGAAGGAACGTCTGCTCGACCTGCGCACAGAGGAAAAGGACCTCGCCGCCCGCTACGCCGATACCTACCGCCCGCTCGTGGAACTGCGCGAGCAGATCGCGGTGGTCGAAGCTTTGCTGGCCGCGGAAGACGAAGACCGCACCGAAGTGACCACGATGCGCAACGAGAACCTGGAATCCTTCGAACACACGATGGAAAGTGAGCGGGCAAACCTCGAGGCGGCCCGCGCGCGCATAGAAAAGCTCGAAACCGAGCTCGAACGCCTTGAAGCACGGCACATCCGCTTCGGCGCGGTCGAGGTCGAGTATGACCGGTTGCAGCGTGAGCGTGACCGCCTGGAAGAAGAATACCAGGAATTGCGGGACGCGTGGCTCGAGGCCAGCATCAATCAGGAAAAACAGAAGGCCAAGTATTCGAACGTGAGCGTGGTCCAGGCAGCCTCGCTGCCGCTGGCGCCCGAAAAGCCCCGCAAGCTGCGCAACGTGAGCCTGGGGCTTCTGCTCGGGCTGTTCGGCGGGATCGTGTTCGCCTTTGTGCGCGAATACCTCGATGACACGCTGAACACCGTGGAGGCCACGGAAAAACGATTGGGTGTGCCCGTGTTGGCGGAAGTTTCGCAGAAGGAATTCAAGTCGTGTACCTAGAGTACTATGGCTTCAGCCGGACCCCGTTTCACATCACGCCGGACCCCGACTTTCTTTTTCTCAGTCCGAGCCACAAGGAAGCGTTCGCCACCGTGGTCTACGGGGTCGAGGAGCGCAAGGGCTTTGTCTCGCTTATCGGCGAGGTTGGCACGGGCAAGACCACCGTGCTGCGGGCCTTTCTGCGCCGGATCGAGAACGCCGACATTCGCCCCATCTACCTTTTCAACCCCGATCTTACCTTCGTCGAACTATTGCGCCTTGTCCTGCGCGAACTCGGGGCGGCGCCCCAGGCGGCCACCGCCTCGGAACTGCTCGATCAGCTCCACTGGCTGCTGGTGGATTTGTACAAGCAGGACCAGAACGTGGCTCTCATTATCGACGAAGCGCAGAACATCCCCGTCGAGACGCTCGAACGCCTGCGCATGCTCTCGAACCTCGAGACCACCCAGGACAAGCTGCTGCAAATCGTGTTGGTCGGGCAGCCGGAACTCCAGGAGAAACTCGCGCTGCACAGTTTGCGCCAGCTAAGGCAACGGATTGCCGTGCAAGCGGCCATCCAGCCCCTGAGCCGTGCGGAAAGCCGCGACTACATCACCTATCGCATACAGCAGGCGGGGTGCTTGCGCAACGACATTTTCTCACCCGCGGCCCTCAAACGCATCTGCAAGTGGGCGGCAGGCAACCCGCGCCACCTCAACATTTTGTGCGACAATGCGCTCATCACCGCCTACGGCGCGGGCGAGGGGTCCGTGTCGGCCGCCACCGTGCGCGATGTGCTGCGTGACATGACCACCGGCACGCGCAGCCGGTATTCCCGGTGGGCCACCGCCGGCGCTGGCGCACTGGCGCTGGCATGTGTGTCGGGCCTCGCGGTCTGGGCTGTCGCCGCGCATGGCCCGGACGAGGTGAAGGATACGCGGGCGCAAACGCAAACTGCGCACACCACGACACCCCCACCGGCGCAAGCGGATACAACAGCCGCGCCGGACATGCCGGCCTCGCCACCATTGCTGACCGACGTGCCCGCCACCCGGCCCGCGCAGGATACATCCGGGACGTCCCCTCCGGACAGATCGGAAGACGCTGCACAGGCGCCCGAGAATACGGCGGATCCGCAACCTGCGCCACCCGCCACCGCACCAGAGCCGGCCACGGAACCGGCCACGGAACCGGTGCGGGAGGCACGGGTTCATTCAGCTCCGGAAACCGAACTGGCCCCGGCACTGCCGGCGGCCGGAAAGAACGCGGATTCGGCGCCCGATCGCGCAACGCCGCACGAAGAAACGGAAGTCCCGGAAGATATTGCCGGGAACCGCGCCGAACCGGGAATAGACGCCACCACAACGGATGTTGTTGGCAAGGAAGAAGTGGACGCCCAAGATGTATTCGAGGCCATGGCCTCTGTGCAATCGGCGGCCGTGTACCCACAACGTTTTACCACAGACTCCGAGGATGTGCCTGCGCAGGAGCAGACGGTTCACGAGCAGGCGGATACCGACACCGGGCATGGCTTCATCACCCGTGAAGTGGTAGCCGGTGAAACCCTGACCAACCTGGTCCGGGAAGTCTACGGCGAGGTGAATGCCGCACTCATAGCGGCTGTACGCCAGGCCAACCCGCAAATAGAAGATGTAGACGTGATTTGGTACGGCGATACGCTGGTTTTTCCCCGGCGCATCGAGGGTGCAGCGGCGGCCCGGCCCGCTGCGGCGGATAACGGCGCGGCAAGCGCGCAACAGGACGATGGGCCATGACCAAGATTTACGAAGCACTTGACAATGCAAGCCGCAGCCGGGAGCAGGTCCCTTCGCAGGCCCCGCTGCCCATCATGCAATCGCTGCCGCGCGGTCTCGAAGACAAACTGTTGGGCCTGCACCAGCAAATCGAGGCGGCCCTGGGCGATCTGCGCTGCCCCATCGTCGAGCTGGTAGGGGCGCATAATACGGACGAGGCCTCGCGCCTCGCGCGCCAGTTCGCCCGCGTCGCGGCCGTGCGCATGGGCAAGCGGGTGCTGCTGCTGAATGCGGTGGGCCAGGTTCTTGTGGATGACGGTTCGCAGGACTGGCAAAACATGCTGCATACGGGAGAGCCCGACGAAAGCCTTTTCCGGCCCGTGGGCGACACCTCGCTCTGGGTAAGCCAACTCGCCGCATCGAGTGCCTCGCTGCCGGCCATCCTGGCCGATCCGCAGATGCCCGGGCTGTTGGACCAGTTACGCCAGCGTTTCGATCTCATTGTAGTGGATGCGCCCGCGCTTGGCATGTCGTCCGACGGCGTGCGGGTGTCCGCACTGACCGATGGGGTGGTGGTAGTTGTCGAGGCGGAAGAAACGCGCTGGCAGGCCATCCGGCGCGACCTCACCCGCCTCGATGCGCAGAAGGCCCGGGTTCTGGGCGTACTGCTGAACAAGCGTACCTATTACATACCCGGCTTCATCTACAAGCGAATCTGAACCAGAAGTTTGGCCGTGCAGGATACGGGCCGAGCAGGGTTGTCAGTGCGGCTTTTTGGGCATAAAGCCCGTGGTTCCGCGTGTTCGGGTAACGGAGCGGCGGTTTTTCGGGTATAATACAGCGTAGAACCGTGTGCGGAGACCTGCCAGAACGGCGGCGTGAGGGCGTGCGTGCTGGCGGGACAGTACTCTTGGTAAATGCCCATGAACACGAGTAACGGGATCGCGTTTTCCTGGCTTCCGCGCCTCGTTCGCGGCCTGCGGAAAACCCGAACCGAGCACAGCGGCGGCTTGCTGCCGGCTGACGCGTTCGAGGAATGCCTGCGTAAGGAACGGGCCCGCGTCGATCGCGGCGGCCCCCCTTTCAGCGTGCTGGCACTGCGCATCGACGCACGTCCCGGCAGCAAATCGTTCTTGCAGGCGGTCGCGATACTGGCGGCTCTGCTCAATGAACGCACCCGTTTCATCGACACCAAAGGCTGGTACGGCGATCGGATCGGCGTGATTCTGCCGAACACGCCAGCGGATCGCGTGCGCCACATTTGGCCGCCCCTCAAGGCGGCTTTCGACAAGCGGCTACAATCGGAGAGCCTGGAGGAAATTCAGCTCCCGGAGGTACATAGTGAGGTTTACATCTATCCGTGCGATGACGAAAGCAGGCGGTTGCAGGAAACGCCCTGATTCGGCGCGGTTGTGCACCGTGCCCCAAGGAGGATCGTGCTGCCGGCAACAGGAGTGACAACCGATGGCATTGTTTGAAACTTTGCCGCGCGAGCCTGCCCATGGGGAAGGTGGCAGTGCATCGCCGCGGCATCCGAAAGACGAAGCGGATGGTGGTGGCCGGGTGAGACCGGTTTCCATTAATATCCCGTACCTGAGCGTCAAGTTTCGTGGCCTGCGCCGTGCCCGGGTGGCGGCGGCACAACGGCAGATGCCGGCGCCGCTGCCGCTGGCGCCCCAGTTCGCCGTGCCTTTTCCCAGGTGGAAGCGTGCGATGGACGTGGCGGGCGCTGCGGCGGGCATCGTGCTGACCGCACCGCTCATGCTGGGGGTTGCGGCGGCTGTCAAGCTGACCTGCCGCGGGCCGGTGTTGTTCAAGCAGGAGCGTGGCGGTCTTGGCGGTCAGCCCTTCACGGTGTACAAATTCCGCACCATGGTGGCCGATGCCGAAACGCAAAAGCCGCACTTGCTCCACCTGAACGAGCGCAAGGGGCCCGCGTTCAAGATGAAAGACGACCCGCGCGTGACCCGGCTGGGTCAAATCCTGCGCATGCTGAGCCTGGATGAACTGCCCCAGTTCTTCAATGTGCTCAAGGGCGACATGAGCCTCGTGGGACCGCGGCCGCTGCCGGTGAAGGAAGACGAGGAACTGGCGCTCTGGCAGCGCATGCGCCTCGAGACCAAACCGGGCATCACCGGGCTGTGGCAGGTGACCAGCCGCGACCGGAGTTGCTTCGATGAATGGATGCGGCTCGATATCCGGTATATCAAGGAGTTGTCGTTCTGGTTGGATGTGAAGCTGCTGTTGCTTACAATTCCCGCGGTTGTGTCGCGCAAAGGCGCCCACTGAAAGGACATACCGCGGGGTGCGGGAGAGGAAATGATCCGTTGATTCGAAAGCTTACGCGTATTATGTGTCTCGTGTTGTATTACGGGATTTGCCGGCATTTGCCCGAACACAGCATGCCGCGCGGCAAGCTCTGGTTGCACCTGCGGCGGTGGACCGTCGCGCCTACACTGCGCCACGCGGGCAAGCAAATCGCCATCAATCATGGCGCCCATTTTGGGAACGGCAGCACGGTGTCTTTGGGCGATTACTCGAGTCTGGCGCTGAATGTGCGCGTGATCGGCGATGTCACCATAAAGAATTACGTGGGCACCGCGCAGGACGTCTTCATCTGCGCGTATGATCGCGAAATGTCGGACACGGAAACGCCGGCTGTATTCCAGGGCAAGCGGCCCGACGCGCCGATTGTCGTCGAGGATGACGTCATCATCTTTGCCCGGGCGATCATCCTTGCCGGGGTACACATCGGTAAAGGGAGCATTATCGGCGCCGGCGCGGTGGTCAGCCGCGATGTGCCGCCCTATGCCGTCGTGGGCGGCAACCCCGCACAGATTATCAAGTGGCGCAAAGAACCGAAGGCGGAATGGCTCGAGGGCGCGCGTGTCACCCCGCTGGCCGGCAGCCACCTGAAGCCCAAGTCGTGAATGGCGGTCCTGTAGCGCGTGTGCGCGCCCACCTCGACAGCGCGGCGGGGAAGGCCTTCATCACCCTGGCCGATCAGGGGGTTGTGAGCGCGACGAACTTTCTCACTGCGGTGCTTGTGGGCCGGTTCGCGGGCACGGAGGAACTGGGCCTCTATTACCTCGGGTTCCAGGGCATTCTCATCTTCGCCCAGAACACGCAGATGTCGCTGGTATCGGCCGCCTACATCGTGTATGGGCCGCGGCTCTCGGGCGAAGACTTCCGTCAGTACACAGGCAGCACCCTGCTCCACTATGCCGCGCTGGCCGTTATCGCGGCGCTCGGCCTGTTGGTGGCCGGACTTGGCTTGCGCGCGACCGGTGTCCCGCAGGACATGGCCGGGCTCGACAAGGTACTGCTTGTCATGGCGGGCGCGGTGATTTTCTTTCTGTTGCGCGAGTATGCACGGCAGGTGTGTTTCGCGCGTTTGAACGCCCATGCCGCGCTCGTGCTGGATGGGTTCGTACTCGTGGCGCAGGTGTGCGGGCTCATGGCGCTGGGCGGCCTCGGCGTGCTCACGGCGGACCGCGCCTACATGGTCGTCGGTCTGGCGTGTGGCGCGGGCGGTCTTACCTGGCTGGCTGCGCGGCGGCAGATTTTCTCGCCGCACATGGGCCGGGCCTGGCCGGATTTCCGCAAGAACTGGCGCTACAGCCGCTGGGTCTTCGCGATGAACCTGGCCTTTCTCGGCAGCATGCAGATCTATCCCTGGCTGCTGGTGAGTTTCCACGGCAAGGAGGCCAACGGCATCCTCGGGGCATGCGCCACCGTGATTTTTCTGTCGAACCCGTTTATTATCGGGATGAGCAATTTCTTAGGGCCCAAGTGCGTGCATGCGCTGACCGAGCGCGGCGCGCCGGGGCTCCAGCAAGTGGTGCGGACAGCGACCGCCTTCTTCGCCGTGACCATGGGCGGCTTTTGTGTCATCATGTTGGCGGGGGGCGGGGTGGCGTTGCACCTGTTGTTTGGCGATGCGGAACTCGCCGCCTACGGCCATGTCGTAAGCATCTGGGCGGTGGGGCAACTGGCGTGGGCCTTGCGCGCACCCGCGGAGTATGGCTTGAATGCAATCGAGCGGCCGGATGTCGGCTTCAAGGCGCTCCTGCTCATGCTGCTGATCACGGTAACCGCGGGCGTCTGGCTCACCTGGCGCTATCAGGCGGCGGGCGTCGCGGTGGGTATCGCCGCGGGGCAGACGGCGGCCTGCGTTTACTCGCGCACGGTGTTCGCACGGCAGGTGGGTGGGCTGTTGCGCCGCGGGCATAACACAGAACGGGACACAACCAGGGGAGAAAACCGATGACGAACGCAGCACTGCCGGCAGAAGCAGCACCGCGCCACGCGGCGCCCTGGCTGGCCATCCTCTTTGTGGCAGGGGCGTTCTTCATTGTCGAACACAATTTCAACGCGGCGGATCTGTATGATCAGCTCACGACGGCGGGCAGCCTGGATGAAATCCAGGATCTCAACCGCATGTTCCAGCCGCGCGCATGGCGCCAGCTTGCCGGGCTGGCGTTGGGCGGCGCCGGCCTGTTTCTCATGCTGCGCCGGCGGCGGAGCTCGAACTTAGCCCTCGGCTTCCTGGGCGGCCTCCTGATCTTCTACCTCGCGTGGAATACGTTGAGCCTCGTGTGGTCCGATGCACCCGCGGTCACGCTGCGGCGTGTCGGTCTCCTGTACATGTTGGTCCTGGCCGCGCTTGGGCTCACCGCGGTGCTCAGCCTGCGCGATATCCTCCTGCTTGCCGTCTTCTGGCCCGCCATTTACGTGGTGACCGGCTTTGGAGCGGAGGTGGCGCAAGGGGACTTTACTCCATGGGCGGGGGCGTACCGTTTTGCGGGCACGCTGCACCCGAATGCCCAGGGCGTGAACTGCGCGATCCTTGTATTGGCTGCCATCTGCTATTACCGGGAGGCAGAACACAAGAACCTGGTGCTCCTCACGATTCTGGTGGGGGCTGGTTTCCTGTACCTGACCAAATCGCGTACCGCCGTGACCTGCGTGGTGGGCGTGCTGCTCATGCACTGGGGCATCCTGCAGTCGCGATCGGCCAAGGTGGCCCTCGCCAGTGCGGTTATCATGCTGGTGGCGGCGTTCCTGCTGCTCCAGGCCTGGGTGGAAGAACCCGCCCGCGAAGCGCTCACGCTCGGGCGCACCGATGTCTCCGCGCAGGAAGTCGGCACCCTCACGGGCCGCCGCGATCTCTGGGACCAGCTCAGCGGCTATGTGGCCGAGGCGCCGGTGCTCGGCTTCGGCTATGGCGCCTTCTGGAACGAGGAGCGATCGAACGAGATCATCGACGAGCAGGGCTGGCCCATTTCCCACGCGCACAATGCCTACTTCGATGTGCTGCTCGAGGCGGGCCCTATTGCCCTCGTGACCTACGCACTCCTTCTCATCGCCGCTATCACCCTGGCCATCTCCTACCTGCGCCAAAGTGGGAATCCGGCCTATACCTTTTTCTCGATCCTGCTCTTGTTCTGCGCCCTGAACAGTCTGCTCGAATCGGCGAGCGTACAGCGCAGCCAGCTCACCCTGCTGCTCCTGATTGTGCTGACGTCGCTCGCGTTCCGGGAACACCCGAAGCGGGCCTGGTATGAACAGGAAGCGCCCGCAGCAGCGGACCGCAGCGGCGGCGCGGCCACCGAGCATGCGCCCGCGGCGCAACCCGTGGCCGGAGGATAGTCCTGCCCGGCAAAGCCCCGGCACATACAAGCGCCCGCCGAACATGGCGGCGGCAACGAGACTGGTTGGAACAGAAAGCCTTATGACAAGCGGCAACATGATCACCGTTGTGGTGTGTACCTACACGCGCGCCAACTACTTGCGGCGCGCGCTCGAATCTCTCGTGCGCCAGGAAACGCCGGACTTCACCTATGAGGTGGTTGTGGTGGATGACGAGTCCACGGACGACACCCCAGCCGTTGTCGCGGAAGCAGACGCCCACGCGCCGATCCCGGTGCGCTATGTCTTGCAACCGGGCCGCGAGGGCCTGGCCCATGTGCGCAACCGTGGTGTGGCGGAAATGCAAGGCGACTGGCTGGCCTTCTTCGACGACGACCAGCTCGCGGAACCCGGCTGGCTGCGCCAGCTTTTGCAGGTAGCCCGCGATCACGATGCGCGCCTCGTGGGCGGACCGCGCCGGCTGCACCTGCCCGAGGAGACCATGGCGCAGCTTGGTCCCGTGAGCCGGAGCTTGCTCGGAGAAAACTTGTACACGGGACCGCCCACCGTGCTCAATGGCAAGGAATTGCCCACCACCGGCAACCTCCTTATTGGCCGGGAAGTCATCGACAACGTGGGCGCCTTCGACCCGAAGTTTTCCGGCAACGAGGACACGGAGTTCCTTCAGCGGGCGCGGGCCGCGGGCTACGCCATTTGGACGGCGCCGGAGGCCATGTGCGCCCACCTTATACCGCAATACCGCACCGAAACCGCCTACTTCCGCTGGACATCCCTGCGCTGGGGGTATGGTTTCGCCGGGATCGACTGGAAGAACCATGGCACCATGAAAATGCTGGCCTACGCCGCTGCACGCCTCGCACAGGCGGCAATCATCACCGTGCCGCGCTGGATCGCGGCGCGCCTTCAAGGCGGGGCCGCCGAGGCGCTCGACCGCAAGCTCCTGCTATGGCGCGCCCAGGGCTATGCGCGCACGGCGTTCTGGCTGGCCGCACCGCGGCTCTTTCCGCAACGCCGCTTCATTAACCTGATGGACTTCGGCAAGGAGCGCGAGCTGTTCCCCACGCAGGAGCCCGCGTTGTAGCCCCGGTATGCGCGTACTGCAAGTGCATAATCGCTACCGGCTGCGCGGCGGCGAAGAGACCGTGGTCGAGAACACGCTCGATATGCTGAACCGGCGCGGTGTAGCGGCGACGCTCTTCGACAAGGCGAGCGCGGATGTCGGCGGCGGCCTGACAGCGAAGGTGCGCGCGGTTTTCAGCGCCATCTATGCGCCTTCCTCGCGCAAAGAAATGCACCGGCTCCTCGAACGCGAACAGCCCGACATAGTGCACGTACACAACCTGTACCCGCTGATCTCGCCGTCGGTGTTGGCGGCGTGCCGCGAGGCCGGCGTGCCGGCGGTGATGACCGTGCACAACTACCGCCTTATATGTCCTATCGCTGTACACTTCCGCGATGGCCGCATCTGCACCGAGTGCGCCAGCGGCCGCGAGTGGAATTGCGCGGTGCACAACTGCCGCGGGAACCGCATCGAGAGCGCCGCCTATGCCCTGCGCAACTGGACCGTGCGCCGCCTGGGCCTGTACCGCAAGAACGTCACCCTATACCTCGCCATCAGCCAGTTCCTCAAAGACTGGCTGGTGGCGGAACGCCTTCCCGCAAACCGGGTTGTGGTCACGCCCAATATGATCACGTTGCCATCGGGGCCGATAGCCGACGCCGGGGCGGGCGCCTATGCCGGATTCGCCGGGCGCGCCAGTGCGGAGAAGGGAATTGATGTGCTGATTGAAGCCGCCCGTCAGGCGCCGGGGGTTCCTGTGACCATCGCGGGGCACGGCCCCTTGCTCGCCCGGTTCAAGGCGAACGCCCCCGAGAACGTGCATTTTCCCGGCATGCTCTCGCGCGAAGGGCTGGCCGGCTTCTACCAGGGGTTGCGGTTTCTCGTGGTACCCAGTGTTTGGTACGAAACCTTTGGGCTGGTGGCGTGCGAAGCCATGAGCCATGGCATCCCCGTGATCGCCTCGAAAATCGGCGGGCTACAGGAAATCGTGCGCAACGGCGAAACGGGGCTGCACTTCGAGCCCGGAAACGCCGAAGACCTTGCGGAGAAAATGCGCGCACTCTGGAACGACCCGGACCGCTGCCGCACCATGGGGCAGGCGGGGCGTGCACTGGTCGAACGCGAGTACAGCGAGCCGGTCTATTTCGAGAATCTCATGGCCGCCTATGAACAAGCGCGCACATTGGGTGGGCCGCCTACGGATTGAGGAGCCTCTGCCATGACCACCGATTCCGAGTACATTGCCTGGCCCGAGCGGTACAACCTGCTGGGCGTGCAGGTGAGCGCCGCTACCTACGAGAGCGCCCTGGCGGCCGTTATCCCCGCCGCGAAGGCGCACCGCTCGACCGCGCAGACCCACCTCGCCGTGCATGGGCTGGTCGAGGGGAGCCGCGACCCGGCCCTGCGGCGCCTGCTCGACAACTTCGACATTGTCGCGCCAGACGGCCACCCGGTGCGTATCGGACTCAACAAGCTGTACAACACGGGCCTCGAAGACCGTTGTTACGGGCCGGAGTTCACCCTGCTTTGCTGCGCGGCGTGCGCGAAAGAGGGCATTCCGGTATATTTCTACGGCAGCCGCCTAGAGGTGGTGGAGAAGATGCGGGACAACCTGGTGGCGAAGTTCCCGGGCCTCGATGTGGCCGGCTGCGAGCCATCGATCTTTCGCCCGCTCACGGAAGCAGAAGACGCCGAACTCGTGCAGCGGATCAACGACTCGGGCGCGGGAGTGGTGTTCGTCGGGCTGGGCTGCCCGTTGCAGGAGTGGTTCACTGGCGAGCATAAGGGCCGCATCAATGCGGTGATGATCGCCGCGGGCGCCGCCTTCGACTTCCATGCCGGCATGAAAAAGCAGGCTCCGCAGTGGATGCGCAAACATTCGCTCGAATGGCTCTACCGCCTGTGGAGCGAGCCGGGCCGCCTGTGGAAACGCTACCTCATGACCAACGTGATCTTCCTCTGGCGCTTCATGCTCCAGCGCCTTGGCCTGCGCACCTACCGCTGACACGCCGCCCCTGCGCGGCGTTCCCAGCCTATCCGCCCCCGTGTCCGCTTGGCGGGTTTGGGGCCCGATATATGGTATGCTGCGTGGAGAGAACACGGCGCCATGGCGTAACCGCCTTGACATGGCGGAGTGAATTGTGGTTGTTCTCTACCCGCTGACTCCGTATTTTTCTCGCGAATATTCTGCCCGCGATAGGGTTCGCGGCCAATCCAAGCTGAGGGAAACGACATTGAAACTCGTTATTGTAGAGTCGCCCGCCAAGGCCAAGACCATCGGCCGGTTCCTGGGCAATGAGTATAAGGTGGTGGCCAGCTTCGGCCATATCCGCGATCTGCCGAGCAGCGCCGACGAGGTGCCCAAAGCCATCAAGGACAAGCCGTGGGCGCGCATGGCGGTGGATGTGGACAATGATTTCACCCCCTTCTATGTGGTGCCCAAGGACAATAAAAAGCAGGTGCAGGAATTGCGCGCCCTGATGAAGGACGCGGACGAGGTGGTGCTCGCCACCGATGAAGACCGTGAGGGGGAATCCATCAGTTGGCATTTGCTCGAGACTCTCAAGCCGAAGGTGCCCGTGAAGCGCATCGCCTTCCACGAGATCACGCGTGCCGCTATCGATCATGCCATTGCGCACCCGCGCGACGTAAACGAGCAGCTCGTGCGTGCGCAGGAAAGCCGCCGTATTCTTGACCGCCTGTACGGCTACTCGCTGAGCCCCGTGCTGTGGCGCAAGGTGCGATCGAAGCTAAGCGCAGGGCGTGTGCAGAGCGTGGCGGTGCGCCTCGTGGTCGAGCGCGAAGAGGCGCGCCGCGCCTTCCACCGCGCAACCTATTGGGATATTGAAGCGACTCTCGCCGGCGGGGACACGCAATTTGGTGTCACCCTCGTGGCGCTCGGCGGTAAACGCCTGGCGGGCGGTAAGGATTTCGATTCCAGCACCGGCAACCTGAAGAAAGAGGCCGAGCCGGATGTCGTCTGGCTGCAAGAAGATGCGGCCAAGCGCGTGGCCGGCGAACTCGGCGAGCACACCCCCTGGCACGTCTCGTCCGTCGAACAGAAGAAGACCAAGCAGCGCCCCCAGCCGCCGTTCATCACCTCGACGCTCCAGCAGGCGGCGAGTTCGCTGCTGGGCATGTCGCCTGCGCGGACCATGCGCGTGGCGCAGCGCCTGTATGAGGGCGTGGACCTTGGCGGCGGTGATCGCGAGGGGCTCATCACCTACATGCGTACCGACTCCGTGGTGCTCAGCAACAAGGCCATGGGCGAAGCCGGGCAGGTGATTACGAAACTCTTCGGCGAGGAGTATTACAAGGGCCCGCGCAGCTATACGACCAAATCGAAAATGGCCCAGGAGGCCCACGAAGCCATCCGTCCGACTCACCTTGACCGGCAACCGGAAACGGTGGCGCCGTTCATCGATAGCGACGGGCTGCGGTTGTACCGGCTCATCTGGAACCGCACCGTGGCCTCGCAGATGACCGACGCGGAATTGCTGAAGACCACCGTCGCGTTCGAGGCGGCAACCAACGATGGCCCGGCGGTCCTGCGCACCACGGGTTCCGTGGTGACATTCCCGGGCTTTCTCAAGGTGTCCGACACACAGACGAAAGACACACTGCTGCCGCCGATCGAGCAGGGCATGCAGGTGGGGCCCGGCGAGCAGTTGGTCATCGAATCGCTGCAACCCACGCGCCACGAGACGCAGCCGCCCGCACGCTACACCGAGGCATCGCTCGTGAAGCGGCTCGAGGAGGAGGGCATCGGGCGGCCGTCCACCTACGCGCCGACCATCTCGACCATCCAGCAGCGCGGCTACGTGGTGAACGTGAGCAAAGGCGGCGCCCTGGCGCCGACCTACACCGGCATTGCCGTGACAGACCTGCTGCGTGCGCATTTCTCGGAATATGTGGATCTCAATTTCACGGCGCGCATGGAAAACGCGCTCGACAATATCGCCGAGGGGCACGAGAACTCGAAAGACTTCCTCGAAGCCTTCTATCGCGGTAATGGGCGCTTTGGCCATGGACTCGTGAAACAGATTGACGACGAGTTGCCCAATATCGAATTCCCCGCGCTCCTTCTCGGGAACGACCCGGAGAACGGCGAGCCGCTGTATGTGCGCTTGGGCCGCAATGTACCCTACCTCCAACGCGCGGATGGCGGCGAAGGCAATACCGCGCCGCTGCCGGCGGATCTGTATTACGAGGATCTGACGGCAGAAAAGGCCCATGACTTGATCGAGCAGAACGCCCAGGGCAGCGATGAACTCGGCGAAGACCCGGAAACCGGCGAAAAGGTGTATGCCTTGCTTGGCCCCTACGGACCCTACGTGCAGCTTGGCGAGGCGGAAAAGGGCAAGCCCAAGCCCAAGCGCGCCAGCCTGCCTAAAGGCATGGCCCTCGAGGATGTGGACCTGCCGCTTGCTTTGAAGCTGCTGTCATTGCCGCGCGAACTCGGCAAGCACCCGGACCAGGACGAGCCGGTGCTGGCGGGTGTGGGCCGGTACGGACCCTATGTGAAGTGCGACAAGGAGTTCCGGAGCCTCGAGGACAGCGACGACGTGTATACCGTCGGCCTTGATCGCGCCCTCGAACTGCTGGCGCAACCCAAGCAACGGCGCGCATCGAAAAAGGTTCTCCGCGAACTCGGCAAGCACCCGCACTCCGAGGCGCCCGTCACGCTCTATGAGGGACGTTATGGGCCTTATGTGAGCGACGGGGACAAAAACGCCTCGCTCCCGAAGGATATGAGCCCTGACGACTGCGATCTCGGTAAGGCGGTTGAACTGCTGGCCAAGGCGCCGGAGAAGAAGAAACGCGCGCCCCGAAAACGCAAGGCCAGTCCCAAAAAGAAAAGCAGCTCCTGAGGAACTACGCCATGCAGCCGTTCAACGCCACCACCATCGTCGCCGTGCGCAAAAACGGCCAGGTCGCCCTTGGCGGCGACGGGCAAGTCACCGTGGGCGAGACCATCATGAAAAGCCACGCGAGCAAGATTCGCCGGATTTCCGATGGGCGCGTCCTTGCGGGTTTCGCGGGCGCCGTGTCCGATGCGCTCGCCCTTTTCGAGCGTTTCGAGGGCAAGCTGAAAGCGTTCAACAACAACCTCGTGCGCTCCGCCGTCGAACTCGGCAAGGATTGGCGCACGGACAAGTACCTGCGCCACCTCCAAGCCATGCTCGCCGTGTGCGACAGCGAGCGTTCGTTGCTGATCTCCGGCAATGGCGATGTCATCGAGCCGGATGACGGCGTGCTCGCCATTGGATCGGGCGGCTCGTATGCCCTCGCCGCGGCCCGGGCGCTCGTGAGGCACTCGGATCTCGATGCCGAGGGCGTGGTGCGCGAGGCCATGGGCATCGCCGGGGAAATCTGCATCTACACCAACGAGCACATCACGGTCGAGACGCTGTAGCGGGCCGGCGCGCGGAGACCGGCTCACGGGGACGTTCGCCCTCCCGGTGGGACGCAAAGGTTTATTGCGCCGGCGGGACGACAGTTTTCTGTCCGCCTTCTCTGCCACTGCCGCCGCGCATTCCTTGTGTCTACGGCGTGGTTCGTTTATCATGCGCAACCACGTGCGCGCAGCGCACGGCGATATTCAATGCGATAGGGCCCATCGGCCACGACGGCAGGGAAACGCAGCATGTTCGACAAGCTGGAAATGGCGCCGCCCGACGCAATTCTCGGGCTCACGGAAGCTTTCAACAACGACACCAACCCCGACAAGATTAACCTGGGTGTCGGCGTGTACAAGGACGAGAACGGCAAGACGCCCGTCCTTGCCTCGGTCAAGGAAGCCGAGAAACGCCTGCTCGAGGCGGAGACCACAAAAAGCTACTTGCCCATTCCCGGCGATCCGGCGTATGGGGCCCTTGTACAGGAGCTCTTGTTCGGCGCGGACCACGAAATCGTTGGCAGTGGCCGCGCACGCACGGCGCATACCCCGGGCGGTACGGGCGCATTGCGCGTGGCCGGGGATTTTCTCAAACAAATGAAGCCGGACACGAATATCTGGGTGAGCGAGCCGACCTGGGCCAACCACGCCCAGGTATTCGCGGCCGCGGGCCTCACGGTGAAAACGTACCCGTACTACAACCACGACACACAATCACTCAACCTCGACAGCATGCTGCGCGCGTTGCAGTACGTGCCCGCCGAAGACGTGGTGTTGTTCCATGCCTGCTGCCACAACCCGAGCGGCATGGATCCCGACGGCGCTCAATGGCAGGCACTCGCCGACATGGCGAAGAATCAGGGCTTCATGCCGCTGGTTGACTTCGCCTACCAGGGCTTTGCCAATGGTCTCGAGGCCGATGCCGCCGGCCTGCGCGCGCTGTGCAAACCGGAAGTCGAACTGCTGGTCTGCAGTTCGTTCTCGAAAAACTTCGGCCTCTACCGCGAGCGCGTCGGTGCACTCACCGTCGTCGGACACACGCCGGAAGATGCGGAGAAGGCCTTCAGCCATGTGAAAAAGCGTATCCGCGCGAACTACTCGAATCCGGCCGCGCATGGCGGGCTCATCGTAAAGACCGTGCTACAGGATGAACGCCTGCGCAGCCAGTGGGAAGGCGAGGTGGCGGCCATGCGCGACCGCATCAACGGCATGCGCCAGAACCTTGTGGAGACACTTCAGTCGAAGGGTGTGCATCAGGACTTTTCGTTCATCACACGCCAGAAGGGTATGTTCTCGTTCTCCGGACTCTCGAAGGAACAAGTCGAGAAACTGCGCGAAAAGTACAGTATCTACATCGTTGGGTCGGGGCGCATCAACGTCGCGGGCATTACCGACGACAACATCGGCCGCCTCTGTGACGCCATCAAGGACGTGCTGTAACGGTACGCCAGGTATTATACGGCCGCAGGGCTGTCCAGCATACGTTGCCGGCGCCGCTCCCGTTTTCGGGGTGCAGTTCTTCTGCGACCGTTGTTCAGAATTGTGGATGACAGGTACGGGTAAGCAGAACGGGGCTGACACAAGCAAGGGAGTGCGCGAGCGAGACGGGGCTGTCCCTGTTCCCGCTTTCGCGAGGACGTTTCAGTGGGCACGCGCGGACTCACAAGGACTGTCCTTTTTACTTCGCTTTTCGTTTTGGAGCGGTAGTAGAAGAACTGCACCGCAAATCAATGTGCTCCGGCTATTGCAAGCGGGGCGTTATAACGTTATTATGGGTTCGTTTGTGCCGCAATTCCGGCACAAGAACAGCGGGTTCACAGCAACACCATAATGCCAACAATGGACGGCGCGCGTGCGCGTTCGTGCTAGAAGGAGGCCTATGGAAATCACGACGCACCCGTATCTGGTGCATCCATTCTGGCGCAGCGACATTCCTGCGCTGCGGCGGGTGCGCCAATGTGAGGCCCTCCGGGCTGCCGACTCGTCCCTGCAAGACGAAAACCTCAGGCAACTGGCCTTGCTCGACGGACTCCGCTACCTGGATCTCTCCGAAACCAACATCACCAATCCCGGTCTTGCGCACCTCCGGCCCCACAAGGGTTTGGAGGTGCTTTCTCTTGCTCGGACCCGCGCCGGCAATGAGGGCCTTGCCCATGTGTCCCGGCTCAGCAGCCTGCGCGAACTCAACCTCGACCACACTGGCGTGAGCGACCTGCACCTGGCCGCGGAAGACGAGGCCCTGTGCGAAGCGAGCCGCAACCGTATACGTGCCGCCTGGCGCCACCTGGGCCTCGGCCACCTCGCCGACCTCGTGTACCTGCGCCGGCTCAGCCTGCGGGGTACCGGCGTGCATGGCCCCGGCCTGCAATACCTCGCCCACGCCAGCAGCCTCACTCATCTCGACCTGCGCGGGACCGCCCTCAACGCGGCCGGCATTCGTGTGCTGCGCCAATTCCACGGCCTGCACAACCTGGATCTCGCCGATACCGCCACCAGCCTTTGGCCCGATGAACATGGTATTGCGGGCTTGCGCCATCTCGAGAGCCTCGACCTCTCGGGATCGTGGCTTACCGACGACGAGCTGCGCCGGTTCGCCGAATGGCCCGGCGGCACGCCGCTCCCCAACCTCGTGCGCCTCGACCTTTCCCGCACCCGCGTGACCGACCACGGCCTCGGCTACCTCGCATGCTTCCCCCGGCTGCGCGACCTCGAACTCACCGGCGCCCGCGTCACCGCCAAAGGCCTCGATGAAATCCTGGCCCGGCCCGGCATACGCGTCGTCGCCAGGTAACACGCGCCTGCTTACCCGTAATGGCTGGCACGGCCTAAGCCCCGCTTAGGCCGTGTCTGAGACAAGCGTATGGTGCGTGTTACACCCCCTGTTCGCCCGGCAGCATCGCGTCCCCGTTCGGGCAAATGACAATGCCTGCCATGAAGCGCCCCCTCGGCCGATGTGACCCCGAGGGGGCGGTGATTCAACGTGTGCCGTGCGTGCTTACCGGTCCGACGGGGCGCCGGGGCAAAATCCGTCTTCCGTGCCCTCGCCGGGGCAGTAGGTATAGCCGCCGGAGTTGAAGAACTGAATCAGACGCAGCAGTTCCGTCAGGTCGATGGTCCAGCTCGGACCGTCCGGGTTGTAGTCTCTCGCGTGAGGCGTGCATGCCTGGTTTTCGCCCGGACCGGGGTCGTAGCCGTCTTCCGCGTCCCCCGGCGTCTCCACCAGAATGAGCTGCTGGATCGGCTCCTCGCGGGCCTCCTCCAGCATCCGCTCCAGATCGGCCACCGAGCCCAGCACCGGCATCGTTGGCGCCGCCTGCCCGTCCGCGCCCGCACCCCCGGGCTCGCCCTCTCCCGCGTGCGCCGCCGCGCCGCCATTGCGCACCATCCCGACCGGCTTGATCCCCAGGTCGGTGCGGTTATCCACCCATTGCTGCAGCGCGGCCACCTTCGAGGCCTCCCCCACGAAAAGCGTCGGCACCGCGCTCGCCTCGAACACACGCCGGGCCACCCAGCGCGGCAGGTAACGGTTGCCCAGCACGAAAAGCACCCCTGCGCTCAGGATGAACACCCCCAGAAAGAGCCGGCTGATCTCAGGATCGTCCCGCCAGCGAAACAGCGCCACAAGCAAGGGAATAACGGCGACTAAAGGAACCAGTGTTACCCACCAAATGAGAGAAAACAGTAAAATCGCGATCGCCCCCAAAGAAATCGAGCCTTGTAACACCTGCAACAACCGACTCAACAACAAAGCCGGACGATAAGGGGCCTCCGACTGGGCTTGATGAAACTTGTCGTAATAATCAGAATTTTCGTAGTATTCTAAATCAATTTCAACGGATTTAGCGTGGAGTAACTCTCGCACCCGATCCACCACCGCTTCTTGTAATCTTTC
>CAZMVU010000064.1:0-22259 GCA_964569295.1 uncultured Nitrospirales bacterium
TCACAACTGGCACGAAGGAACCAAAACATCGGTAGTAGAAGAACTGCACCCAAAAAACAAATGCTGTTGTGTGCTGTGAACATGAGCAGGGTGCCAATGGCGCCGGCTTAGCTAGTGCATACTGTTTTTGGGGGCAAACATGGCGCATCTCTCGGAATACGCAATCGACCTGCACGATGCGGGGCCGGACGGCTTTTGTCCCGTGTTGCTCAACACGTTCCGGCGGGGCGGGATAGTGAACTTCGATCTGTTCATTCGCCAGCCGGGCGGCGCCGCGCCCGGCTTATACCACGAAGCCGCGCGAGCCTTTGGCCAGGATGCGCGGGAAGACTTGGCCGCACGCAAAATCAACGAGCTTTGGATGCGTCACGAAGACCGGCCACATTTGTGCCGGTATGTCGAGGAGCACCTGTCGGCGATTCGGGCGGATACCGGCATGCCGTTGGAGGTTCGGGCGGCGCTGCTCTATGAGACCGCTCAAGAGCTGGTCAAGGAAGTGCTGCAATCGCCGCGGTCGCGCACGCTGTTAAACCGCGCCGCCACGATTGCGCAGCACATGGTGCGCTTCCTCTCATGCAATACGGGCGCCTTTTCCTGTCTGGCGCAGTGTACCTGGCGCACGTATGAAACCTATACGCACTGCGTCGATGTGTGTGTGTTCGCCTCTGGCCTCGCCGCCTGGCTCGGGTTCAAAGACGACAAAGCATTCGACATCGCGCTGGGCGCCCTCATCCACGACATCGGTAAGAGCGAGATAGACCCGGAAATCCTGCGGCGCAACGGCCCGCTGTCGGACCAGGAATGGCAGGTGATCCACCAGCACCCGATCTGGGGCGAGCAAATGCTGCGGGACACCGGCATCACCAACCGGGTCGTGCTTGAAATCGTGCGCCACCACCACGAGAAACTCAGCGGCGATGGCTACCCCGATGCGCTCCCCGGCGCGGGGATTCGCATGCCTGTGCGTATCGTGACCATCGCCGACATCTTCTCCGCCCTGACGGCGAAGCGTCCGTTCGGCGAGCGCATGGGCTCCTACGATGCGCTGCGTCTTATGAGCAAGACGATGGGCCACACCCTCGACCGCTCATACCTGCGCCAGTTCGTGAAGCTGCTCGGTCAGGAATAAGAGCGCTGAACGGGAGGGCGGCGGCCACGTTTGCCCGCCTTGTGTCTCCACGCCGCAGGCACATGCGGCGCAGGGTTGGCTTCGGCGGGACCGATGGCGTATCCTGCGCTGGCCCGCTGCGCCTTCGGGGCGGGAATTTTCTTGCGCAGTAACAACCCCGGCACACCTGCCACGTGTACAATGTCCGCACACACCCCGCAAAACGAGCCCGCCGAGTTCCCGCGCCTGGCCTTCACCGCGCTGGTGATGGGCGCGTTCATTATCGGCTTCAGCGGCATTATGGTGCGGCTGAGTCCTGTCGGGCCGAGTGCGACCGGCTTCTATCGCGTGGGCATCGCCTTGCCGGTTTTCTTCCTTGCCATGGCGATCGAACCGCATGAACGCCGTGTGCGCCGCCCGCGCGTGTATTCCCCCTGGATGCTCGCCCTCCCCGGTTTCTTCTTCGGCATTGACATGGCCGTATGGCATTGGGCCGTGCAGTTTACCACCGTGTCGAACGCCACCCTGTTCGCCAACCTCGCGCCCATCATTGTCACGCTGATTGCCTGGCGCTTCTTCGGCGAGCGCATGAACGCCGTGTTCCTGCTCGGGCTCGCCCTGGGTTTGGCGGGTGTGACCATGCTGATGGGGATCAGCTTCCGCCTGAGCAGTGCGCGGCTGCTGGGCGATGGCCTGGGTGTGTTCACCGCGTTCTGGTACGCCGGCTACCAGCTCAGCATGAACCGCCTGCGCCGGCAATACTCGACCATCACGCTCATGGCCTGGAATTGCGCTGTCGCCATGGTGGTGCTGTGGCTGGCGGCGGTGTGCTCGGGCGAATCTTTTACCTGGGGGCCGGCGCAGTTCGGACGCGGACTCGCCGCCTTGCTCACGCTCGCGCTCGTGTGCCACAGTTGCGGTCAGGGCCTCATTGTATACGGATTGCAGAAGTTGCCCGCAGCGTTCTCGTCGGTGAGTCTGCTCGTTCAGCCCATGGTCGCCACCGCGGCGGCGTGGGTATGGCTGGGGGAGGCGCTCTCCCCCTGGCAGGTGGCGGGTGCGGGCGTGGTGTTGTGCGGCATCTACCTGGCCCGGTGGGGCAGTCTGCCGAACACGCAACGGAAGGAGACGGAACCTCATGGCGGAAAAACGGACTGATCTCTCGCGGCTGTGCATCCATTCGATTACCAACAAGCCGTGGAACCTCGAGGAGATGGTGGCCGGCTATGCAAAGGCCGGGGTGCCGGCGGCCACGCTGTGGACCATGCACATCGAGCCCTACGGAGCCCAGCAGACCCGCCGGATACTCGAGGATGCGGGCATCACGTGCGTCAGCGTGTGCCGCGGCGGCTTCTTTCCCGCCACGAGCGGCGCGAAACGTCAGGAAGCGCGCGACGAAAACCGCCGCATTATCGACATGACCCACGAACTCGGCTGTGACCTCGTCGTGCTCGTGTGCGGCGCGGTGCCCGATCTCGATCTCCCCACCCAGCGCCAGCAGATAACCGATGGCATCGCTTCCGTGCTGCCGCACGCGGAGCAGGCGGGGGTGCGCCTGTCCATCGAGCCGCTTCACCCGATGTATGCCGACTGCCGTTCAGCCGTGAACACCCTCGAGCAGGCCAACAACATGTGCGTGGCGCTCAACCATAGCTTCCTCGGCGTCACGGTCGATGTATACCACCTCTGGTGGGATCCGCACCTCAAAGCAGAAATCGAACGCGCCGGCCGTAATATATTCTCCTTCCACGTGAGTGACTGGCGTACGCCCACCCGCGACCTGCTCAACGACCGTGGCATCATGGGCGAGGGCTGCATCGACATTCCCAAGATACGTTCTTGGGTCGAACACACCGGCTTCAACCAATGGATCGAGGTCGAAATTTTCTCGTCGGAATACTGGGAACAGGACCAGGACAGCTTCGTCGCGCGCATTATCGATGGCTACCGCACCAGCGTGTAGTGTCGTGCCGGCCACGCCAGCCGCCGATGACATTGGCCGGGGGCGTGTGTCATGCTTCTCCCGTGTGTTATGCGTTTACTTGAGCAAAGGCAACGCGTTACCTGCTTGGCAAGTGTGTTGCCATGATCAGCGTTGGTGTCCAGGTTTTCCATAAACCGGACAAAAAAAGGGCCAGCCCTCGCTGTGGGCTTCTCTTTGTCGTCCATATTGCTGACATCAGCCCTATGCCTTAAAGAGTTCCGAGGAAAGCAATACAAGGTTAAGCCGTGGAGAGGCGCAATTCCCATGACGTTACTCAGCAGCACTCTGATAGGTCTGGCGGCGGTCTTCGCTGAGGCGGACATCGCGCCCGCGCCCGCACCGTGGCTCGAGTGGTACGCCGCGAACATGCCGTCGTCTGCCGCTGCGCCGGGGCCGGTCCCCTGGCTTGACTGGTTCGCCGAGCGCGTGTCGTTTGCGACGGCGGAAGCCGTGGCCAGCAGCGTGGCGGCGGCCGAAACCGCGCCGAACCGCGCGGCGAATAGCCCCACCGAGTTCGCCCGTATGCGCCGGGAGATGCAATCGCTGCGCAACGAAGTGCGCCAGTTGCAGGCCACGCTCGATCAGTTCATGCACGAGGTCGCCCGTCCGCTGAACGAAGAGAACAGGCATTTGCGCGAAGAACTGCAGCGCGTCTACATGCTCCATGGGGAACAGGGCGGCGGGCTCTTTCCGCAGGTGCCGCGTCCGAACGACGACCTGGTGCAGGATATTGTCGACACGGCGGTCGCCCGGCTCATGGCGGAGCAAGCCAGCGGCCGCAGGGGCGCCGATTCCGCCATGGGCCCGCCCCCGGCGCAGGACGTCTCCGTGCCAGACGCCGGCGGAAGGCAGGCACAACCCACCGGGGAGGCGGACTACGAGGTCATCAGTGAGTGGGGCCGCGACCCGGCCAGCCCGTCGGTCGTGGCCGGCGAAGCGCCCTCCCTCAAGGGCATGGTCCTCGTCGTGCCGCCCGGCATGGGCCGGGACGAACTCGTGCAATTGGGCCGCGAGTTGCGCGCGCAATACGACGACTACGCCAATATCAACATCGAGGTGTTCGATCAGCACCTCGCCGCGCAGAGCTTTGCGGAAACGAGCGTGTCCATTGGCCCCGAGCACCGCGTGCTCAGTGTGTCGCGGCACCTTGCCAGCGGCCGCGACACCATCGTCTACATTACCGACGGCGAGGGCACGAAAATCGAAGTAGACGAATAGGCTGCCGGCAGACCCCATGCCCTGCGCAAATGACCCGCCGCTGTTCCAGCCGCCCCCGATCGCCGTCTTGGGGTATTACGTGGCGTTTCCACGCGCGGAAACCCACCTTCGTGAATACGCTTCCCCCTAAAAAGTTTTTAGGGAAGGGAGGGACGCAGCCCCCTGCGTCCTCTTAACACGCCCCCTCACCGAACGCTACAATGGGGCCGCGTTTCTGGCGGGGAAATTAACCGCAGATAACGCTGATCGCGCAGATGAAGAGATTGTCTTCGATCAGGACGTACGAGGAAAGTTCTCGAAATTCCCGAAATTCCAGGGGCAGAGTACGAAACATTGGACTTGCGAAAGCAACGGGTCGGTTCCCGAAAATACCCTGGCATCAGGGCATTTCATACGGTATGCAGGCGTTTGCTACACTTTGCTTTGAAGCGGAACGCATGTGGAGCGTGTTAACATGGGCCTGTTTTCACCGGAAATATCGACTAAAACGCTGGTGCCGTTGTGCCGCCAGCTCGCGACGTCATACGATGCGGGGATTCCGCTGGTGCAGACCCTGGCGCTCACGCGGAATGGTATGCGCGACGGCAAGGCGAAAGAGGTGTTGCGCGCCATGGAGCAGGATGTGCGGGACGGGGCCACGCTGGCCGAAGCGGCCGGCAAACAACGCCGCTACCTCCCACCCATTCTCACGAGCCTGCTGGCCTCGGGTGAAGCGGGCGGGCGGCTCGACCGCATGCTGCGTGACTTGGCGGATTACTACGAAGACCGGCTCGCCATGAGCCGCCGGATCATGGGGATGCTCGCCTATCCCGTGATCCAGCTTATGTTCGCGTGGTTTCTGGGCACGTTCGCCATCGGCCTGATACGCAACCTCGATTTCAGCGCGCGGGATCCCTTCTCCTTATCGAGCTACATAGGGCAGTGGCTGGTGTTTCAGGGTGGCGCACTCACGGCGGCGGCCCTCGTGTTTGGCGGGCTTGTGGTGCTGGGACGCCGCGGCATGCTCGACCGGGCGCAGGGCTTTGTAGCCAGCCGTGTATGGCCGTTGAGCATCGTGGCGCGCCGTTTCGCGCTCGCACGGTTCTTTCGCAGCTTTGCCTTGCTCATTCAGAGCGGGTTGCCCATTCAGCGGTGTGTCGAGCATGCCGCGGCCGCTTCGGACAACGCCTACATCGCGCGCGACCTGGAACGCGCGATTCCGCCGATCATGGAAGGGCGTTCGCTGGTCGAGGCCTTCGGCGGCGTGCAGGTGCTCACGCCTTCTGCCCGCGAAATGCTCGCCGTGGGTGAGCAGAGCGGGAACCTCGAGGCCTCGTTGAACAAGGTGGCGGACTACCACATGGCAGAGGCGAATCAGGCTGTTGAAATGGCGACCAAGGTAGCCAATGTCTTGATCGTTCTGGTGGTCGGGCTGGTTGTGGGCTATGTCGTCATTACTTTCTGGACCACCTATTACGGCAGCATGATGGATTCGTTCTAGCGGATCGCTGCAAACGGGAGTATGCACCCCATGGTTTCCGAACAAAACGTGCCGAATGAACCGAAGGACTACACCCGGTTCATCTGGGTTGGCATTGGCTTCTTGGTTGTGCTCATGCTCGTGGCCGTGTGGTGGGCGGGCCGGCTGGACACCACCGCGTCTACCGTGCGCGCCCGGCACATTCTCATCAGCTATGATCCGCGTGACCCCGCCGACAAGCGCCGCGCACGCCAACAGGCGGAGGAACTGCGCGAGCGCATCATGGAAGGGGAGAGCTTCGCCCGGATCGCGCGCACCTATTCGGCCGACGGCACAAGCGCCGCGCGCGGCGGGCTGCTGCAAACGTTCACCAAGCGCGACGAACTGGAGCCGGCCTTCGAGGCGTATGTGTGGGAGGCGCCGGTGGGTGCAGTGAGCGAGGTTATTTCAACGAGCCAAGGTTACCATATTGTCCGGGTCGAAGAGCGGCAGCTTTCCGAAGCGGATCGCTATTCCCGGAAACTCGAGGACCGGGCCACCGGCAGTGCGCAGAGCCGCGGTGGCGCGATGACTTCAACCCCGGAATCCAACACCGGCGCATTGCCCACGGCACCCATGCAGTAATGGGTGTGCTCGGGGCCCTCGTGGCCGGCGCCGGCGCTGGTGGTGGCATGCGGCGTGCTCGCCGGCCGATCCCGCCCGGGTCCGGCTACGGCGTCTTCTCGTAGAACTTCGCGAGGTTCTGGTAAGCGGTCTCGAAGTTCTCGTTGTCCCGGAAGAAAACGGTAAAGAGCAATAGGATCGCACTCTCGATGAGTGTGGTTTCGGCGGGGCTGGGTGTTCGCGTGAGGGGACGTATATGCATGAGGGACCCTTTGTGGTGTTGGCCGTTGGATGGCGGTGTCTCTGCCGGCTTTTGCAAGGCGCGCGACATTCTTTATAATCCACGCTTCCCGGCCATTACAAATTGCGGACGTCCCCCAAGCATCCCAAGGAGACCGCTGTGAATCCCTTTGCCCTGTTCGAAGCGCCCATCCTGCATACCTTTTCCGGCCTGGAAACCGGCGATCTCGGCTTCGGTGCGCCGCCGAAAGCTGCCATGGGCGATGTGTCCGTGCGCTTGTTCGAGGCCGCCCGCAAACTCGGCATGCCGCCGCCCAAGCTCGCCGCTGAAATTGCCCGGCAGGTGGACTTCGCAGGCGCGGTGACCGAGGCAAAACCGGCGGGCCCTTACCTCAACCTGCGTGTGGACCGGCGGGCCTTTGCACACATGGTGGTGGGCGAAGTACTCGCACGAGAGGCGGCCTATGGCGCCAACGGCCTCGGCGCGGGCAAGAAGGCGCTGATCGAACACACGAGCATCAACCCGAACGCCAGCCCGCACGTTGGCCGCGCGCGCAACGCCATGATCGGCGACAGCCTCGCCCGGTTATTGCGCTTCGAAGGCCACGACCTCACTGTGCACTATTATGTGAACGACATCGGCCGGCAGATTGGCCTGCTCGTGCTCGTGGCGGCGGATGTGGACACCCTCACCTTCGATGAAATTCTCCAGGCCTATGTGGACGCGAACAAGCGCGCGGAGGAAGACGAGGAATTCGCCGCGGCGGGCTATGAACTCCTCGTGAAGATGGAAGAAGGCGACCCGGAGACCCGGGAACGCTTTCGCAAGGTGGTGGACCTGTGCCTGGGCGGCCAGCTCGCCGTGCTGCGGCGGCTGGGGGTCGACTATGACCGCTTCGACAGGGAGTCCGCGTTCTTACAGGACCCGCGGCTGAACCCGGTACAGGCGGCTCTCGAACAGCGGGGGGCGCTGTTTACCGACGAATATGGCCGTATCGTGGTGGATCTGCAGCAGCTCGGCCACGAGCGCGACGAAGGGCGCTACTTCGTGCTCATGCGCGCCAACGGCTCCTCGATGTACGGCTACCGCGACCTCGCCTACAACATCGAGAAGGAGCAGCAGGGCAGCGCCCTCAACCTCGTGGTGCTCGGGGAAGACCACCGGTTGTACCAGCAACAGGTGAGCATGATCCTCGAGGCCGCCGGCCACACGCCGCCGGAAGCCGTGTACTACGCGTACATCCTGTTGAAAGAAGGCAAGATGTCCACCCGCCAGGGCAAGGTGGTCCTGCTCGCCGAGTTCCTCGATGAAGCATCGAAGCTTTCCCGCGAGCGCGTGGCGGAGCAATGCACGGATCTCACGGAGGAGGAGCAGCATATCATTGCCGAGCAGGTGGCCGTCGCGGCGATCCGGTTCTCCGTATTGCGTGTGTCGCCCAACAAGAACGTTACCTTCGACATGGCGGAGAATCTCTCGTTCACCGGTGACACGGGGCCGTATATCCAGTATTCGTGCGCGCGGATCAATTCGATCTTGCGCAAGTACAACGGCGACCCGGCGGCCCCGCCTGCCAAGGACTGCCCCCTCGATACCGACGCCGAGTGGGCCCTGGTGCTGAAGCTGAGCGATTTCCCCGAGGTGGTGGCGGGGGCGTTGCGCCAGCGTACCGTGGCGCCCATCGCCCAATACGCCCTCGAGACGGCGCGGCTCTTCACCACCTTTTACCACGACTGTCCCGTGCTGACCGCCGACACGCCCGAGCGCGCACAGGCCCGTGCACAGCTCTGCGCCGCCACGCGCCAAACCATCGCCAATGCACTGCACATCCTCGGCATCGAGGTACCGGAACGGATGTAGGGAAGGCGTAATTGCCCGGCGCCGCGCTTGTTTCGCCAATCTGTCCCGTGATAGCCAATACCAGCGTGCGGCCGGGATTGCCATCCCGTTGGCGCTACTTTGGCGTGCAGTGGCAAGCCGCCGCAGTCCAAACGGCGCCTGCATCGTGACGCATAGAGACAGCCGGTGGGTCAGAACCGTTCTCAGCGGTGATACGCGAGCACCCTATGACGTATGGGAAACGGCCCACGGTAAACGGCTAAAGAATAATAGAAGACACAATTTCGAGCATCATTGGCAACCCGTTAAAGCACAATGCCCTCGTCCATAACCGCTATCTTGGGGTCTTATGTCGCGTTTCGGCTCGCGGGGACGCTCACCCTCGCTGTAGACCAGAACCCGCCTTTTCTTCAGGGCCTCGCCATCCTTGGGTTGTGGGCAAAGCCCACATTAGCTGTAGCGTGCCTCGGGGTGGTAGCTCACCACGGCACCCGTGGTGCCGGTGGGGCTGTACTCGGCGGCGTCGGTGAGCTTCACGCCGATCTGGTTCTCGCCGTCGAGCAGCGCGAGGATGGTTTTGTTGATTGTGATGTCGCGCATGCCCGGATAGCCCGGTGACCAGCGGGTGCCGTCTTTTGCGTCGATGCCAAGCATTTCACGCTGCATGTTGTGCAGGTGATCCGCCATGTCCTCGGCCACACGGTCGGAGAGCCCCTGCAAATAGAGCGTGGACTCTGAATCGCCGGATTCACGGATGCGGTTGATCACCGCGTCGATCTGCGGCCCGCTCGTGGTGAGTTGGATGCCGCACGCACCAAGCACACCGGTCTCGCGGCCGTGGAAATACTGCGCGCCGGACACGATGTCTTCCTTGCCCGAACCGATGACCACGGAAAAGTCGCACTCGCCGAGTTCCTTTGTGGGGTCATCGGGATCGAGCACAATGATTTTGTCGTCCACCGAAACGCACGGGTAGATGCCGAACACGCCTTGCGGGCGAATCCAGCCTTCCTCGGCGCACTTGTGAATCCACTGGTCGAAGAGCGCCTCGAGCTCGGCCTGGGTGTGGCCTTTGCGGGCGCGGGATTTCTCGCCGCCAAAGCGCCAGTTCAGCGAGAAGAGGGTCTTCTTGTCGAGGTATTGGGCGAAGTCACGCAGGTCATACTCGACCCGCTTCAGGCGGAAGCGCGGCTCGGGCGTGAGCATGTGGCCGTTGAAGTGGACATCGCGCCGGGGCAGGGTTTTGAGGAGTTCTTCTTCCTTCGCCTGGCGTTGCTTGGCATGCTCGAGCTTGCTCAGCAGCTTCTTCTTATTGCCCTTGAACAGTTCCGCGATGTTCTCCTTGTCCACGAGACGGTTCATGGTGTTTACGCCGTCCATGGCGGTACGGCAGTAGAACACATTCTCGCGCATGGCCTCGGGGTCGTCACCGCCGGCCATGGCCACGAAGGCGGCGTGCCGGTCGCTCACGGGCGCACCGCCGATCAGTATAGGCAGGTGCGCCAGTCCTTCTTCGGCCATCATCTGCGATACCGTGATCATGTGGTTCGAGGTCTGCACCAGCAGCGCCGACATGCCGATAGCGTCGGCATTCACTTCTTTGGCCTTGTCGAGGTAGTCCTGCAAGGGCACCATGGTACCGAGGTCGATGACGCGGTAGCCGTAGTTCTCGAGCAGCGTCTTGGCGAGGTCCTTGCCGATCGAGTGTACGTCCTGGTAGACGGTGCCGAGCACGATCGTGCCCTTGTACTCGATCTCGGTGTGCACATCGATGCCGGCCTCATTGCGCATGTACTGCTCGAGGAAGCCCATGCACGCGCGCATGACGTCGGCCGCTTTCAACAGGTGGGGCAGCGACTTTTCGCCCCGGCCGAAGGCCTCGCCAAGTTCCTGCATGGCGCCCATGAGGTGCTCGTTGATGAAGGGCAGCGGCTCGTGGATGTCCATGGCCTCGGCCACCTTCAGCACGATCTTGTCCTGGTATTCGTAGGTGTGTCCTTTGTACGAGAGTGTGCCCGTTTCACGCTGCTTGGCGGCGTCCTTGATCCGCTCGGTTATCTGTTGTTCGAGGGGCAGGTCGTCGTAGGTCGAGCGGCGCTTGGTAGTCTTGCCCTTCTTCTGTTCCGAGATTTCCTCGAGGTCCGCGAAGTCGTCCATGTTCCGTTCGAGGATAACGCGCAAGGCCCGCTGGTAGTCGTCCGGGTCGAGATCCTCGACGAAGACATAGTGGTTCGGGTTGATAATGGCCGCATCGAGCCCGCGCTTGCGCGCCTCATCGAGGAAGACCGACGTGAGCACCTTGCGCATATACGGCTTTTTCTCGAGGCCGTTGGTGAGGTTGCCCACACCGAGCGCGGTGTTTACCGTGGGGTATTTTTCCTTGACCATACGAATGGCTTCGATCGTTTCGAGCGCGAAATTCTGCGCTTCGATCGATTCCGAGCCGAGGGGGAAGCAGTTCACGTCGATGAATATCCGGTCCGCGGGAACGCCGTATTTCTCATGGGCGCGCTCGATGATCTGCGCGGCGAGATCGAGTTTCTCGCCGCGCGTGGCGCCGGGTCCTTTCGGGCCCGTGCACAGCCCCACGTAGAATGGCGAATGCGCCTCGACCGCCTCGATGGTGGCGTCGATCTTCAGCACGCCCGGCGACGATTCTTCCATCGAAATCGAGTTGATGACAGGCCGCCCCGGGTAGACCTTGATCGATTCCGCGAGTGCGTCCACCTGAAACGAGTCGAGCATCATGGCGCCGGCGAAGTCGGTCGTCTGCACATGCACCACCTGCTTCATCGCCTCGACGGTGTCCACGGTGTTCGAGTCCATGCACACGTCGATGACATTGCAGCCAAGCCCTTCGACCTGCTCGTGGACCACCTCTTCGAGCGCATCCTGATCGATGGGGTCGGATTCTTCGACGGCTTTGCGCACCTTCTTCGACCCGCGTACGTTGAGCCGCTCGCCAAAACGGATAAGCCCCTGGGAGCTGTCGAGGAGCACGGCGTTCTGCGGCCCCGAAATCCACAGCCCGCCCTCGGCGTTGCGGTCCTTGGGCTTGAGCCCTTTTACCTGGCGGACCACCTCGGCGATATGCGCCGGGGTCGTGCCGCAGCAACCGCCGACCACGTTGACGCCGTATTCCGCGACGTAGCGTTGCTGGTACCGGCCAAATTCCTCCGGCGGAAACTTGAAGACGGTGCGGCCGTTTTCGGACACCGGCAGCCCCGCATTCGGAATGACCGAGATGGGGATTTGGGCGTAGCGCGCGAGCGTCTCGACGGTTTTCTCCATGAGGTCGGGGCCGATGGAGCAGTTGATGCCGAACACGTCGATGCCGATATGTTGCAGGGTCACGAGCGCCGCATGAATGTCGGTGTTGAAGATTTGCATCTTCGAGAACTGGTCGACGGTGACCTGCGCCATGATGGGCAGCTTCACGCCCTTGTCGCGCATGGCCTTCTGGCCGCCCATGATCGCGGCCTTGAGCTCGAGCATGTCCTGCTGGGTTTCATAGAGCAGCACATCCGCGCCCCCGTCCACGAGCCCGCACACCTGCTGGTAAAAGTTGTCCTGAATACCCTCGAAGGTGGACACGGCGAGATCGGCCTGGGTGCTCATGAGTACCCGGTTCGACGGTCCGATAGAGCCCACCACAAACAACGGGCGGCCGTCGTAGCTGACATCCTGCTTATGCACTTCAACGGCCTCGCGGGCAATTTCGGCGCCTTTCTTGCCCAGGTGGTAGGCAAACTCGTCGTAGGAGAGGTGCTTGATGTCGACCCCTTCGGGGATGCCCGCGAAGGGGGTGGTGTCCATCTGCGTAAAGTCATACTCCGACAGGCGGAACGGCGAGGCGCCGAAGGTGTTGGTCTCGATGGCGTTGGCGCCGGCGCGCAGAAAATCTACATGGATGTCGCGCATTTCATGCGGCTTCGAGAAGCACAGCAGATCCGAGCACATCTTGAAATCGGCCCCGCCGAAGTCAGCGTCGGTCAGGTCCAGGTTCTGCACCATGGTGCCCGTGGCGCCATCGAGAATGATCACCTGTTTCTTCAGGGTCTCTAGGAATTCGTTAGCCATATAGCCTCCGTTTGGGAATACATACCCGAAAGGGGCGCCCGAGGACGGGGCGTACACGCCGCACCAATGGGCGTGGCGCACGTTTCCTAACGGGCACTGTGGTCAGGGCCGGCCGTGGCGCAGGCTCACTGCCGCGGGCGCACCGGCCGAAGGGATCGTGCCGCATTAAAGAAATCACGGCAGCCCCGGGTTCAATGCGAAACACCGCATACCTCATTCGGAGTCATGCGGTTACCGCGCATACGGCACATGGACCACCAAGGCTGGCCACCGGGTTTGCACATTCCCCGATGCGCCGCAACACGCATCCGCCGAGCGGGCGCCGCCGTACCGTGGCGCCGCACAGGGCGGCTGATTACGGCGTCTTAGCGCGAATTCAGGGAAATTTGATTTCCAGCTTGGGCGACTCGAGCCACAGCAATTCAAAATGCTGAAACGCCTGGTCCAGCTTCGGCGGCACGTTCGGGTTCGGCAGCCGTGCCGGCGCCGGCGCATGCTTGCTCATGGCATGAATGTGCTTCATGGTGCGGGAATCCCCGTAGTTCCGGTTGCAAAAGCCCCTTGGCGCCACCGCCAGAAGCCAGCCCATATCATAGCATGCCAGCCGGGGAAATCGCGAAACGCGATATACTGGGCAACAAGATTCTCCCGCCCTTTGTTCCAGCAACCAGCCGGCGCATGGTCTCGGGCGGCCGCCGCGTACATGAAAAGCCCCATGTCGGGCAGTAAGTCCCGTCCTTTTTTTCTGCCACGAAGACACCCGGACTACGCCCTATGGAGGGGATCGATGCGTTGATTTCGCGGGCCAGCCGCGCGCGCCCTTTGCCCGGCGCATGCCGCACCCCGGGAACAGCAGAGCCCCCTGACCGCAACCCGTTGCGGCAATCAGAAAACCGCCCTTATATCTTGTTGCGGATCGGGGGACATCGTGTTACCATAACCTTATCTTGTGGTGAGTCCGCCGAAACGGGGTATATATAGATGAGTTTGCTCTTCAGGCTCCGCGAAAACCAGAAATATGAGATTCTCGGCGTGGTCATGTTTATGCTGACCATGCTGGTGTTCCTGGCCCTCGTGACGGATGAGGATCAGAGGGCCACGCGCCGGTCAATCGAGGGCTTGGTCGAGGTGCCGAATCTGCTCGGATGGCCTGGCGCGGTGTTCTCGGGAAGCTTGGCGATTCTGGTGGGCTACGCGGCGCATGTCATCTATTTCCTGACGCTTGTGTGGGGATTGTTGTTGTTCCGGCACCACCCGCTGAAACGGATTCCCACGCGGCTGGTGGGCATGCTGATCCTCGTGGCAGCGGTGGCGGGGCTGTTGCACCTGAACTTTTACGAGCAGAGCACACGGTCGTTGCCAGGGGGCGCTTTAGGCGCATTCATGGCGGGGCGGCTTTTCTTCCCGGCTTTCGGCTACATCGGCTCGAACGTCATCGGGATCACGATGGCCATTATCGGGGTGCTGCTGGCCACGGAGTTCATGTTTATCCATGCGGCGTTGGGGCTGCGCGCCGTGTTTGTACAGTTTGTAGGGGTAAACGGCCTGGCCGCGGCCGCCCTCGCGCACTACGCGCGCACATGGCGTGAAGCCTGGAAAGCCCAGCGCAACACGAAGCGCCGCCGCCGGGCCCAGGCGCCCCGTGACAACGCTGCCGGAGACCATGTGCAGCCAGAAGCGCCGGCCAACGCGGCGCGGCCGCGCCCGAACCTCCACATCCCCCAACAGGCGGGCGCGGATGACAACCAGGCGCTTTTGTGGGGGCAGGGCGAAAGCGAGCCCGATGTGCCTTTCGAGGCGATCCCCAGCCTGCCGGACATGGACGGGCCGGAAACCGCGATCATGCATGCCGCCGTGCAGTTGCGCGATGCGCCGGCCGCGCCGCCGGATACCACGGACACGCCCGAGGCCCCGCAGGCTGTACCGGTAGCGGTGGAGGAGCCGGCGGAAAACAACCCCGCCGAGGACTTGCCGGACCGCATGGTGGGGCTCGAGGAACCGGACGACTCCGGGCTGGATGGCGCGGCTGCACCGCCGCGCCGCCGCATACGCCGCAAGTCCACAGCACAGAAGGTGCCCGATGAGCTGCCGCCGGACTACGAATACCCCCAAGTATATGCAAAACCGCCGCTGGACATGCTGGACGAGCCGCGCCGGAAAGTGGTGAGTAACCTGCAGGAACAGTTGCAGAAGACCAGCGAAATCCTCGAGAAGACGCTCGAGAACTTCGGCATCGAGGCGCACGTGACCGATGTAACCCGGGGCCCGACGATTACGCGCTTCGAGTTGCAGCCGTCGCCCGGGATCAAGGTCAACAAGTTCCTCTCGCTCGCGGACGACTTGGCGCTGGCGTTGAAGGCACACCGGGTGCGCGTTGAAGCACCGATTCCGGGCAAAGGACGTGTGGGGATCGAAGTGCCCAACGTGCAGCGCGACCAGGTGCTCGTGCGCGAGTTGCTCGAAAGTGCCAGCTTCCGCCGGCACAAGGGCATGCTTCCGCTGGCGCTCGGCAAGGACATCGCTGGCGATGTAAAGCTGGCGGATCTAGCTTCCATGCCGCATCTGCTGGTGGCCGGCGCGACAGGCTCGGGAAAGACCGTGTGTGTGAAAGCGCTCATGGCGAGTCTCCTCTTCTCGCATACGCCGGAAGAGGTGCAGCTTGTGCTCATCGATCCGAAGATGGTGGAATTGAGCATCTTCAACGATATTCCGCACCTCATTACGCCGGTGGTCACCGACCCGAAACTGGCGGCCACCGCGCTGCAGTGGCTCATCCACGAAATGGATGAGCGGTACCGCCTCTTCGCGCACTTGCGCTGCCGCAACATCGAGGTGTATAACGAAAGCGTCGACAATGGAGAAATTGAAGTAGAGGGTGCCGAAGACAACAGCAGTTCCGTCAGTCTGGTGCGCAAGCTGCCCTATATCGTATGCATTATCGACGAGCTGGCGGACCTGATGATGTTGGCCCGGGCGGAAGTGGAGGACGCCATCGCACGGCTGGCCCAGTTGGCCCGGGCCGTGGGCATTCACCTTATTATCGCCACACAACGCCCCTCGGTGGATGTGCTCACCGGCGTTATCAAGGCGAACTTCCCGGCACGCGTGTCGTTCCAAGTGTCGTCGCGGGTGGATTCGCGCTGTATTCTCGACGAGATGGGCGCCGAGCGGCTTATCGGCAGCGGGGATATGTTGTTCCTGCCGCCGGGCCATTCGAAGCCCATCCGCGTGCAGGGTGCGTTTGTGAGCGATCGGGAGATGAATGATCTCATTTCCTACTTGAAGACCCAGGCCCCGCCGCAGTATAAAGATGAAATCGAGAACTTCGGCCGCAAGGCGGAGTCGCGGGAGGACTTGCTCGAGGAAGACGATCCGCTCTTGGACGAAGCCGTGCGGGTGGTGCTCGAAACGGGGCAAGCATCGATCTCGATGGTGCAACGCCGGCTGCGGGTGGGGTATACGCGGGCGGCACGGCTCATCGATATGATGGAGATCAAAGGAATCGTGGGGCCGCATATCGGCAGTAAGGCGCGTGAGATTCTTGTCGACACGCCGCCGGAGGAAAACGAGGAATGACGGGTTTTGTGCAGCAGGGCGAGAAACTGCGCGCACGGCGCGAGGAACTGGGACAGACCTTCGACGACGTCTACGCCGCGATCCATGTGCCTATCACCTACTTGCGCGGCCTCGAATCGGGCAAGGCGCGCGAAATGCCGCCCCCGGCCTACGCCCGCGGCTTCCTCAAGAGCTACTGCCAACACCTCGAACTCGACCCCGAACCGTTTCTCTATGCCTTTTGCGATTACCACAGCCAGCCGCCCCAACCCGTGATCCCGCGCACCTATGCCGCGCCGGTAGACAATGACCGCCCGCCATGGCTCACCGAATTCGTCGCATGGGGCGCCATAGTCGCCCTCATCCTGCTCAGCTGGGTTTCCTACGCCGTCGTCTTCCAGCCACTCATGCAGCCCGCCGAGGACCGCGTCGAGGCGGGCCAGGAAGAAGCCCCGGCCCGCGATTTCTTCCCCCTCGAGTTTCCCCAAAGCGAATAGCGCCGGCATTCTGCCCGGTGGTTATACACAGCGCCTTGATAATGACCGCGCACATCCCCCCCTTGAACACGGCCTGTATGTCAACACCAAACAAATGTGCCTCTCGAAAAAAGGAGAACCCATGCCCTACTCCAAACGTGTGCAAGAAGCCTTCGACTACGCTTTCGATCTGCACCGCAATCAGGAGCGCAAAGGCAACGGCGTGCCCTACATCACCCACCTCATGGCCGTGGCGGCCATGGTCGGCGAGTATGGCGGCGATGACAACCAGGTCATGGGCGCCCTGCTCCATGACGCTGCGGAAGATCAGGGGGGACAGGCCGTGCTCGATGCCGTGCGTGAACGCTTCGGCGATACCGTCGCGCAGTATGTCGCCGACATGAGCGACAGCCTGGCAGACACACGCACCGAGCAGAAAGCCGCCTGGCATACACGCAAGCAACAATATGTCGCCAAACTCTCCCAGAAACCGCCGGCCCTACGGCTCATCGCCGCAGCGGACAAGCTGCACAACGCCCGCTGCACCGCCCGCGACCTGCGCCAACACGGCAAACAAGTGTGGGAGCGGTTCAATGCCGGGCCCAAGGATACCCTCTGGTATTACCACGCCCTGTACGATGGCCTCGCCCAAGGCTGGGACCATCCCATCCTCGACGAATTCGCCCGGGCTATTGACGAACTGGAAGAGGCCAACAACCGCTGACAGTTCCCGGGCGCCGTACTTTTCAAACTCGTTAAGACATTATGCTGCGACAGGTTGCCGATTATGCTCGAGATTGTGTCGTTCTTTATGCCCCGTTACGATCTTTAAGGCACTGATTGGCGCTCATCATAGCGGTGTCGTGCGCGGGATCCGTTGCCGCCGCCGCGCCACGCGCGATGCGTTCATAGGCGGGTGCGTCGATCGAATCGCAGAAGGCGTCAAGCTCCGCGAAATAGGGTGCGTAGCTTTCTGCGAACCCCTGGGAAACGGCTGGTCTGTCAGGGTCTTCTTCCGCACACAGATAGTGCGTGTGCCGCTGCAGGGTGTCGTTCACGTTGCCCTGGTGGCGGGCGTCGAGGCGCGCCACGCGCTGCCGGAGGTTCTGCCGGAGGTAGGCCGCTTCGTGTGGGTGCAGCGTGTTCTGCTCTTCACAATATGCGAAATCGAGCAAGGCATCATGGAAAAGCTGCAGAAACATCAGGTAGCACAGCATCGGGTCCGGGTCATCCCGGGTCCGGCTCATGAAGTCCGCCGCCTGCCAAAGCCGGTGTCCCATCATCTTTGCGCGCCCGTCGTGGGTATCGAATGAGCGCATCTCGATTTTGTTCCAGTAGTACCAGTTCCACCAGGTGCGCAAAGCGCTTCGAAGCGAGTCGCGGCGCATGTGGTGTGCGACGGCCTGCGGCACGTACGCACAGACAAAGCCGGCGCCGGCCAAGGTTTTCGAGATATGCGTGTCTTCGCCGTTGGTGCGGTGTTTCTCGTCGTAGCCGCCGGCATCGAGCACTGTTTCGCGCCGGAAGCATGCCGTGGCGCCGTATAAGAAGTGGACGGGCTGCAAACGCGTGTTGCCCCACTCCTGGGCCATCGTGGCCGTGCGGAACCGGTCGCCCGGCGCATCGCGAAAGGTCTCGAGCAGCCGCCCGCCGGCGCCAGCGAGGTTTGCGGGCGCCTGCGCGATTTCCATGGCGAGATGCCGGAGATAACCGCGTTCCGGCCACGCATCGGTATCCACCGCCGCCAGCCAGTCGCAGCGTGCGTGGAGAAACGCCGTGTTGCGTGCGGCCGCCAAACCACGGTTATGCGCATGGTGAATCACGGTCACCGGGAATGCCTGTGCCACCGCGATGCTGTTGTCGCGGGTGCCATCGTTCACGACGATTACTTCCGTGAGTGGGTGGTCCTGGGCAAAAATACCCTCGAGACAGCGCCGCACGTACGCCTCCACGTTGTACACGGGCAGGTAGAAACCGAAGCGCACATGCCGCGGCCAGACGCCGGCATACAGCGGGTCCGGGTGGGCGTCTTGTTTAAGCGCCTCGATATCCGCTTGCCCGGGGGCGGCGGCCAGTGACCGCTCGATGAGCTGCGTGCGCATGGTTGTTTCGCCGCGCTGGCTCAGCCAGCGAATCATGAAGTTAACCGTCGCAAGACACGCCGGCGCCGCTGCGATCGCCGACACCGCCAACGCGTAGGCCGCTTGCGTCTGCCCGCTGCCGAGCAGAAATTTCCCCAGGGCATGGACCAGCCAGGGCTCGCCATGGGCCAGGACCGGCTCGACCAGCGCCGAAGCCTCACCCGGCTGGCCGGGCAATTGCAGCACCCGCAGCACGAGCCGGTCGGCATCGCGGTGCACGGCGGGGGCCAGGGCGGCCAGGGCTGCTTCGTTACGCTGCACGGCATAGAAGTAGAGAAGTCCGCCGTAGTCCCCATCCGACTCGGCCTGTTCGCGCAAATGGCGCTCCTGCCAATCCGCCGCCGCGATCGGGGGCTGCTCGATGCGTGCCGCATGGTCCCTCACGTACCGCCGGAGCGGTTCTTCCGGCAGTTTGCGCCCGGAAACCGGCAGCGCCACTTCGATGATGCTCTGCACCTCATTCTGCAACACCTGCGCCATCTCGTCACGTCCGACGGCCGCACACTTGGGGATGAGTTCCAAGCGATAGGCGGCATCCAGATCGAAGGCCTTGCATTCGCGCAAGAGCAGGTCGACGGCCTGCTCGCGCGCGCCGCACTCCCACAGCAACCGCCCCAGCAACGTTACGCCGCTGCGGTTTTCGGGATCCAAGCGGCGGGCCGTCTCGAGGTGTTCCAAGGCCGCCGCATCGTCGCCCCGCCCATGCTGCATGCGCGCCAGGCGGATGTGCGCCTCCGCATGCAGCCATTCGACGCGGGTCTCGCGGCAGGGCAGCGCCCAGAGCCAGCGCGTGTACAGCCAGGTGTGCCAGCCACCGAACAGAAACGCGGCCGGCTCGGCGCACGGTGCCTTCACCGTGATGCGGAGAAAGAGTTCTTCGAGCTGGGTCTGTCCCAAAAGGGCGCATATCATCGAGGCCGTCAACCCGAATACCGCCGAGTCCGGTGCCAACCCGACAGCGGCCCTAAAGGCGCGGTATATCTCGGCCGCATTTCTCGGGTCCGGGCCGCGGTCGCGCTCGTAGGCCAGCGCGTGCCCGAAGCCCGCCCACGAACGTGCATCCTCCGGGTAATCCGCTGTAAGCCCACGCGCCACCCTGCGCTCGACTTCCGTGTACGCCGCATACTGCGATGCGCCATACATGAGCAGTGTTTGCACCGCCTGCTCCTGCGCCGGCAATGAGCGGAAACGGCGCCCGCTGTCGGGTTGACGCGCAATGTGGTCCAGCAGGGCATCATACCGCCGCTCACCCGCCAGCGCCTGCACACGCGCCTGCCCACGCTGTGCAATCGCCGCGCGCTCGGTTTCGTGCTCGATGTAGTACGCTATCTTCTCCTCGAGATCCGCCATGCCGTAGAGCACGATCTCGCGCCCGTCCTCGAAACAGTCGTGCACCTCCTGGTTGCTGTCTTCGAGCAGCGCCATCGCCCCGCACGCCATCGTCTCGAACACACGCAGGTTCAACTCACCGCGTACGGAATGGTTGAACACGATCTTCGCCCGGTTGTGCAGGCGCACATAGTCCTCTCGCCAGAGATCCGTCGTCAACACCACATGGTAGCGGCCACACAGCTCGGCAAGACGCTGAAAAAAATGCGCACGCTCGCGCCGGTGCACCGTGTTCAGGTTGCCCACATATAGCACATCGATATCCCGGTGCAACCCGAGATCGCGATGGAGCAGGCTGTTGAATGCGTAAATTGGAAGCGCATAACTCGGCGAAACAAATCGGTTCGTGAGCACGGATACGCCCGGTTTGTCGGACACCACCACATCGTAGCGGCCGAGATTGAACTCCTGCGCGCCGAAGAACAGATTCCAGTCGCCTGCCACTGCCGCTGTGCGGAACGGCGCCTCCTCGATCCCCAACGGCGGCGGGTCGTTCTCGGGTGTCCATACCACCATGAGATCCGGCCGCCAATCGCCCAGCACATCGTTTACGACATCATGGATCGTGTGCCGTTCGGGTCGGTAGCGGTAGTCTGCGCCTTCGCGCGCGCTGATGCTGCGTATCTCGTGCGGTCCCCGGTATTGTTTCAGGGTCGCGCAGTCACAGAAAAATGGCAGACCGTGGGATAAAACACGCATAAGCGCCGCTATCCTTAAAGCTCAAGACACAGGAGCCTCATCGAACACACCACGTACCATACCAGCAGTAAAGCGGGCTCGGGTAGAGGTTATCCAAGCCGTCAGCGTCCTTTTCCAACGCGCTCCCACGCCTTGTCGAGGATGTTGAAGGCGCGGTCGATCTCGGTGTTGTCGATGACAAGCGGCGGGCTCACGCGCAGGACCTTGTTGGCCAGGGGCCCGAGGAAATGCACGCCGAGACCGTCGGCGCCGTAGTAGGCTTCGCGCACGCAACGGTTTGCGGTGTCGGCGTCGGTCATCTCGACCCCGTACACGAGCCCCTCGCCGCGAACGGCGTTGATAAACGGGAACTTTTCGAGCAGGGCATCCAGACCGGTGCGCACCTTTTCGGCGGCGGCGCGGCACTGCTGGAGCACATTCTCGGCCTCGAACACATCGAGCACGGCGCACACCGCCGCGCAGGCCTCGGGATTCGCCGAGAAGGTGTCCGACGCTTCGCCGTAGTCCAGGGTGTCGATGAGGCCGGCAGGGCCCACGACGGCGGCGGCGGGCACGCCGTTGCCCAGGCCTTTCCCGAGCACGACGAGGTCCGGCGAGACCCCGTAGGCTTGGAAGGCGTACATGTGGCCGGTGCGGCCGTGACAGGCCTGGACCTCGTCGAAGATGAGCGGCACGTCGTGTTCGGTGCACCAATGGGCGAGAAGCTGGTGGTACCAGGCGGGCGGATGGAAGGAGCCCGCTGCGCCCAGGTACGGCTCGGTAATGAGCAACGCCACCTGATCCGGGTGCATGCGGGTGATCGTGTCGAGTTCCTGCTCGATGTCGGACGGGGTGGTGGTGGCATCATGCGGGAAGGTAAGGAAGTGCACGTTCGGGTTCGGGCTCGTTTCCCCCGAGACATCGCCCGCGAGTCCTTTCTTGCCGTGGAAGCCGCCGCGGGTGGCGAGCAGAATATGGCGCTTCGGCCGCCGGTGGATCGCGCACCACATGGCTTTCTGGATAGCCTCGGAACCGCTCGCCGCCCACAGCACGCGTTGCGCGGCCGGGATGCCCAGGCTGGCGGCCAGCCGCTCGCTCGCTTCGACGAGCAGCGGGGTGAGCATGTTGTAGGCGGTACGGGGGAGTTGGGCGCGGTAGTGGGCCAAACGCTCTTCGAACAGCGGATGCGCGTGGCCCAGATTCGCCACGAGCACGCCCGCGGCAAAATCGATGAGCTGGCGGCCATCCACCGTGGTCAGGCGCGTGCCCCGGGCCTCGGTTATCACCGCACGCGTAGGGGTGAAGGTGTCCTGTCCCCGGCCGATGATGGCCTCTGCACGGGCACGCAGGGCGTTGCCTTGTTCTTCGTGAGGGTGTTCCATGGTACTGCGTTTCCCCGTTTGGGGCACCCTGCTCAGGTGCGCCCACTCAAACCATTAGTGCCTTAGGCACTGACTCGTATAAAGATCAACAAGAAGTTATTCGGGCACC
>CAZMVU010000065.1:0-18257 GCA_964569295.1 uncultured Nitrospirales bacterium
CCCTTTTTGCTTCACTTTTTCACCAACAGCGCGGTAGTACAAAAACTGCACCCGTTATTACCCGTTGCGATCTTTCGGGCACTAATCCTTCAGGAGGCCGGCCCGGCGCTTGCGCCAGTTGTCATAGCACACGAGGATGATGACAAGAAGCCCGACGATAACGAGCTGCCAGTTTTCGTCCCAACCGTTTAAGGTGCAGAATTTTCGGAGCACAATGATAATAAGCGCGCCGGCCAAGGTCGCGATACTGCCGCCTTCGCCACCCATGAGGCTCGCACCGCCGATGACGCACGCCGCGATGGCATCGAGTTCGTAGGTTTCCGCAGCATTCACGGCCGCCACATTCACCCGCGAAGCAATGATCATCCCCGTGAAGCCGGCGCAGGTTCCGCTGATAGCGAACGCCGCGATGCGCACGCGGTCAACCGCGAGCCCCGAGAGCCGGGCCGCTTCGCGGTTGCCGCCGATGGCATAGAGGGCGCGGCCAAATGGGGTGAACCCGAGGATCAAGGCCACCAGCACCGCCACAGCAAGGCTGAGCCCCGCCGGCACGAGCCAGCTTTCACCACCGCCAAGCCAGGCAAAGGCCTCGGGGAACCCGCGCACCGTCTGGCCTTCGGTGAGCAACCGGGCCACGCCGCGTGCCCCCATCATCATGCCCAGCGTCGATATGAACGCGGGAATGCGCAGCTTCGCCGTGTTGAACCCGTTAATGATTCCGCATAACAGCCCCACGCCCGAACCCGCCAGCACACCGCACACGACCGGCACGGCGCCGCCGAGGCCGAGCGCACCTTGCAGCGGCTCGGCAGTCATCGTGAGGCACCCGGCCACACCCGCCAGCGCTGCCACACTCCCTACGCTGAGATCGATACCGGCCGTCAGGATGACGAGCAGCTCGCCGATGGCCATGATCGCGATGGTCGCCGTGCGCACGGGAATCTGCTGGAGGCTGGCGGTGGATCGGAAGGCCGGCGACACCAGCGCGAACACAAGGCACAGCGTTCCGAAAATGATGAGTGGCGAATGTTGGGCGAGGAAATGGCTTATCTTGTCGCGCGTAAGCCTGTGGTCGCTAATACCCGGCATGGTGTGCTCCTGTTCAGTACCTAAACCCCTGCAAACAAGAACGAATGGTCGCGTTAAGAAAAGCGGGCCTATCGGCACCGAAGTGCGTATCGAACATAATAATCATGACAGAAATTGCAGTTTAGAGAGGGGAATACGTGCACAAATGGGATAGTGATAGGCCATGGCAAGCGAGTAATGGTCGGCGCACACAGCACGCAGGCCATTATGCACTTGCACCGAGAACAATGACACAACCCCGGGCAGGCGCGCAAGGAGCGGCTGTGCGCTCTTGCTGGCGCTCGTCCCGCCTTTGCCGCTTCTGCATTCGATGAGGACCTCACCCAAAAGGCGATTGTTCCTGCGATATATCTCAGGAATCGAGATTTCGACAAGCCAGAATGGGGTGTCCGGAAGGAAATCAGTGATTTTGTCTTCCAATTCACCGGGGATGGATTCTCCAACCTCTTCAAGACAGGAATTCAAGCGTCCCAAATACTCCTTCCGTGTCATTGGTACGGTTCGCAGGACCAACTCGTGCCGCTGCATGTGATGCAGTAGAACCCGGAACCAATACATGCTCTCGTCGGAATGAACATTGATGCCCCGGGCATCCAGGGCCAAGCATATGTCATCGATAAGTGCAAGCCGCTCCGTATCGGAAGCCAGCACCGGCTGATAAAGAAGGAGACAAGCGCAGAATTGTATGTCCATGGGAGACAACCCTGCTGACCATGGAAAGAAAGGCGCCACAACCGCAGGCTCACTCGCATAGAGTTCCTTCAAGGGCAATATGCAGTACGGGCCGAAATTGTCATCCTGTATGATCAACCCATTCACCCAGGCCATACTCGAGAAGAAGGGGTATGGCGCGGTTTCCTTAAATGCTTGACGAGCGGCGCCCTCCCAAAGGCTCTCTTCGAAAGTGTGCCCCACTATCGCCATGGCGTGTCCACTCCTGCTCCCCCTGCCAAACCCAATAACGGCGGGCAAGCCGCATTCTATATGCGAATAGGCCGCATAC
The DNA here is from genome assembly GCA_964569295.1 of uncultured Nitrospirales bacterium. Taxonomy (GTDB): domain Bacteria; phylum Hydrogenedentota; class Hydrogenedentia; order Hydrogenedentales; family JAGMZX01; genus CAZMVU01. Next base: position 2,093 of record CAZMVU010000065.1, read on the forward strand.
ATGACATATTCAGGGCTGAATCCCTTCTTCGAATCAAAGGTGTTGCAGCGAAAACCCGCGCGCAGAAAAACCTGTTGGACTTCTTCGATTGTCAACCCGTCAGAACCAAGCCGCGAGAGGTGATTGACACCCAATTGCCTATTGAGAGATTCATAGGTATATGGGCAATCCCGCTGACAGCTCGTGTAAAGGTTCTGAAGGCAGGCCATCGATGCCGCATGGGCGCAACAATAGGTTTTCTTGTCCTGCTGGGCAAAATAGCTGCCCGTGATGGGCGGAAATTGGTGGCCACAGACCTCTATTTTGAACTCAGCGTTACTATGAATGAAATAGCATTCATTCTTCTCGAAAGGCGCCATTTCCTTTGTAACCACCGCTTCTCGAACGAATGCGTACAAAGGGAATTCCTGTTCATATCCTGTTGAAAGCACTGCAACCTGAAAATCCGTGCAAAGGTATAAGTAGCCAAGACAGTGAACATCTTCCTGTGAACACAATGCCCGAAACTTTTCTACATCATTGACAACATTCTTGCGCGCGTCTTCGGGCACGGGAGAGAATGTTTTCGCCACATCGACATCAGGTTTTGTCGAAGTCAGCTTAAAAAAGGATATACGAATCTGCTTGGTTCGAAGCGTCCTGTTTTCGATAACCGAAAGCTTTGCTCGTTCCTGCTGCCATTCAGCAGAAAGGTCTACTACTTCCTCGACCAATAACTGGCATTCTGCATTACGCATGAGCGAGAAAATGTGGCGGAGGGGCTTGGGCGCCCGCCGGGGCGCCAAATCATCCGCATAGCGAAAGAAACCGAACCAGGGGTTTGAACGCTCTGTTGAAATAATGGCCGAAACCTGGCTCATGCGTTTGGTACCCCGAGTGTGAAATCGAAAAACGGGAAAAGCCCAGGAGACTCTTCCCGTTTCTCTTTAACCTTCATTCATGGCTAACTAATATGCAGGTTCTGTCCGGCCAATTACCCGCTTGGATTGTTCCGACTGTGCTTGAAGCTTCCAACGTTCTTCGAGTTGTTCCTGAAACTGGGGAAAGAACTCGGCTGCGTCGAAGCCTTTTTCAACGAGTTGGCCCTCTGCAGGACTTGGAACGGACCGTTCTCCCTGATCCTTGCACATGGCAGCCTTCCTTTCGTTGCAGGTCTTTTGTCTCTTGTACGGAGGACGATAACTCTTCAAAGGAAAGGGGAGAAAAAGTGTACGCGCTCCTTTTGCCGCGGTCAAGCACACTTCCTCTTGGAGAGAGGCTGCCACAAAGTCAACATTATGTCAAGCGCTCACTCCAACGCCCGCTTCTTGTACAGCCTGCTGCTGAACAGGTTCAATCCTGCGGCACTTCTTCCGGCTTGCCGCTCTGGGCCGAAGCGTCCGCCGCGAAGCAGACCGCATGGGTCTTGTAGGAATCGGCCACATCGCAGTGGCTGTCACGATCGAAGCGGATGCAGTCGACGAGGTGCGCGGCCTCATGCGTGAACGGATGGTGCGCGACGTCCCCGCTGTCCGGCAGGATAGTGGGCACCTCGGTCCATGTAGTTTGGCCCGGGTACTTGTTCTTCGAGAAAATCTGGTTGTTGCGGATGGTGCCGTGGGTGCCGACGAGGTTGATGTCGAACACATACGGCTGGGTGCATTCGATGCACGAAGCGACCTTCGCCGAGCGTCCGTCCGCGAACCGGCAGACGGTAACCGACGTCGGATCATACTGGTAATCCGAGAAGTCGACGCCGCGGCCGGCGTTCGAATATTGAAACACCTCGACGATCTCGCCGCCCATGAACCAGCGCAGCGCATCCACCGCATGGCACCCGGCGCTCAAGAGCGAGCTCACGCCCACCTCCTTCTTCACATTCCACCGGTACTGCTTGTACCATGGGCCGATCCCGTGGAAGTAGTCCACTTCCCCGTAGAACACCTTGCCGATCGCGTCGTCCGCCAGTTGTGCGCGGATAATCTCGAACAGCGGGTTCCAGCGCAGCACGAAGCTCACGACGCTTTTCACCCCGGCCTTCGCCACGGCGTCGCGGATTGCGCGTGAATCCTCGAGCGTGGTGGCCATGGCCTTTTCGAGGAACAAATGCTTGCCCGCCTCAGCGGCGGTTACCGCCTCGTAGTGGTGTACATCCGGCGGCGTGGCAATAGCCACGATGTGGACATCGCCGCGTGCGATAAGCGCTTCGTAATCGGTGGTGATGAATGGCGCAATGCCCGTCTGCGCGGCAAGCGCCTGGGCCTGTTCCTCGCGCCGCGTGCAGATCGCGGTCACTTCCGTGTGTGGATTGGCGGCAAAGGCGCGCACATGTTCCCCGGCGACCCAGCCTGCTCCGACAATACCGACGCCCAACTTATCCATGTCCCGCTCCCTATCTTGGTGTTCGTTTGGCGATTTCACCGCGTATTGTAGGCATTGAAGAACCGGTGTGCAACCGGCTCCGGCCCTCCGTGCCGTAAAGCACTTGGCAACACGCGTGTCCAAAACATTCGGACCCAATACAGGAACAACGAATCCGGCTGCGGCTATCATGGAAGATTGCGATAGATAGCCCGAGATTTCATCCTGGATCAGATGTTTTCCACCGCCGCTTTGAATTATAGATAACGTGGCGGTTTTTCTGGAGGACGGGAGGAACGACTCTATTTATTAAAGCGAGGGCGGCCTCAGATTATCCTGGTCAGTACTCACCTGTCCATATTGTTCAAAATGTAACGTATGGGGGTGTACAGTGGCCGATCGCGGTGAGGCGGCGGCACAGTAGCCGCCGTACGGTGGAGCAAGCGGGATGAGCAGCCCACATTCGCCAGAACAACAGGCGGACCGCACTACTGTGCTTGCCGTTGACTATGAACCGACTTCGCGCCAGTTGCTCTTCAGCACACTGGAACGCGCGGTGCACGGTTCCCCGCCGTCCGGGCGACCACACCAACGACTCGGACCGCGGCATTTGCCTCATGCGCCGCACGGCCGACTGTCTGCGCTGGCGGCCCCCGGGAAACCTGCCTATCGCGGCGTTCCGCCGATTCCCCGTGCCTTATGAGGCCCGCCGGCGCGAAGAGGCCAAGCGGCGTTACCCGCTCTGGTATTGGCAGGATTGAAGCAATGGCAGGAGTGGAAGAGCGCCCGATGGCGCTACTGGTGGAGCAGGACCGGGACCGGCATTGTTTGCCATCTGCAGCGTGATCAACGAGCGCATCGCCGCCAGCCTGAAAGGGCGATTCCGCGCGTTGGCCCCGCAAGCAATCCCGCTGGTCATACTTGATTTCAGCAAAGTGACCCCCATCAGCAGCACCGGCATCGGCAGACGGCTGCTCTTCTATAAGCTGTTGGCCGGCCACGGCTGCGCAATGCGCATTCACAATGCCCCGCTGTGCAGACGGCGTGCCTGTTGCATAGCCCGCGCAGCGCTTCTATAATTGCCGATTCCAACGCAAGGAAGCCCACAGCTTATGAACACGTCTGATCGCATACAACACGGCCTCTCGTTCGACGATGTGCTGCTCGTGCCCGCACACTCCACGGTGGTCCCACGCGACGCCGAAGTGCATACGCGGCTCACACGCAAACTCACGATCAACATTCCGCTGTTGAGCGCGGCCATGGATACCGTTACCGAGTCGCGCCTGGCCATTGCCATTGCGCAGGAGGGCGGCATCGGCATCATTCACAAGAACATTACCGCCGGAGATCAGGCGGCAGAGGTGGACCGCGTGAAGCGCTCGCAGGCGGGGATCATCACGCACCCCTTCACCCTCACCGCGGACCACACGCTGCGCGACGCCGACAGCCTCATGGGGCGCTACCACATCTCCGGGGTGCCCATAACCGATGGCAACGAAATCCTCGTGGGCATCCTCACCAACCGCGACATGCGGTTCCAGGAAGATTTCTCCGTCGCCATCCGCACCGTCATGACCCCGAAAGAGAAGCTCGTGACCGTGCGGCCCGGGGTCACCTTCGACGAGGCAAAGAAACTGCTCCACGAGCACCGTATCGAGAAGCTCCCCATTACCGAGGAGAATGGCAGGCTCGTGGGTCTGCTCACCATTAAAGACCTGAACAAAGCACGCGACTTCCCGCTGCGTGCCACGGATGATATGGGCCGGCTGCGCGTGGGCGCGGCCGTCGGCGTGGGCGACGGGGAGCTGCGCCGGGCCGCGTGCCTCGTCGATGCCGAGGCGGATGTGCTGGTTGTGGATTCCGCCCACGGCCATTCGCAGATGGTGATCGATATGGTCCAAGCGGTGAAACAGGCCCACCCGCATGTCGAGGTCATCGGCGGCAATGTGGTCACCGCCGAGGGCGCGCAGGCGCTGATCGATGCCGGCGCCGACGCGGTGAAGGTGGGCGTGGGGCCGGGCTCTATCTGCACGACCCGCGTGGTCACAGGCGTCGGCGCGCCCCAGTTCAGCGCCGTGTTAGATGTGGCGGCGGTCTGCAAGAAGCATGATGTGCCGCTCATTGCCGACGGCGGCGTCAAGTACTCGGGCGACATTGTGAAGGCCCTCGCCGCAGGAGCGGATTCGGTTATGATCGGCAGCCTGTTTGCCGGCACCGAGGAGAGTCCGGGCGAATCCGTGCTGTATGAAGGCCGCACCTACAAGGTCGTACGCGGTATGGGTTCGATCAAGGCCATGCAGCGCGGCAGCAAAACCCGCTACCTCCAGTTCGAGGACGACCCGGCCAAGTTCGTGCCGGAAGGCATCGAGGCGCGCGTGCCCTACCGCGGGCTTCTGGCCGACTATGTGCACCAGCTCGTGGGCGGCCTGCGCGCGGGCATGGGCTATTGCGGCTGCCAGAACATCACCGAACTTCAGACAAAAACGCGCTTCACCCAGGTGACCGCCGCGGGCCTGCGCGAAAGTCATCCCCACGACGTGTCGATCACGGAAGATGCGCCCAACTATCAGATTCCGAGGTAACGCCATGCAAAACGCCGGCCGGCCTGTCGTTGTGCTTGATTTCGGCGCGCAGTACAGCAAGCTCATCGCCAGGCGCGTACGCGAGGCAAAGGTCTTCAGCCTGATCGAACCGTTCAACGTGGCTCTGGATAAGCTCAAGGCGCTCGATCCCGCCGGAATCGTTTTGTCCGGCGGCCCCGCCAGCGTGCATGCCCCTGGCGCACCCATGCCGGACCCGGGCGTTTTCGATCTCGGCGTGCCTATTCTCGGCATCTGCTATGGCCAGCAACTGCTCGCGCACATGCTCGGCGGCAACGTGGCCCGTGCGCAGCACCGCGAATACGGGTTGGCGCACCTCACGCAGAACGACACCACCGGATTTCTCGAGGGCATTTCCCCCGAGACCCCGGTCTGGATGAGCCATGGCGACCGGGTCGAGGCGTTGCCCGAAGGCTTCGTGCCCATCGGCGAAACCGAAAACTCGCCCTACGCCGCCGTGGCCGACCCAGACCGCAACCTCTACGGCGTGCAGTTCCACCCCGAGGTCGTACATACGCCCGAGGGCAAGGAAATTCTCGGCAACTTCGTCCACACCATCTGCGGCTGCCCCGACACGTGGGACATGGGCTCCTTCCGCGAGCAGGCCATCCGTGAAATTCGCGACAAGGTGGGCGGGCAGCGGGTGTTGTGCGGGCTGTCCGGCGGGGTCGACTCGTCTGTCGCGGCCGTGCTCATCCACGAAGCCATCGGCGATCAACTCACCTGCGTGTTCGTGAACAACGGCCTGCTGCGCGAAGGCGAGCCCGAGCTCGTGCAGAAAGTTTTCCGCGACAACTTCCACATCATACTCGATTATGTAGACGCGGAGGACCGCTTTCTCGAGCGGCTCGAGGGGGTGGCCGACCCCGAGCAGAAGCGCAAGGCCATCGGCAACCTTTTCATCGAGATTTTCGAAGAGGAGGCCACCCGCCTCGGCCACATGGACTTTCTCGCCCAGGGCACGCTCTACCCCGATGTCATCGAGTCCGTCTCGGCCACCGGCGGCCCGAGCGTGACGATCAAGAGCCACCACAATGTGGGCGGCCTGCCCGAGAAAATGAACCTCAAGCTGCTCGAGCCGCTGCGCGAGCTGTTCAAAGACGAGGTGCGCGCCCTGGGCCGCGAACTCGGCCTGCCCGAGGATATCGTCGGCCGCCACCCCTTCCCCGGCCCCGGGCTCGGCGTGCGGTGCATCGGCCCGATTACCCGCCAACGGCTCGACACCCTGCGTGCGGCCGACGCCATCTTCATCGACGAAATCCGCAAGTTCGGCCTGTACAATGAGATATGGCAAGCCCTCGTATGCCTTTTGCCCGTGCGCAGTGTGGGCGTGCAAGGCGACGAACGCACCTACGAAGAAGTGTGCAGCCTGCGCGCCGTCACCTCGGAAGACGCCATGACCGCCGACTGGTACCGCTTCCCGCCCGACTTGTTGCAGCGCGCCTCGAACCGCATCTGCAACCAGGTGCAACACATCAACCGCGTCCTCTACGACGTCACCAGCAAACCGCCCGGCACCATCGAGTGGGAGTAGGCTGGACCGCCTCAAACCGCCATGTGCGCCCTATTCGGCCCCGTCGGTCTCCGCGGTGGCAGCCGCTTCTTCCGGCTCGAGCAGGATGGTCAATTCCGCATCGAATCCCGTGACCGATTGCGCACACGCGGTGAGATAGAGCCGCAGGTCCTCGCGCGTACCCTTGAATATCAGCCGGTCCGCTTCATCCCCGGGCATGGCGATGCGTTCATGCGTGATATCCAACTCGGGATGGCGCCTGAGGTATCCGAGCATCCAATCGTCCTGCGACGGAATCAACAGCACGAGACGCGCGCTCCCCGTTTCATCGTCAAAAACGATCTCTTTCACGCGCAGCGGGAAGTGATAGCCGGTGAGCGCTTCCAAGGCGTTGTCCTCTTCCGGTTCTTCCGGCGCCACGACCGTCCAATCCATGAAATTGTAGCCGCCGATCTGCAGCAGATAGGCCTCCATGTCCGGCGCATACTTCCCGCTGCGGGGCGCCACGGCGCGGTCTTCGCGAATGGTGTAGCCCTCTGCGCCATTGCTCGTTACCACCAGGTGGATCGGCTCGTCCGGCCGGCCCTGGAGTGTCGCGGCCCATGTGCCCTCGAGCTTGGGCATGTAGTAGGTGTCTTCCTTGTCCGCATCATACAACGGTTTATCCACCCCTATGCAGCCCGCCACAGACACCGCCATCAGAACCACTATCAAAACGCGCATAGTCATCTACCCTCCTTTGCGCTTTTCCTTTTACAGCCGTCTCCTATGTTATCACGCGTGCCCGGACCACGGAACCCTGGGCAGCGATTTCGCACACACCCCGGAGCGGCGGCGGCGCAATCTCATACGGCAACACGCTTGCCGCGGGTCCATAGTGCGCGCGTGAGCCCACAGGCAAAACACACTATTGTGCCGTGGTCTCCCGGCCGTGCCGCGTTCCACTCCGCACGTATTCGCGCATTCGCCCGTTTGCCGCCCGCCCTCGAAAGCGCGCGCTGCGTGGCACAGGCGCCGCGCCGGGTTCTGGCGTCTCTTGCTGGGTGTTGTACTCAAGCGCTTGGGTGCGGTACAGTTACGTATGCGAAGGCGCATTTTGCCGTGACCCGAACGAGCGGCAAAAGGAGGCATGCTATGGCGGTATTTTATGTTTGTGATACGACCGGCACGCCCTTCACCGGCGACCCCAGCGAAACGATGGGGGATTACTGCGCCGTGGCGCACGATTGCCCCAAGTGCAGGGCGCAGGCGAGCAAAGGCCGAACCCTGGCCTGGCTGGCCAGCGAGTGCAAGAGCAAAGGCGCCGCGAAGTTCCCCTGCATGAGTTGCGGCACGTTTCTTGTATTTCCCAAAGAGGCCTTTAAGCCGGCGGCCTTCGACGAACTGTCCCACCACTTCCAACCCAATGCACTGTTGCGGGCCATGTCGCCTGAAGAGGCCCTGGAACCAGATTGGGGCACCATCGTCTTTCGTGCCAACGGCGTTTCAGTCCCGCCCGGCGCTGTGGCAGGCAACATCGTGTACGCCGAAACCGCCGTCACCGAAGATGTGCCGGCAAACGAGCCTGCGGAAAAAGATGAGACCAGCCCGCCGGCACAGGTGCCTGAAAAAGAAGCCGCAACCGGCGTATCGGAGATTCAAACGCAGGATGACCTGTTGAATGTGGCGGAAGATCTGGCCGCCGCAGACCTCGCGCCTGACGGCCCGGCATCAGCGCCCGAACCGGATAGCGCCAGGGAACCGGAGCCGTTTGCGCACCCTGCCGGGAACGAGGCCATCAATGCGCCTGACGAACTACCCGCCGAACCCGAAGCGCCCGCGCTCGAAGAGGGGCTCGAAGCGGAACTCGAGGCGCCCCTGTACACCGGTGAATCCCCGGCGGCCGATCCCGCGCAAACCGAAACGCCCGAACCTGCTGATGTGCCGCAAACACCCGGTGAAACGCAAGAAGACATTCAGGCGGCACAAGCAGCAAGCGCACTGGGTATCTTCGATGACGCCATCGAGGAACCGCCGTTCATCGATGAGGACGACCCCTTGGCGGGGATTGGCGGACCCCTCGATATCGAGAAGCCCACCGCCGCCCCCGAACCGCCGCTTCTCGAGGAACCGCCGGGCATCGAGGATGTCCTGGACCTGACCCCGGATTCAACGCCAACACCTCCCGAGCCAGAACCGGAGCCCGAGCCAGAACCGGAGCCCGAGCCGGAGCCGGAGCCGGAGCCGGAAGCCACCGGACTGGATGCAGAACTGGGTGCGCCCGAACCGGAACCTGTCGAACCGGAGGCGGAATTGGGCGAACTGGATCTGGAGAACCCCTTTGGCGATCTGGAAGAAACAGCGCCCGCGGAACCGGTGCAAGAGGCGCCGCCACGGCCGGCCGCTCCGGAACCGGAACCAGAGCCAGAACCCCCCAGCCTCGAACTCGATGATCCTTTCGGTGACCTCGAGGAAGACACCCCCGCCGAAGCCGCACCGGCAAACCCAGCCACCGACGACACCGGCGCAGGGGATACCAGCCTGGATGACGGCGGGATAGCCGATCTCGATAGCGATCTGTTTGGCGAATGGGCGCCCGAACCGGCCCCGGCCGATGCCACCACGTCACCGCCCATGGCGCCGCAACCCGCGGACGACACACCCGCATGGGACGGCACGGGCCCTTGTCCAAAATGCGGTTCCACCCCAGCCAGCAAGCGCTCGATCAAGGTGCAATGTCCTCACTGTGCAACACTTTTCCTGCGCAAGATTGAAGATTTTTCCACCGCTGCGGACACATCCATCAACTGCCCGCGCTGTACACGCGAATTCATCGTCCCAGCCGCCATATGGTGTCCGGTGTGCCGGCGGACGCCGCGCCCCTTTGCCACAGTGCAGCGGCTGGTGGCCGAGACCAACCCAGGCAGCAGGGCGGATACCGTTCCCGGTAGCGCTCTGAAGGAACCCAAGCATAAGAAACGCGGGTTGTTCTCGCGCCGGTAAGGCCCCAGTCAGGAATACTACCCACCGGAGGACGCGGCTGCGTGACTAACGCATACGCGGGGGCACGAAGGCCGGCCGAAACACCGCAAGAACCACTATGCAAGCGCTCATCGCATCGATAGTTATCCCCGCCCACGACGAAGAAAACAACATCCGCGAGACCACGGCGGAGCTCCAGGCCGTGTTCCGGCAAGAGAACATCCCCTACGAAATCATCCTCGTGAACGACAACAGCACGGACAACACGGCGGGGATTATCGCGGAGCTCATGGCCGGGGACAACAACATCCGCACGGTGGACCGCACGCCACCCGGCGGCTTCGGCCGCGCTATCCGCACCGGCCTCGAAATGGTCCAGGGCGATCTGGTCATCATCTACATGGCCGACCGCTCGGACGACCCGCGCGACGCCGTGGCCTATTACCGGCGGATTGAAGAAGGCTACGATTGCGTGTTCGGGTCGCGGTTCCGCCGCGGGTCGCGGGTCGAAAACTACCCCACCCTCAAGCTCATGGCGAATCGCATTGTGAACCGGTGCATCAAGCTCATGTTCTGGTGCCGGTTCAACGATCTGACCAACGCCTTCAAGGCCTACCGCACCGACGTCATCCGGGAGTGCGGACCCTTTCGCGCAAGCCACTTCAACATCACCATAGAGATGTCGCTGTCCGCGCTCGTACACGGCTACAACATCTGCGAGATTCCCATCCGCTGGTATGGCCGCACCTGGGGAAGCTCGCACCTGCGCATCAGCGAGATGGGCCGCCGCTACCTGCAAGTGCTGCTCAAGCTCTACTTCGAATGGATGCTCATCTCCGACGACATCAGCGCGGAGCGCATGGCCTATCAGTCGCGTTCGGCACGGCTTCTTTCGGAACTTGGCCGGCGGGTCGAGCGCCTCGAAGCCGAAGTGTCGGAGCTGCGCACGCGGCTGCCGGAAACCAAGCCGAACACGGCCAGCAACCCGGCCGACAGCGCCTGCCCGGGCGATCATGAAGAGCACAGCGCGGGTACGGGCGGTTAAGGCAGGGCCGCAGCCGGAATGCGAAAAATTGTATCGCCACAACCAAGAAGGAGACCACTATGAAACGCCGAACCTTTCTACAATGCACCGCCGCCGGCGCCGCCGCCTGGGCCATGGGCGCACACGCCCTCACCGACAAAAACGGCCGCCCGCCCAATGTGCTGCTCATCATGGCGGACGATCTGGGCTACGAATGCCTCGGCGCCTACGGCGGCACCTCCTACAACACCCCCAACCTCGACCACCTCGCCGCTACCGGCATGCGCTTCGACCACTGCTACAGCACGCCCAAGTGCGTCCCCTCGCGGGTGAACATCCTTACCGGCCGCTACGGTTTCCGCACGGGGCAGGAGTGGGGCTATATCCCGCCGGACGAAGTGACCTTCGCCGACGTGCTCAAGAAGGCCGGCTATGCCACCGCCGTGGCGGGCAAGTGGCAGCTCGCGCTGCTCGAGGACAACCCGGACCATCCGCGCGAGAAGGGCTTCGACGAGTGGTCCCTGTGGGCCTGGCATGAGGGGCCCCGCTACTGGAACCCGATGATCTGGCAGAACGGCGCCATCCGCGACGATGTGGCCGACCGCTACGGCCCGGAAGTGTACACCGAATTTCTCATCGACTTCATGCGGCGCCACCGCGACCAGCCGTTCCTCGCCTATTACCCCATGTGCCTCCCCCACTTCGCAAAGACCGGCGGAGATTACAAGGAACCCACAGGCCCCGACGGCGCCTACCAGGATTTCGACACCCTGGTCCATCAGACGGATGCCATGGTCGGGCGGCTCGTAGCGGCGCTGGACCGCCTCGGCCTGCGCGAGAACACGCTCATACTCTTCACCGGCGACAACGGCACGTCCGGCAAGGTCACCTCGGAGGTCAACGGCCGCACCATGCAGGGCGGCAAGGGCGAACATACCGACGCGGGCACCCATGTGCCGCTCATCGTGAACCAGCCGGGTGCCGTGCCAGCGGGCACCACCTGCGCGGACCTCGTCGACTTCAGCGACTTCATGCCCACCTTCGCCGACCTCGCCGGCGCCGACCTGCCCGCAGACCGCACCATCGACGGGGAGAGCTTCTTCCCGCAAGTGCAAGGCAAAGAAGGCGACCCACGCGACTGGGTCTACACGGAGTGGCAAGGGAAAGCCTGGATTCGCAACCACCGCTGGAAACTCTACGACAACGGCGACCTGTACGACATGGCGGCGGACCCGGAAGAGAAAGACCCCATTCGCCCCGGCAAAGGCGATGACGAGGCGCAACACGCCCGCGCGCATCTCGCCGAGGCCCTCGCCGACCTGCGCGCCGAGGAGTCTTAAGCATTCCGCACGGCCCGGCCGCAAAAGGCACGGGACCGCAAGCCCAACGGAATACCCCGTCTATCCGAAGTGCTCGAGCAAGAAACCGAGATCGAGTTCAGGATAGACGGGGAAGCGGTCGAGCAGAGCTTTGACCCGCGCACGGGCCTGATCCGCCACGGTCGCATTGAGCGTGTACTGGCGCTTGCTCGGCTTGCCCGCATTCTTGCCCGATTCGAGAACCTTCGGCTTCGTGCCCTCGAGCACGAGCTTGATAATCCCGGCGATCTCCTGCATTTCTGCGGCGCCCATACCGAGCGTCGTGACCGCTGGCGTGCCCACGCGCAACCCCGAGGTGATGAGCGGGCCGTTGGGATCGAAGGGCAAGGAGTTGAAGTTCAGCGTCACGCCGCATTCGTAGAGCGCCCCCGCGGCATGGCGCCCGGTAAGCCCGCAGCTCGTGGCCACGTCGATCAGCATGAGGTGGTTGTCCGTGCCGCCCGTGGCGATGGTAAGGCCCTGGTCCATGAACGCCTGGGCCAGTGTACGGGCGTTTTCAACGACCTTGCGCGCGTAGTCCTTGAACTCGGGCTGGTTGTCTTCGGTAAACGTGACCGCTTTGGCCGCCATCACGTGGGGGAGCGGACCGCCGATGACCAGCGGGCACCCCTTGTCCACGTACTCCGCGAACTCCTTCTTGCACAGCACGATACCGCCCCGGGGACCGCGTAGCGTCTTGTGGGTGGTCGAGGTGACCACATGCGCATGGGCCACCGGGTCGGCGTCGCCGGTAAAGACCTTGCCCGCCACGAGCCCGGCGAAGTGCGCCATGTCCACCATGAACACCGCGCCCACCTTGTCCGCGATCTCGCGCATGCGCCGGAAGTTGATCGCCCGGGGGTAGGCCGAGTAGCCGGCGAGCAGGATAAGCGGTTTGAGGTCGGTGGCCATCCGCTCGATCTCGTCGTAGTCGAGCAGGCCGGTCTCCTTGTTCACCGCATACTGATACGCCTCGAACATCTTCGCTGAAAGGTTGTAGCGGTAACCATGCGTGAGGTGGCCGCCCGAGTAGTAGTCCATGCCCAGAAGCCGCTGGTTGCCCAGGCGCCCACGCACCGTGTTCCAGTCTTCCTGGCTCATCTTGGCCGCACTCTTTGCACCCAGTTCCTCAAGGGCCGGCGCCTCGACCATCTTCGTGAGGATGGCCCAGTACGCGATCATGTTCGCATCGGCGCCCGAGTGCGGCTGCACGTAGGCATGCTCCGCGCCAAAGAGTTTACACGCCTGCTCGCAGGCATACGCCTCGACAGCGTCCACATTTTCGCACCCTTCGTAGAACCGCGCGTGCGCTATGCCCTCGGCATACTTGTCCGTAAGCAGGTTGCCCATGGCGAGTTGCGAGGCGAGGCTGCAATAGTTCTCGCTGGCGATGAGCTTCAGGCGGCTGCGCTGGTCGGCCAGTTCATGCACCACCCCCTTCGCGGTTTCGGGTGCGACGGCCTTCATCTTCGTGAGAGACGCGATGTAGCCAAGCAGGCCGGCATCGATCTGTTCCGGCTTGGTGCGGCTGAGATAGGCGGTAATGGCTTCGTTTGACACGATACACTCCTTGTTCGGTTCGCGGAATCAACGCACCCTGTGCCCAAGGCAACCCCCATCCCCCGCCTATTCCGGGCAGGGTAACCGGTCACAGCCGGTGGAAGCTGGCTTGCAGCCCAAACGGGCGGCACATACAGGGCGTACTGAAAGGGGCTCAATGCCGCGGCCACGCTTCGGGCTTGCCCGTTGCCCGGAGCCGCACCTGTCCCGGCACGTTTCCTGGCATTCACTGCGCCCATAGAGTCACTCCAGCCCCGGCGCAGCAGGCAAGCGCGTATGATACCGTGTGCAGCGGGTAAATGTCCAAAGATACCCCCGGCCATTGCGCGCGGTAGATATAAAGCGCGCCTGTTCCCTATACTCGCGGATGCGATGGTGCACCATGCGAATCAGCCGGTGGACCGCATCGCCGCCGGGGAATGTGCCCAAGTCCCCTGCAAGCCCGTTTACACTGCGGGGCGCGCGGGCATAGGGGGAATATTTCGTGTGTTCCTTGGCATAACGTAACCGATACCAACGGCCACGAGTCCAGCGCCGGGCAAAGAGGTAGCCATGGCCACGAGCAAAAACAACCGCACCGCCGATCCCGTATGGGAACGCATTCGCGCCGAAGCGGCCGAAAACGCGCGCCGCGAGCCCATGCTCGCCAGTTTTCTGCACAGCGTCATTCTCAACCACCACACGCTCGAGGACGCGCTCAGTTTCATCCTGGCCGGGAAGCTCGAAAGCCACACATTGACCGCGACCACGTTGCGCGACCTCGTTGAAGAAGCCTTCGAGAGCGATCCGGCGATCGGAGAAGCCTTTCGCGCCGACATCAAGGCGGTGTGCGAACGCGACCCGGCAGTGACCGAATACGCGACGCCGGTGCTGTACCTCAAGGGGTTTCTCTCCCTGCAGGCCTACCGCGTGGCGCATTACTTCTGGCAGCGCGACCGCAAGTCCCTCGCGCTCTTTCTTCAAAGCCATATTTCTGAAGTCTTCGACGTCGACATTCACCCGGCCGCCCGGGTGGGCAAGGGCATCTTCATCGATCACGCCACCAGCGTGGTCATCGGCGAGACCGCCATCGTCGAGGACAATGTGTCCATGCTGCACGAAGTGACACTGGGTGGCACGGGCAAGACCAGCGGCGATCGCCATCCCAAGATTCGCAAGGGCGTCCTCATAGCCGCCGGCGCAAAGATTCTAGGCAATGTCGAAGTAGGGAAAGGCGCGAAGGTGGGCGCGAGCGCCGTGGTGCTCGAGGACGTGCCACCCCACACCACCGTGGTCGGTGTACCCGCGAAACCGGTGGGCGGCTTGCTCCATGGCCAGCCGGCCCTCGAGATGGATCACCGCATCTGGATCAACGCCGAAGAACGCGCACGCCAGGGCGCCTGAACCCGCACCACCGCGCACCCACCTCTCCGCGGGGGACTGTGCTGACCGCGCCCCAAGTATAACCGCCGTTTCCAGCCGGACTTCTAGTCACCGCGCGGGCGCGGCGCAACTGCGCGCTTGGCGCCGTTTACATAACTGCGGTAGGCCTCGACCCGCTCGAGCCAGGTACTCTCGAGTGTGAGCGGCCGATCACTGCGCAACGCCGAATCCGGCTGCACATCCAGATCGGCGGCCGCCTCGGACGACAATGGCCGGAAGGAGATGTCGGGCACTTCTACCTTGGCGGTACTTGCGGCCCCACGCACGGCGGGCGCCGGGCGGTCGGGCGTCTTGCGGGTGACCCGGGCCGACTTCGCGTCGAGGGGATCAACGCCGTATTCATAGAGTTCGACAGGGCCGTAGGGGCCCGTGCCGATCTCGTAGCCATCGTCGTCGACAACCGACACATTGTTTTCCGGCGATTCACGATACCAGCGCATGGCATCGAACCAGTCGAACGGCAGCTCCTCGGCATAGTCATAAGCACCCAGTATCCGCCCCTCCGAGAAGCCATCCTCATAGCCATCGCCCCAGCCGCCATTGGCATACTCGATATGCCGGTCCTCGGCCAGGAACAGGGGCCAGTCGCTCGCGAATGCCACATCGTAGCCCTCGGAAAAGCCGATGGTGAAGGCGTAGTCGTAGTCGACAAAGTAACCGTCGTTGTAGGCATACCACACACCATCCCAGTAGCCGGCGTCGTACGTGTCTTCGTCGATGTACGGGATGTCGCTCGTGTCGTAATAGATGGGGTCATCGCTCTCGGTGTCGAAGCCGTCGTAATACCCGTCCCAATACCACCCATCCTCGGCAAAGCCCACGGCAAAACCAGCGTCGTACTCGGGGTTGACTGGAATCCCGGGGAGAAAGTAGGGACAGCCCGTCAGCGCGACAGCGGCAAGCAACGTCGCGGCCGCCGTGGCCAGTGTGCGAAACGGCTTATGATTCATGCTCTTCATGGTGTCAGTCCTTTCCAATCTCGGTTATCGCCGTCCACCGCGGCTGATGCTGCCGCCGCGGGAACTGCGCCCGCTACTGCCCCGACTGCTGCCGCTCACGGAGGAACGGCTGCTCGGGGATGGCCGGCTCGGCGAGGCATAGCTGCGCGAGGAACTGGGACGGCTGGGCGCGCTATAGCTCTTCGATGAATTCGAACTCGGGCTCGGACGGCTCACGCTACGCGAGGAACTCGAACGCGGACTCGGACTCGGACGGCTCACACTACGCGAGGAGCTCGGACTCGGACTCGGGCTCGGACTCGGACGGCTCACGCTACGCGAGGAACTCGAACGCGGACTCGGACTCGGACGGCTCACACTACGCGAGGAGCTCGAACGCGGACTCGGACTCGGACGGCTCACACTACGCGAGGAGCTCGGACTCG
>CAZMVU010000065.1:18357-18694 GCA_964569295.1 uncultured Nitrospirales bacterium
CTCGAACGCGGACTCGGACTCGGACGGCTCACACTACGCGAGGAGCTCGGACTCGAGCTCGGACTCGGGCTCGGACGGCTCACGCTACGCGAAGAGCTCGAACGCGGACTCGGACTCGGACGGCTCACGCTACGCGAGGAGCTCGAACGCGGACTCGGACGGCTCACGCTACGCGAGGAACTCCAACGGTTACTCGGCGTCGGGGTCGAGCGTGTCGCACTCGAACGGTTGCTCGGCGTCGGGGTCGAGCGTGTCGCACTCGAACGGTTACTCGGACTCGGGGTCGAGCGTGTCGCACTCGAACGGTTACTCGGCGTCGGGCTCGAGCGTGTCGCAC
>CAZMVU010000065.1:18794-22187 GCA_964569295.1 uncultured Nitrospirales bacterium
TCGAACGGTTACTCGGCGTCGGGGTCGAGCGCGTCGCACTCGAACGGTTACTCGGCGTCGGGGTCGAGCGCGTCGCACTCGAACGGTTACTCGGACTCGGGGTCGAGCGCGTCGCATTCGAACGGTTACTCGGCGTCGGTGCGGTGCGTGTTTCTGCTGAACGATCAGTTCGAACAGAAGCGCCCTCGCTACGTGTGCTGCGGGTGCTGCTATCGCTACGGTCACGGCCCGAGGGCACCGTGACACCAGAAGCAGAACGGCCGCTGCTGCCGCGATCGCTACGCGTCGTTGCATTACGCTCGACGCGGTTGCTCGTGCTGCCGCGGGGGCGGTCAGCGCGGCTGGACGCATTGCTGTCGACATCCATGCGCGCGCTGCGCACGCTGCGTGCACGTTCATTGCTTTGCCGCAGGAGCTCATCTCGCTGCACGTGGTCGATGCGGCCCACGCTGCGCACAGAAGCATTGCGGCTCCGCGCCTCCGTGGCCGTGCGCACACTGCGGCGTGTGTCACTATCGGGGCTGAAACCCTCGCGCCCCATGCGTGCTTCGAGCGTGCGCACCCGATCGCCGGCGCTGCGGCGGCTGTTACCATAAACCCGCGGCCCACGAATGCTGCGGTTCGGGCTGTAGTCGCGCACATGCAGGTTGCCGGTCGAGCGGTAGGGCACGCGGTAGTCCGAGCCATGAGAGCTGTGCACATTCCAGATGTTGATATCATCGGCGTAGACATTGACGAAATTCGTGCCGTAGGTCGAGCGTGGGTAGCTGGGGCCATGGTACAGGTACCCCGAGGACACATAGCTGGTTGCATGGTGACTGAAACGCAGGCCACCCACGGAGAAGTACGCGCTGTTGCCCCAATACACGGGCCGATTGTCGTAACCGATCGGAGACCAGACATAGTTCGGTCCCACGCGCACCGCGGCGACCCAGGCGGGACTCCATGCAGAATCATAACTCCATACCCAGCCGTGGCTCGGGTAGTGGTGCCAACGGCCATAATGCGACGTGACGTAGGAGAAGCCATAGTGGCCAACCCACACAT
The DNA here is from genome assembly GCA_964569295.1 of uncultured Nitrospirales bacterium. Lineage (GTDB taxonomy): Bacteria > Hydrogenedentota > Hydrogenedentia > Hydrogenedentales > JAGMZX01 > CAZMVU01. The sequence continues at coordinate 19,842 of CAZMVU010000065.1, forward strand.
GGCCATAGGTCGGCGTATAGCTCCAGTAACCGCGCCGGTACGGCACAAAGTCGGCTACCACCGTCGGACGCCAATAGTGCCGGTTGTCGATGTAGACCCACTCACCGGAGTCGGCGAGATCATAGGCGCCCAAGGTGCTGCTCGAAACCGACACACTGCTTGGCGTGGCCGAAGACCCGGTGACCAGCACCTTCGCGCGTTCACGGTTCCAGGTATCGAACGCATCTTCCTTCGAGGTGTCGAAAGGCACGGGCTCGGAGGGCAACAAGCCGGGATCCACATAGACCCGGGCGCCGGCCGAGGCATTCACAGGCTCGCCCTGCTCCGTGCGCACAGTGGCATGGCCAAAGCGCACGCTGATCACCGTGGCGCCGTCGCTGGCCACGTCTATACGCACGTTGCTATCCTTGTCCACCGCGACCGTGGCGCCGGGCGTCTCCACAACAAAATCGCGGCTACTGCGGGGCAGGCGGTGCACGTAGACCGAACCGACCCAAACCCTTACCGCGGTCGTGGGCGTGAGTGCCTTGATCTCCGCCTTACTGCCGTCGGCAAGTCGGAGAAAGGCGCCGCTGGGCGTCTCGACCTCGGCCGTTCCGTGCTTATCGACCCACACCGTGTCGCCCGGCAGTACAATCGTGTTGATCGGAGCATTGCTCCAATCAGAGTCTTCCTGGCCTTGAATCAATGTGCTTCCAGCATCATGGCTGATGCGCGCGTGCAGCGTGTCCTGGCCGGCGGCCGGAACCGCCATGAGCACCAGGGCAAGTGCGGCGATGCAACCTGTCAGCAACCGCTTCATATCTATAGCCTCCTGCGCATGAGCGCAATCGCGCCGGTTCGGGTTCTACCGGGCCGGTCGTCTGTTTCAATGTCCATCCAACTAGACGCATTGACCGCTCCTTAATTCAATGATACACCCTGAGACCGGCGCGTGCAGAAACTTTCCGGATGTTTCAGGATGTTTCAGGATGTTTCAGGGACAGACTACGAAACTTTTCGCTTTGATGTTTCAGGGACAGACTACGAAACTTTTCGCTTTTGGGATTTGGTTCCAGGCTTGGGGCCGCGGGATTTCGGGCACAGGGGACGTTTGGTCAGGCGCTCGAAGACAGGCCGCGCGGTCAGCGTCGCATAAGAACATATCCGCGCGGCGATTACCCCGCTGCGTCACATAACGGGATAGTCCCGGAAAGACTATACACCCTACGCGACTCAGGTGGGCAGGGTAGGCTGCGCGCGGCCTCGAAGTCAAAAGTTTCGTAGTCTGTCCCTGTTACTTTCCGCCCTTGTGGGGATGTACAGCCCTGCGCTATGCTACCGCCGTACGCGAGAACTTTTTGTCCCAACCGGGGTCCCTGCCCACCGCCTATGATGCCTGCCTGCACACTGCGATTCGCCCTTCTCACGCTCGCTTGTCTTGTATTGGCTGGTTGCGAGAACACGCCGCCGCCCGTCGGCTGGGGTTCGGCGCGGGTGATCCGGGTGGCGCCCCTGCCCGCCACATCAGCCTTCCGCCTGACCACGGGAGAACCGATCGACGTGGGCTACATGTACAAGCAGGTGCATTTTTTCTTCGTGCCCGTCTGGAACTATGGCGGCCGTTGGTGCGGCTACCTGGAAACACCGGGGCACTATGTCGCATTGCCGGAGGAGCGGGTGCGCGCCATGGCGGCCGATGCGGGGATCACGCTTCCCGCGCGGCCACCGCTTCCGCTCTGGGATGCCGTTGGCGGTAAGCTCGCCTTCGCGGCGATTACTCTTGCGCTCATTTTCTTCTTCGGGTGGGGCCGGCGCCGCGACGAAACACAGCCCCCTCGAGCGCCGTAGCCAGCACCCCCCTGCGAACACCGTGGGCGAACGTACACGCCCGTGCATATGCCGTCCTGACATTGGCGCCTCCCGCCTGGACTCCTGCAAAAAAAGCAATTCATTAGTGCCTTAGACTTCAGCTCCTGCAAGAGACAACAGGAAGTGATTCTGGCACCTTCTATAAGCTACTGATTCTAAAGGTTTTGCATAGTGGAATGACGTGCGGCCGATGAGCGCGCCGCACGCGCCGGCACCCCTCGCGGAAGACCAGAGTTCGCCCTCTCTTCAGGGCCAACGGCCCGTACTATACCAGCCCGGGCCGAAGGCCCGGGGCACCCGGCACCCCGCACACCAAAGGGCTGAAGGCCCGAGCCATAGGTCTTGATGGTACGCGCCTTCAGCGCTTGGGGAACGGCGCATCCCTAACCCGGGCCTGCGGCCCGGGCTGGTATGGTGCCGCGCCTTCGGCGCTCCGGAAACAGGCCCATACGCGTTAACTTAAGGATGCAGCCCTGACAGTACCGCCTTGCATCA
>CAZMVU010000066.1:0-22129 GCA_964569295.1 uncultured Nitrospirales bacterium
CTCCCTGGTGCGGGTTACGTTGGGTTTCGGCTCGCGGGTACGCTCGCCCTCCCTGTAAACGAGAATGCGCCCTGTCTTTAGGGCCAACGGCCCGTCCCATATCAGCCCGGCCGCAGGCCCAGGTCACCCGGCTGCTCTTACCCGTGAGCGTTGCTTTCGGCCATGGCCATGGGTGGTTTCAAGCGGCCCTCATGCAGGGTGAGTGTGCGTGTAGCGAAGGGGTCGGCGTCGGCGCCGTGGGTGACCATCAGCACGGTGGCGCCATTCTGGTGGTAGTTGTGCAGGTGTTCCATGACGCGCTGTGCATTCCCCGGGTCGAGGTTGCCCGTGGGCTCGTCGGCGAGGATGAGCGGCGGCTCGCCGACGAAGGCGCGGGCCAGGGCGGCGCGCTGCTTCTCGCCCGCGCTCAACTCTGCGGGCCGATGCCGTGCGCGATGGTTCAAGCCCAGTTCGTCGATGATGGCGTCGATGCGCGTGTTTGGCATGTCCTTGCCGTGGAAGCCTGCGAGGATGTTCTCACGCACGGTGAGATAGGGGATAAGGTGGAGCATCTGAAACACGAACCCGACTCGGGCGGCGCGTAGTTGGCTGCGCGCGGCGCCGGACAGCGCGTACAGGTCGTTTTCCTCGAGCAGCACGCGGCCGGCGCTGGGGCGCAGCATGCCGCCGGCGCTGAGCAGCAGGGTGGATTTGCCGCAGCCGCTCGGGCCTTTCACGAGCACGAACTCGCCGGGCGCGATGGCGATGGTCAGGTCTTCGAGGGCATGCACGGGGCTGCCGTTTTTCAGGTAGGTCTTGGTTACCGCATCGAACCGCAGCATATTACGCCTCCCTCAGTACATCGGCAGGGTCCTGGGTAACGGCCAGCATGGCGGGGATAAGGCTCGCCAGGGCGGCGAAGAGCGGCGCGGCCAGCAGCATCCCGGCTATGGTCATCAGGTCGGGACGAATGAGGTGCGCGGTCATTTGGAAGACCGCAGGGCCAAGCACGAGGGCGATCACTGCGCCGATCGCGGACCCCACCACCGCGCCGGCCAGTCCGAGCAGGCAGGCCTTTGCAAGGAACAACCCGGCGATGTAGCGCGAATCGTAGCCGAGCGCACGCAGAATGCCGATCTCGGTACGGCGTTCGCGCACGTTGATCATGGCGAGCAGCCCGATCCACAACACGCTGGCAACGAGGGCAAGCGGCATGACGAGGGCGAGGTAGTCTTCGATCATGAAACGTTGTTTCTCGCGCACCTCCGCAGCCTCGCTCATGCGAATGACCTTCGCTTCGGGAAGAATGCCGGCAAGTTGTTCGCGCAGCATGGCGAGGTTGTCGAGTCCCCGCTCGGCGCACAGGCACTCGAGGGCCATGATCTCGTTGATGCGGCCCGGCATGTCCACCAGTGCCTGCACATCGTCGAGGTGCGCGTAGATGCGCACGTCGTCCATGCCGCCGGCTTCCGCGAGAATTTTGTTGACAGCGAAGCGGCGGCCGTCAAGCTCGACGCCGGCATCGTCTGCGGTGGTTACGTCCAGCACACGTGCCGCGTGGTAACCGAGGGTCACGGTCCCCGGCGGCACGGGCGGCGCCATGGGCCGTTTGCGGCGGCCGGGCGGGACCACCTCCGGTGCGATGCCAGACAGGATGAGGGGGTGTCCATGCGCGGTATAGGGTTGGTGAAGCGTGGCGACGAGGTGATTGTAGGAGATGCCCTCCTGATCCGCGAAGCGCTGGGCGTAGTCTTCCGGCATGGTTTCCTGCACATAACCGCGCGTCCACAGCACCGTCTCGGCGGCGTCCTCGGGAATGATGCGCAGGTTGAAACCCATGTCGCGCATGATGCGGATGGTTTCTTGGTTCGCCGCTTCGGTGAGCATGTTGAAGCCGACATACAGCGCGATGGCCAGCGCGATCGCGGTTATAGCCAGCAGCGCGCCGATCTTGCGGTGCATGAGTTCGCGTAGCGTCATGCGGAGTACACGGTTCATCAGGCCCCTCCACGGTATGCGGCGTGCCGCCACCAGAGCACGCCGAGGACTGCTGCGTTTACACCGGCAAGTGCGCCGAGCACAACGAGTATGCCCTGGAGGCCCGAGCGTTTTCCGGATTCCCGGGGCTGGGTTGTGGTGGTTATGGGGCGTGTTTTCTGCGCTGTTGCCGCCTCCTCGCGTTCTTCCGGCGGTACGTTCTGCGCCGCCTCTTCGGCCCCGTCGGCCAGGAGCGTTTCCAATGAAACCTCGCGGTATCCTGTGGTGGGGACGTTGGCCGGGGCCGTCTCGTTATCTTCCGTGAACGATGCGGACTGCGCCAGTATCTGGCGCATTTCGAGGGCGACCATGGGATTCTCCGGGTCGAAACCGAGTGCTTTGGCGATACGCGCCTTGGTTTCCCGCGGCCAGGCCAGGGGAACCACGGGCCCTTGCATCCAACTGGGATCGAGGCCGCATTCGCACGAGGCGCCCGCCAACGTGAACACGTCGGCCATCCTGCCGGCCTCGATCTGCCCGCCCCGGAAGACCGGACCGAATCGGCGGGCGTGCCCGAAAACCGCCGCGAGTTGCGGGTCGCCCGGCAGGGCGTCTGGTTCGATGCCCAGGCTCCAAAGCAGCACCCGCTCGGCACGGAAGTCTTCCTCGGCGATTTCGATAAGCTGCACCCCCTTCTCTGTGGGCCGTTCGAGCGTGGGGAGACGCCGTGCGGCTCGCGCGATGGCCTCGTTTAGCCGGGCGCGCGTGCGGTTCGTGGCCGCCGGGTCGGCGCCATGCACGAAAACCGCGGCGCATAAATGCTCGGGCATGGCCGCCCGGAGGGCAGTCTGCCCCTTCGAACCAAGGACGGCCTGCGCCAGCGCTGCCGCCACATTATCCGTATCGGGAACCTTCAGCGAGAGTGTCCGTCCATCGGGCGCCACGAGGACCGCGGCGGGCAACGGCGCCTCACCGCGATGCGCATGGGCCGGGTCCTGGGGGCTGGTTACCGATTCACATCGCACGCCGCTTTCGCGAAAGGCCTTGTCGAATTCAGCCTGAGGCGAATCCCCGGCTTCCTGCGCCCGGTCATTAGGTGGATAGTAGTAGAGTGTGGGGGATTGGGTGTCCAGCTTGACGAAAGCGACCTCGCGTACGGAATACCGGCAGGCATGGGCGGGCACTGCCCCGAGCAAAAAACACAGCGCCAGCAACCATGACAACGGCGAACCAGACCGCAGGCTGGTAGACGTAGTATGCGGTGTAATCATCATCGAGAAAAAGTTTCCGGTTGGAATTTAGCTTCGAAAAGGCTCATGCTACTTGGTGTCTGTGCATTGTTCAAGTCCGCGCTCTGCGATCGGCCGCCCGACACGACATGAAGTAGGCCCAGTGACCTCGAAGAGGGGATTGGGCCGGATTGGGCGGTCCGCAGACAGAAACCATGGATGGCGTGCAGTGTGGCGGGGCTGGGGCACACGACGGGATTGTTACTGAGAGGTTTGAAATAATGAGCAAGAATATTCTGGTATTGGCGTTGTTGTGCGCATGCGCGCTGCCGGCTTCCGGCGGCGACTGGCCTACCTACCGGAAGGATGCTGCGCGCAGTGGTATCGCGTCCGAGCCGCTTGCACCGCCGCTCCATGCGCAGTGGGTCTTTCAGCCGCGTCATGCGCCCAAACCCGCTTGGCCGGCGCCCGCGCGACACGACTATTTCCACAAGCTGTTCAGCCTCTCACCGGCTGTCACCTATGACCGGGCATTCCATGTGAGCATCGCCGAGGGACTCGTGTATTTCGGATCCTCAGCCGACGATGGGGTGTACGCGCTCGATGCGGCCACGGGCGCCGTGCGCTGGCGATTTCACACCCGGGGCCCGGTACGGCTCGCCCCGACCTACGCCAGCGGCCGCGTCTACTTCGGGTCGGACGATGGCCGTGTGTACTGCCTTGATGCGCAGAAAGGCACGAAATACTGGTCCTGGATGCCGCCGGGTACACTGCGGCTCATCCCGGGCAACGGCCGGCTCGTCTCGGACCGGCCGGTGCGATCGGGGGTGTTGGTGAAGGACGGCCTCGCTTATGTGTGCGCGGGTATTTTCCCGACGCAGACGGTGTATATCTGCGCATTGAACGCGGAGACCGGGACCCCGGAATGGATCGTCGAGAGCGGGGCCGTATCGCCGCAAGGGTATCTGCTGGCGTCCGAGTCGTTTTTGTTCGTGCCCACCGGGCGGACGAATCCGCAGGTGTTCGCCCGCGCAACGGGGAAAGATCTGGGTGCGATCGAGGGCAATGGCGGCACCTTCGCCTTGCTTACCGGCGATCACCTCTTGAATGGGCCGGGCCGCGACAACAAAGACGCTGTGGCCGCGGCCGACACCCGCACGCGCGAGTCACTGGCTTCGTTCCCGGGGACGGGACTCGTGGTCGATGGACATATGGCCTACTTGCAGTCGGAGGAAGGGCTCACCGCGCTGGACCGCGCCCGCCATGTCGAGGCATCCATCGCGCGGCGCAAGCTTAACGGGCGCCTGGATGGGCTCTCCGATGCGTTGAAAGAAGCGCGCGCACGCGGCGATAAGGAGCAGACAGAAAAGCTCGGTGCCCGGATCGGGGATATCGAGGCGCGGCTTGCTGAGATACCGGCCGGCCCCGATGAATGTGCTATCTGGCGCACGGAGACTCCCTGTCCGCACGGCCTCATTCTTGCCGGCGATACGCTGTTTGCCGGCGGCGATGGTTTCGTTATCGGGGTGCGTGCAGAAGACGGCGAAGAGCTCTGGAAAGCCCCGGTGTCCGGAAGCGCCTATGGGCTGGCGGTGGCGGATGGCCGGCTCTACGTCAGTACCGACGCGGGAACCATCCACTGCTTTGCGCCTGCGGAAAAAGATGCCGCCGACGAGATTCCTCAACCCGAGGCGCCCCTGCCCTACGGGGACGACCCGCACGAAGCACGCGCCGCGGCGCGGGAGCTGGCCCAGGGTGTGGGAATCGACCGGGGTTACGCCCTGCTCATTGCACCGCCTCACCTGGAGCTGGCATGCGGTCTCATCGAGGAAACGCACCTTGACCTGGCGCTTGTCATGCCGGATGCCATCGAAGCCGCGCGCGCCACGGAAAAACTAGCGGCCAGCGGCCGGTATGGCGACCGGGTATCGGTATGGACTTGGGAAGATATGGCCGCACTGCCTGTGAGCACGGGCATCGCCAATCTCGTCATCGTTTATCCCGGCGCCGCGGGACAAATGCCGGTCTCCGCTGCCGAGGCGGTGCGCGTGGCGCGTCCTTTTGGGGGGACGGTCGTGGCTGGCGCAACCGGCACCGCGGCCGCGTGGTTCGCCAACAGCGCGGTGGAAACCACGAAGGTGCCGGATGCGGCGGGCGCCTGGCTTGCCCATAGCCGGGGTCCGGTGCCGGGCGCGGGGGAGTGGACGCAACTCTACGCAGATGCGGGCCACACCGCGTGCAGCCACGACACCCTGCGGGGACCATTCGCGGTGCAATGGTTCGGACAGCCCGGCCCGCGCCCAATGGTCGACCGCCATCACCGCCCCATGTCGTCGCTGTTCAAGGACGGCCGCCTGTTCGTCACCGGCGACAACCGGGTAATCACCGTGGATGCCTACAACGGGGCGCCCTTGTGGGAACGCGAGGTGCCGGAGTCGCGCCGCATTGGCGCACTCAAGAACGCCGGTCACCAACTCGTGGCGGAAAAGACGCTGCACGTCCTTACCGGAAACGACTGCTGGCTGCTCGATGTGGCCACGGGCGATAGCCGGGGTATGTTGAGTGCGCCCAAGCTGGTGGAGGGGCCACAGGAGTGGGGCTACCTCAACTTCTGCGGCGATCTTCTTTTGGGGTCGGCGCAGTTTTCGGGCGCGTCGTTCAGCGAACAGAGCATTTTCACATGCTCCTTGCTCGAGGGCGATTATCGGCCGGTGATCATCAGCCAGGCACTGTTTGCGATTGACCGCGAAACAGGCGGCCCGGCCTGGACCCGGGACGGCGGCGCGTACATGAACACGGCCATGGCGCTTGCCGGCGAACGCTTCTGCTTCATCGAAGCGCGAGGTGCGAAGGCGCGCGAGGATGAGAAAGGGCGCATGCGCATCGACGAGTTTCTCGAGGACGAGACACGACTCGCCGCTGTGGATGCCGCGTCGGGCGCGTTGGCCTGGGAACGCACCGAGGCCTATCCCTTCGAGCACATCCTGTTTATAAGCGCTACGCCCGAGGTCGTGCTTGTTTCGGGCACCTACAACAAGAAGGTAGACGATGAAATGCAGGTGTTCTACCACCTTTTCGCCTACCGGACGCGTGATGGCGAACCCATGTGGGATACACCGTTCCGTGCTGTCAATATCCGCGGTACAGATTTCACGGCCCCCGGCGGCACCCATGGCGAGAACTGGCAACACCCGGTCATCCTGGGCGGCACCGTATATGCCCGGCCCTATGCCTTCGACCTTGCCACCGGCGAGAAGAAGGATTACATGCTCTACCGTGGCGGTCACGGCTGCGGCGGGCTCACCGCGTCCGCCCACTACCTGTACGGGCGCGGCGGCAACCCGCGTGCCTACCCCACCGACGTCACGGAAACCGAAGGTATCGCGCTCACGCGGGCCTCGCGGCCGGGGTGCTGGCTCAACATCATTCCTGCCGGCGGCCTTGTGCTTATTCCCGAATCGAGTTCCGGCTGCACCTGCGCCTACCCGATTCAGACATCGCTGGCATTGGCGCCGCATGCTTGGGCCTTTCCCAAAGACATGCAATTCGCCGGCCGCCGTGAAACCAGCCCCTGAGGCCGCCGGTCTTATACCAATGGCTTATGCACGGTTTAGCGGAAGACTTGTTGAAGGATCGCCCGGTGCCGACGTGGAAGTTTCGTGTTTATGAGAAAAGTTTTTACACGCACGGTTTTTTTTGCACTCATTGTGCTGCATCTACCCGCGGGCGCCGCCGATTGGCCCATGTGGCGATACGATGCCGCCCGCACCGCCATGTCCCCCGAACGGCTTCCCGAACGGCTGGATTTGGCCTGGTCGCGCCAGTTTACGCCGCGCGAACCCTGCTGGGACGACCCGTTGAACCGGGACCTCATGCCCTACGACCACGTTTTCGAGCCGGTGGTCATGGGCGACCTTATGTTTGTCGGATTCAACGACGCGGATAAACTGATCGCGCTGGATACAGAAACCGGGGAGACCGTCTGGACGCACTACGTAGACGGGCCGGTGCGGATGCCCGCCGCCGCCCGGGACGGTTCGGTTTTCTTCACCGCGGACGACGGTTACCTTCATTGTCTCGATGCGGCCACCGGCGAGCGCCGTTGGCGGTTCCAGGGCGCTCCCTACGACCGGCGGATTCTGGGCAACCGGCGGCTCATTTCGACTTGGCCCGGCCGCGGGGCGCCGGTAGTGGTGGATGATGTGGTCTACTTCGGCGCCGGTATCTGGCCGTTTATGGGGACCTTTCTCTACGCGGTCGATGCAGCCACGGGCGGCCTGGTGTGGCGCAATGAACATGACGGCTTACGCTATATGCTGCAGCCGCATAACGCGCCGTCTTTCGCCGGGGTCGCGCCGCACGGCGTGTTCGTCGCCCTGGACGACCGCTTGCTTGTGCCGGGCGGCCGGTCAGTGCCTGCATGTTTCGACCGGAACACCGGCGAGTTTCAGTATTATGAACTTGCGGAGAGCGGCAAGACCGGCGGCGTTTTCGTCGCGGCGAGCGAGAAGGCCTTCTTCGCCCATCACCGGGAGAAGGTGACCAGTCTCTACGCCATGGACTCTGGGGAGAAACTGGTTGCCGAAATCGGCCACCAACCGGTACTCGCCGGTTCCCGGGCCTACTTGTCCGGGCCATCCGTGACCGCCCTCGATCTCGATGCCGTGGCCGACCAGCCCAAGAAGGCCGGCGATGCACGGCTGTGGGAAGTGCAAGCCGATGCCTCCGGCGATCTCATCGGCGCTGGTGATTTGCTCTATGCGGGCGGTGGAAACACGATTTCGGCGATTCGCTTACCGGAGGACGAGGAGCAACCGGCGGTTGCGTGGGCCGTACAGGTGGCGGGCACTGTCGAGCGATTACTCGCTGCGAACGAAAAACTGTTCGCAGTAACGCGGGAGGGGGAAATACTCGCCTTCGATAATTCCGGCCGCACCCCCCAGGCCATCACCGAGTCATCCCCTGATACCAAGGTGGATGCGGCAAGCACGCGCACCGCAGAGACACTGCTCGCCAACGTAAACGATGACGCGGGCTACGCACTGGTCTACGGTGATCCAGGGGCGCCGTTTCTCGAGGCGTTGCTCAATCTTACGGCTTTCCACGTAATCGCCGTGGTTGCGGACGCGGCACGGGTAAAAAGCCTGCACGCCCATTTCGATGCCCTCGGCGCCTACGGTCATTCCATCGCCGTTCATCACGGAACCATCGCATCGTTTTCTGCGCCGCCCTACCTTGCATCGCTCACCTTGATTACGCCCGGCGCCATGGAAAAGGATGCGGACCTGCCGGAACTCGTGGCCAACGTGTTCCAGTCGCTGCGCCCCTATGGCGGCCAAGCGTTTTTCGGCGCCCACGGCGCTCTGGCGGCGCCAGATATCCAAGCCGCTGTCGAAGCGCGGGCGTTGCAGGGCGCCACGGTTTCCCAGGAGAAGGATCGCATCCTTCTCGAACGGGCGGGGCCCTTGCCCGGCGCGGCTGCGTGGACACACCATCTCGGCAGCATTGCGCAGACCGGCAAATCAGACGACATGCGGGTCAAACTGCCGCTCGGGCTGCTGTGGTTCGGCGGTAATTCGAACCTCGATGTGCTGCCGCGGCATGGGCATGGCCCGAGTGAGCAGGTCATAGGCGGGCGCCTATTCATTCAGGGTACCGATTGCCTGAGTGCGCGGGATGTGTACACGGGCCGCGTCATCTGGAAGCGCGATCTGCCCGGCCTGAACAGTTTCGGCATATTCTACGACGAAACTCTGCAAGACACGCCCACCAGCACCGCCTATAACCAAGTGCATCTGCCCGGCGCGAATATCCGGGGGACGAACTTTGTGGTCACCGAGGATCACGTTTACATTATTGTCGATCGTGCATGCCTGGTGCTGGATGCGGCAACCGGCGCGACACAGGATACATTTGCCCTGCCGCCTGCCAGCGAGCATGTGCGCATCGATCCGCAGTGGGGCTATATCGGCGTTTATGAAGACATTCTGTTGGGCGGCGCGGATTTCGCCCGCTTTTCCGAACTGCTGCCGGACCACAACCCCGAAGAACCCACATGGGAGAACTTCGACTACAGCGCCAGTAAGCGTCTCGTCGCGTTGAACCGGCACACGGGCGGCGTGCGCTGGCAAGTCGCGGCGGAGGCGGCCTTTCTGCACAACGGCATCGCGGCGGGTGCAGGCCGGGTGTATTGCCTGGACAAAGCCCCGCCGCACCTCACCGGCTTGCTGCGCCGGCGCGGCATCACGGCGGGCAGCACCCAGCGCTTGCTCGCGCTCGATGTGCAAACCGGGGCCGTTATCTGGGAAGACACCGAGACGCCCTTCGGCTCATTCCTCAACTACAGCGAAGCGCACGACATTCTACTCCAGGCGACACGCCCTTCGCGCGATCAGGTGCGTGGCGAAAGAGGCAAGCGCATGGTGGCTTACCGTGGTGCTACGGGCGAGGTGCTATGGGAAATGAAGTACCCCTACAGCACCTTCCCGTTGATTCACAACGATCACATCATTACGGAGAATGGCATGTTCAGCCTCGCCACCGGCAAACCGCTCAACCGCGATCATCCGCTTACGGCTGAAAGCACGCCCTGGCGGTGGCGCCGTGAATACGGCTGCAACCACCCCATTGCCTGTGAATCCTTGATTACTTTCCGCAGTGGCGCGGCCGGCTTTTACGATCTCACGAACCAGGGGGGCACAGGTAATTTCGGCGGTTTCAAGTCGGGCTGTACGGCCAACCTGGTGGCGGCCGACGGCGTTCTCAACGCGCCGGACTACACGCGCACATGCTCGTGCGCCTACCATAACCAGACCTCTCTCGCGCTCATTCATATGCCAACGGCCGACTGGTGGACGGTGAATTACATAAGACGTGGCAAGGGCCCCATCGAGCGGCTGGGCATCAACTTCGGCGCCCCGGGCGACCGCCCGTCCGGCGACAACATCTTGTGGCTCGAGTATCCCATTGTAGGGGGGCCGTCACCCGAAATCGCCATCGAGCATGCACCTGCCACGGCACAACGCTATTGTCTGCATTCATCCCGCGTTGAAGAAGGTTCCCCGCGTTGGGTGGGCGCATCGGGCATGCGCGGCATAAGCGATGTCAAAATTGCGCTGGCAAAGAACAGGCGCGTGCCCCGGCGCTGCCGTGTGCGCCTGTTTTTCTGCGAACCCGACGCGGAGGCCGTGGGTAAGCGTAGCTTCGATCTGCGGGTTCAGGGGGAAACCGTTGCCGAGGCGCTCGATATCGGTACGGCCGCAGGCGGCGCACGCCGGATGCATATTGTCGAAGTCCCGCATGTGCGCATCCGCGATGTTCTGCGTGTTTCCTTCACACCGCGCAATAATGACAACAACCCGGGCGCGATCATCAGTGGTATCGAAATCACAACGGACGCCGAAGAGGACACCGGGGGCTTTTCTGGATTCGCGAATCGAGGGAGCAAGTGATGCGTCGCCGAACTTCTAGGATTCTGGCCATGGTTGCCATGGCGCTGGCATTTGCACCGGCCGCCGTGGGCTGCGACATCCCCGTTTATGAATACGCGCTCGAGAACTGGGTGCCGGACAGTTATCATATCTATGTCTTTGCAGAATCCGGCCTGGATACGGAAGATGCCGCTGCCGTCGACCGCCTTCGGGAGGCAGCGCACGGAGAGCAACGCGCCAACCTGAAACTTATTGAGGTGGCGCTGCAAGACCCGATGCCGGCATTGGCGGATGCTTTGTGGAAAGAGCATGCCCCATCCGATACCCACGCCGCACCCTGGGTGGTGCTGCGCAACCCGCTGCCGTTACCGCCCCGGGCCGCCGTGTGGACGGGGGCGCTCGCTGAAGCGGCCGGCGCGGGGATCCTCGAGTCGGACGCGCGCCGCACCGTGGCACGCACATTGAAAGCGGGGGCCCTGGCCGTGTGGTTGCTGCTTACCTCCGGCGACGCAGAAAAAGACCAGCGCGCCATGACGACACTTCAAGGTGCGTTGAAGACCGCCGAAGAGCAAACCGCCGGCGAGCTGGGCGAGGCACAACGCGCCGGTGCCCCGGCCATAAGCGACTGCGTGCTGCGGGTCGATCGGGCTGATGAAGCGGAGGCGTTTCTCGTCGATTCGCTGCTGGCTACAGAGGCGGACCTGCGCAACTACGACGAACCCATCGTCTTTCCCGTCTATGGACGCGGCCGCGTCCTGTACGCGCTCGTGGGCAAAGGGATCAACCCCGCCACCATTATCGACACCGCCCTGTTTTTGACCGGCGAATGTTCTTGCATCGTGAAAGACGACAACCCGGGCGTCGATCTGCTTATCAACGCCGACTGGGGTGAACCCGGCGGAAAACCCGAGGCCACCGGCTACGGGGAGATTGCGCTGCCGCACATCGACTGAGGGATATGCATCCAGAAGAGTGCAGTGGCGCAGCAAGTTGCGCCGTCACGTAGAACAGGTACAAAGGAAAAGTGCCAGATGCTCATGTATCTCAGGAAATGCCGTGGTTTTACGCTGATCGAATTACTCGTCGTTATTGCCATCATCGGCATACTTGCGGCGATTCTCTTGCCCGCCCTGAGCCGTGCCCGTGAGGCCGCCCGCCGCGCCTCATGCGCCAACAACCTCAAGCAGATGGGGGTGGCATTCAAGATGTACGCCAACGAATCGCCGGGGCAAAAGTGGCCGCCCCGCATGATCCGCGACGTGCATGGCAACCTGTCCAACACTATGATTTTCAACGGCCCGTCCATGTTTCCCGAGTACCTCACCGATCTCGAGGTGGTCTGGTGTCCCTCATGGGTCGGAAAAGCCGCTACGCCGATCGAACGCTACGACATGGGCACGCGTGCCAATGGGATACCGCTCGGCAACCAGAACGGCATCATCGAGCCGGCCGAATTGCTCAAGGCCCCCTACAACTACACCGGCTGGCTGTTCATCGACGCGGTCAATTTTCTCGGCTTCGAGAAAGTCGGCACGCCGGGCAGTGGTGTGGGGGGGCGGTTTGAAGGCAGCGATTACAATGGCACACCGCTTGGCGAACTGGCGGCCGAGAATGTCGCCACCGGCGGCGCCGCTTCGGATGAAGACTTCGTGGTTTCGGAGGCGAACGCGGGCACACAGGCAGGCGATGGCGATACCATCTACCGGCTGCGTGAGGGCATCGAGCGGTTTCTCATAACCGACATCAACGATCCTGCGGCCGGCGCCCGCTCACAAAGCCGGATACCCGTCATGTGGGACCATCTCACGCCGCAGATAAAAGGATCGGGGCATGTGCCCGCCGGCATGAACGTGCTTTACATGGATGGCCATGTCACCTTTGCGAAATACCGCACCGCAGAGGAACCCTGGGTTGCCACGATAGACGGGCCGCGCATTCTTGGCCGCTACGATCGCGGATTCAAGTGAGTGTGCGTGTTGGCCGCTTTCAAAGCGTGAATCCTGGTGGCGGGGTACGGGTCTTTCCGGAAGTTGCACCCATCCCTGGATTCCTCGCTGCTCCCTTGAATGGGAGCATAACGCCCCATTCCCTGAAGGCGGAACAGTACGGGCCGCGCAGCATAACAAGTCCGTTGGAAACGGGGTCTCATTCGCCGAGGCCTGCCTGGCGTGCGGCGGCGCGCACTGCGCCGATAAGCCGGGCGCTTACGCTGATCTGGCGGATGCCGAGCGCCACGAGCCGGGGGAGGGCATCGGCGTGGCTCGCGATTTCCCCGCACAAAGCCAGGGGCCTTGCCGCGGCGCGGGCGGCGCCGGCGACCACTTCGAGGGCACGCCAGAACGGCGGCTGGTCCGTCTGAAAGTCGCGGGCGACACGCTCGTTGCTGCGGTCCACGGCGAACAGATACTGGGTGAGATCGTTCGAGCCGACAGAGCCGAACTCCGCCACCCGGAAGATGCGTTCGGCATCGAGCACGGCCGACGGCACCTCGAACATGACCCCGTGCACCAGTTGCGCCCCCGCGATGTCCGCCGTGTATTGAACGACCAGCTCCCGCAGCCGCAGGAATTGTTCGTAGGTGGCAATCATGGGGTACATGACATTTACCGGCCCTTCCCGGCTGAGCCATGCGAGGGCCCGCGCCTGAGAAATCAGCAGTTCCGGCCGGGCTTCGAGCAACCGCGCCCCGCGAAAACCGAGCACCGGGTTGTCCTCCGGCTGCACATCGAGAAAGTTGCCGGACTTGTCCCCGCCGAGGTCGAGCACCCGGTAGAACACCGGCCGGCCCGCCATGGCGTCGTGGACCTGTTTGTACCGGGCGTACTGCTCGTCTTCGGTGAGCACGCGCCCCGCCGCCAGAAACTCGTACTCCGTGCGGTAAAGCCCGATGCCATCCGCTTGCATGGCATTGGCCGCGTCGGTATCGGCCGCCATGTTGATATTCGCCATCACCTGGATGCCCGGCACAGGCACGCTCGCATGCGGCGGGGCCTCGTACAGTGTTAACGCCGGATGTAGCCGCAGGGTGTGTGTGCTCGGCCACAGGGTCACCTCGCCGGTATCCCCGTTGATCAGCACCTCCTCACCATGCCCGATTTGCCGTTGTATGCCCGGCAGCCCGCTCACCGCCGGTATCCCCAGCGCCCGTGCCAGGATAGCCGAGTGCGACGCCCGGCCGCCACGTTCGGTGATGAATCCCACCGTGTGGGAAGTGTCCAGCCCAACTGTGAGTCCCGGGCTCAATTCATCCGCCACGATGATGCGCTTTTCCCCCAGCCGGAACGTGTGGTCCACCAGCACAACATCCTGGGCCGCCTCTTCGTTCAAGAGCACGCGCAGGATGCGGTGGCGCACCTCGGCCACATCGCTCGAGCGATCACGGATATAGTCATTGTCCACCGCACACAGCAACGCTTCATAAGCACGCAGCACCTTGTCCACGGCCGTTTCCGCGTTTATGTGTTCGCTCGCGATGGTTTGCGCCATCTCCGATTGCAACCCGGCATCTTCCACCATCAACTTCTGTGCCGTGAAGATACCCGCGTGCTGCGCTCCCATCTTCTGCTCCGCACGCGCGACGACCGCGTCGTAAACCTGGGCGGCAACCTCGAGTGCCCGTTGCAGCCGGGCCTGTTCCGCGGGCACTTCGGCATCGGAAATGGTGTAGTGCGGCATGCGCGCGTCATCGCCGTTGCGGACCAGAAACACGCGCGCCATGGCCACACCGCCGCTTACAGGGAGGCCCTTGAGCCGCGTTTCTTTCTTATCTCTCGATAGCTTCATGGGGATTGCACGGGTTTCTTTCTACTACGCGCTTCTTGCCGAGGCCGGCGCAGTGGGCACGCGGTCCCGCCCGGGAGTATGCTCCTCGTTCGCGCCCCAAGCGTAAACAGGATAGCATGGGCCGAAGAAACAGGACCAATGCCGCGATAGGGCGTACTCCTTCTTGACCCACTTCGCGCACCTCGTCCGGGAGATATCCTATTGTCTTGGCAGCTTGGCTGCCCGTCTTCGGTTCGGAAGAACGAAGCACAGCCCGCCAGGCTGCGCGATCCCGGCGGCGAAAACATGTTGACCACCCTGCGCACTCATACCCACACCGGCCGCCCCCTCGGCAGCGAACACTTTGTCACGGCCATCGAAGGACAACTCGGCCGCATCCTGCACCGCAAGTACCCCGGCTGCCCGAAGAAAGACACGGGAAGGAGGTAAAAAGAGGGCAGCGTTCCCAGTTTTCACCCAGTTTTCCGGCATCATCACCCCATACATCGCTGTAAATTGATTCTTGCGTTTGACTTCAGTTCATTGGAATCAATATTCTTCTCGGTATGTTATAGGATATTTACACAGAACCTTCAATGGCTGAACAAGTGGCTGCCGAGAAGGACGCGGTGGAATGTCTGAGAGTGGGCCACGTCACGATTTGCAAGTTGCTGCGCCACGATTTCGTGAAGATTGTCTTATGCAGAAACGAGCTATCTTCCCACCCCCCCTGCTCAGAATCCTGACGCCCTGTGAACACAGACATTTTGAGCGCACAGAAGCCCAAGGTCTTATGCCGCGATGTCGCGGCGCAAAGGCGGTATCACAATTCGTTTAACCAGTCGCATGTGCATGAATCTCATCACTGCGCTGCTATTCTGACCCCGAAGGACAAGGCGCTATGGAAAGCACGCTTTTCTTTATACTGCTCTTTATCCACTTGAGTGCCCTGATCTTGGGCTTCGGTTCGGTACTTGTTACCGATCTTTACGGGCTGCTCTGGATTTGGGATCGGATTCGCTTCTCGCAGGTCGTCCGCGTGAGCGGCGTGACCGAGAAGTTCATATGGGCCGGGTGGGGCCTCATGGTGGCGACAGGCGTCCCCCTCCTCATCTTGAAGGGCGCAATCGACAACCTGATGATCATCAAGCTCTGCGCCGTGGCGCTGATCGGCCTCAACGGCATTCTGTTGCACGTGCTCCAGAAGAAGATACGCGGCTACGAGAAAGGCGGCGACGTGCCGGCGCTCACGCTGTTCGAGCTCGCTCTCGCGCTCTTCGTATCCCAGCTTGGCTGGTGGAGCGCCGTGCTGATCGGCTTCCTGCACCGCCACGTCCAAACGAAAATCGAGTGGCCAGACGCGCCATGGCTCCTTATCGGGCTCGTTGTCGCTGCCCTGCTCGTCCTTTGGGCAACCGGCGAGGTGCTGGTCAGGAAGAACAGGGCTGCGGCGGAAAACGTGAAGGAGAAGATTACGCCGTAACTCCGGGCGTTCACGCAGCGGGGAGAAATGGCGCTGCACCCTTTGGCAGGGGGGAATACGGGGCCGCTTCATCCTGGTTCCGAAGTTTCCATTTCGGAACCGGATTGTATTTCGAGGCTTTGCTTCGTGCTTCCCGAAAGGAAGCAGAACCCGCATGAGGCGGACAAGCTTCCAAATACAGGAACGCGCCCAAATGGAAATGGCGCTCCTTAATGCTTGAGCGGCCCGAATAATCTGGAGGCTGGGAACGAACGTCGCATGAGTAATCATGGAGGCGATTGGCCTCGATCACTGCACCAACCTCGACCAAGCTGGTCCTGGGCTGTGCGTGCCCGGTCACCATGTCCGTCTCGTTACGCAGTTATATTGCGCACGAGGAAAGGCCATCACGCGCTCCGGCGCACTGATGATGCCCCTGCTCCGGCTGTGGATGGTGGAACATGCGCCGGATGCCGCGCTTGATGTGGAGTACGCGGACCGCGGGCACGGCCCGTGTTTGGTATACTGAGGGTGTGTGCGTGGGCCGGGCGGCCGCGGCGGGCTTCGGCCTGTCGAGGAAAGTCCGGACTCCACAGGGCAAGGTGCCTGGTAACGCCAGGGCGGGGTAACCCGACGGAAAGTGGCACAGAAACCATACCGCCGATGGCTGCGCTTCGCGCGTGGCACAGGCAAGGGTGAAATGGTGCGGTAAGAGCGCACCGGCGCCGTGGCAACACGGCGGCCGGCTAAACCCCACCCGGAGCAAGTCCAAATAGGGGAGCATAGGCGTGGCCCGCGCTGCTCCCGGGTAGGACGCTCGAGGTGCATGGCGACATGCGCCCCAGAGGAATGGCCGCCTCGGGGGCTTCGGCCCCTAGGACAGAATCCGGCTTACAGGCCCACGCACACGCTTTCGAACAACTACAGCCTGCACATCCACCTGCGCCTTTGGCTCAGCGCGTATCCGCGGGCTCAGTCTGGAGACGCGCGCGCAGTGTGCCGATGCGCTCGCGAACGGGCAGCGTGGGCCGCGCGGCCTCGGCGCGTTGGAGGGCGTCCAGGGCTTCTTCCGTGCGCTCGAGACGCAGGAGCGCCTTGGCGCGGAAGTAGTGTACGGGGGCGCTCTCGGCATGTGAGCGGGCAGTCTTGTTCCATATGGCGAGTGCCTTCCGCGCGGAGAGCGTGCTTGTATACTCCTGTAGACCGGTACATGGCCTTAGTCGGTAGGGACGCACTGCGATAGCCTCCCGGCATGCGGCCACGGTCGCCGCCACATTGCCCCGCTGCCAATGGAGGTTCGCCATCGTGTGGTACAGGTCCACCTCTCGCCAACCTTGCGCGACCAGGAAGCGCAACAGCACCAAGGCATCTTCGCCGTTTTGCGTAGTTGCCCGGTGCCTGGCCCCATGCCATAAGGTACGCGTGAAGAACCGGATCAACTCGGGATGGCCGGCGCACGCCGCCCGGTAGCGTGCCATTGCCGCACCGCCCGCCCCCAGCTTAGCCAGCACCCGTATGCGGCCGGCGGCGAAGTCCCCGTGGTCTGGCGCCAGTGCCTCGGCGTGCTCGTGGGCCCGGAGGGCCCCGCCATAGTCGCCTGCCACTTCGAGCACGTGCCCGAGATAGGCATACAAGGCGGGCTGCCTGAGGTTGCGTGCGATGGACTGCCGCACCTTGTTCGCGGCTGCCTGCGGCTTCTCTTCCTCCTCCAGGGCACGCGCCCAGTACACGAAGGGCAGAAAATGTCGGTCGTGGCGGGCCGCCACATTGCGCCAGAAGGCCGTGCGCTGCGCCGGCGTCAGACGGCGTGCCAGCATCTCCTCGGCCCGCATGTAGACGACCTGGAGGTCGGGCGCGCGGTCCAGGGTTTCCCCGAGTGCGTCCCGAGCGGCCTCCCATCGCCCCTCATCCGCCAGCGCCCGGGCATAGACAAGCTGGCGCAGGGGGTTGCGCGGGTCCTGCGCGAGGACCGGACGAATGGCCGCGGCCTCCCTGCCTTCTTCCCCCGCCGCCATGGCCAGGGCTGCGGGCGGTCTCCACGACGTGTGGAACGGCGAGCCCAGGCGCAGGTGGGTGCGCAGCTTCGCCACGTCACCCGGAAGATGGAAACACGGCAACAAGTCGAGCGTTTCAAAACCTGTGCAGCGATAGAGCCCCCTGAATGATGGGGCCAGCTCCTTGGGAATGACAATGCCCGCGAAGCGCGATGTGCCCAGGTAGTAGCCGTGTTGCTCGGGTGCGGGGCACTCATAGACGGGGAAATAGCAGCGCACTCTGCCGTTGCCCCTTTGGGTCGGTGCGGCTACCGGGATGGTCTGGTCTACGTGGCTCATGTTGCCCGACAGGTAGTCGTAGTTGATGTACATCGGGAAATCTGCGCTGACATCCGCGAATTCCGCCATGAGCACTTGGGGCCGCCATTCCCAGGCGCAATGCTGGAAGCGGTAGTGGGGCACTTGGCGCCGATACCACGCATAGGTGGATAACGGGTCCACCAACCGCACGGATACCGCGTCCGGAAATTCTCGCATCTCGACGCGCAGGGGGGCCGTGGGAAGCGAATCAAAACACTGCGCCATGGCACTTACCTTCTGTTCCTGATGGGCCCGGAGGAGCACCAGGGGCACCGTGAACAAGACAAGGACCCCCAACACGAAGCCGGCGAAGCCCTTCCAGCCCGTGGCCGGTGTGTCTTGTGCCTGCGCGGAGGAGCGCGCGCGGTAGCGCCGCCAGACACGCGCGGCCACGCGCCCGGCACTGCTGATCCAGAATCCGAGCAACCACAGTGGCAGCAATGCCAGATAGAAGAAATGCCGCATCTCGAACTGTAGTGAGTACACGCCGAGAAACGCCGCCCCGCACAAGAGCACGCCCCACGCCGTGCGCGCATCGCGCCAAGCCAGAAACAACAGTGCAGCAGCGGCGAAGAAGACCAACAGGTTTCGAGTGCGGGCAAGCATCCACAAAGCCCAGAATTTTTCCCGTATTTCATAAGAGTGATACCCTAACCACTCTAAGATAGGATACGTATCTAACTGGAGCAACCGAATAGACGCGCTATACGCACAGGACACGAAGTCTGCCGGGAAGCGCCACGCCATGGCCGCCAGGGCCCCGTTGCAAGCGGCGGCATCCTTCGGACTCTGGAATGGGATGGGATCAGTCATGCCCATCGTGCGGCGCCCATAGTCCGTGGTGACGGCCAGGGTCAGCGCATCCCATTTTGCATACTTCTTCTCGTACGAGGCCGGACGTTGGTGCATCAAGGCGGTGTGCTGACAACTGATGCCGTCGAGGACATGCATCGCCACCGGGCTACCCGCGGTATATGCTGTTGTGAGCGTGGGCCATGCACCCACGCATAACCCGCCCAGCAAGAGGGATATCGCCACCGTCCGCCACAGCCATGCCACTCGCTGCACCGCCATGCGGCAGAACAGCACGGCCAGTAAGAGCAGTGGGACACCGATGAGCACGTCTGACCGGAAACATGTTCCGGCGCCCACCGCCAATCCTGCAAAAAAGGCGAGACCCAATACGAAGGACCTTGAACGTGGCGCCTTCAGCAGCAGGCCCGCGCAGAAGATCGCCACGACAAGGAAGGGAATCTTGGAGAAGTCGCGCAGGTGCGGTAGGAAAGGCGTCAGGCCGTGTACCCAGAGCAGGGTGAGCGGGAGCGCCAACAACGTGGGCATGCCCAGGCGAAATACCCCATACCCGGCGAGCGCGCTCACACAGAGAAACGCAACCAACAAACCGCGCACCACATCCCACGACAGGCCGAACCAGCGCCAAGCTGTGCCGACCAAGGTATAGAGGTGGCGGTGGAGATGTTCAGTTACGGTAAGCGGGCGGTCATCCGGCCCGACCCGCGGCGGATTTGCGTGGACCTCCCGGTCTTGGAACAGGAAGGCACGCAGCGAAGGGGAATGCATCATATCGACGTTGCCGAAAGGAAGCCCCAGCCCGATAGCGAGAGCCGGTTCGAGACCGATGGTCGATTCGATATCGCGCTGCTTGATGGCCTCCCACCCGATCCACGCGCTAGCCGCGAGCACCAGGCAGGCGGCACCCATTTCGACCAGTCTCCGCCCAATCGTCATTCTGCGCATCCCTTGATTCCCCCGCGACTTCCGAATCCTCAATGCACCAGTATGAGAGGAGTGTAAAGTGTGCTACCGCAGTTTTGCAAAACGGCCGGCTATCTTTTCCGTGCAAGGACGTCTTTCCCGGCGGCGCGGGCGAGGTTGCGCAGCATACCGGCGAACACGAACTCGTGTACGGGATAGAGCGCGCACCAGTAGGCAAGGCCCAGCAGCCCCACGGGGTCATAGACCGCGGTCTGGGTTATGCGGCTGCCTCCGCCTTCGGCATCCACCTCGAACTGGAGCCAGGCGCGGCCGGGGAGTTTCATCTCGGCTGCGAGCATCAGCTTGTGTGGCCGGTCTTTCAGACCGCCTCGAAGGTGAATTCAAAGCGCGGAACAGTGGCGTCACCCACAATGGTGTCAACGGGCTCGAGGGTAATCTCTTCGAGCCGCTGCACCGCGTGGCACACATCCGCCCTGTGTTCTTCGAACGTTGTCTCGGCACCGTGTATAACCCTTTTCGATCCGTTTTGCCCGAGGTTGGCACAACCCGGTGAGGTGATCATACATCGCCTGTGATGACGCCGTAAACGAGCGGGACAGCGCGTTGGGGAGACACGCTGTCCCAGGGAGGGGTGGACCGGGCCGAAGCCCGATCCAGGTCAACGACCACATTAGGCCGGATAAAGCGCTTTCACCGGGGTGACGGTCACCCCGTACAACCCATCAGTATACCATAAAACGCGCGGGTGCCGATTCGTGATAAGCTGCGAAAAACCAAACACCGTCCAAGAAAGGAACATTGTATGCCCCACTCGAAGCTTTTGCACTTGTTCACTTGTTAGTAAGAACGGTGTGCGCGGCCCTTTTGCTGACAGCCGCGTGCTCGAAATCGGACCAAAGCGCGGAAACGGCAGTCGCGGCACTGCCGGACAGTGTATCGGCGTGGGCCGATGCCCTGCGCGATACCGCGGGATTCCCGAACGCGGAGCAAGCGCCGGCGGAATTGCCCTCAATGCGCCGCGCGCAGATAGACGCCTCCACCGCGCTGGCCGATGACGGCCTGCGAATCGAGATTCTGAAGATTACCGACGAGCGCACCTGGAAGGCATTCCTCGGGGCAAGCATGATCATGACGGGGACCCAAAGCCGCATGTTCGATGTGATGCAACACGACGAACCCGACGGGGCGTCCGATACATTGAAACAGCCCAAAGTCTACCCGGCGCCGCCCTATGTCGTCGTTGTGCGCGAAGAACCGGAAGACGGCATGGTGGAAAGGGCTTTCGAGCGCATCATCGGCTACGAGGAGTAGCCGCCTTCCGGCCTTCGCCACCCGGGAGGGCGAGCCACCCGGGAGGGCGAGCGTCCTCGCGAGCCGAACTTACCCGGGTTCCCAAATGGAAATTTGGGAACCAGGATGAGAGGAGACCTAAAGGCCGGCACGGTGGCGCGGTCCCCCCTTCGCTCGGAAGCTACGGCGGGGCACGCAGGAGACCGGCCACAACGTCGTTATGCCGGCACGGTGGCGCGGAGCGTGGGCTACTGGTACACGTATACCGGCGCTTGCTTACACGGTTCCGCGTGGTCTTCGAGGAGCGCCTCGATATGCCGGATGGTCTCCGGCGCGAGAAGCGTGTCGGAGCAGACGTCGCACACGTCCGCCGGCACATTCTCGAACACGAAGACGTCTTCGCCGCGCTTCACCGTGTGCAGGATGGTCCGCGCTTCGTACTGGCCCGGACAGCCTTGAATGCTGCATTTCATTGTTGAACGGCCCTTCGGCCTCAGCCTGTTCTCGCAGCCGATTGACGATTACGTCGTGATTCTCCACGTCGAAGTCACCCATAGCCACCAAGCCTACGCAACACCCGAGCGCGCATCAAGCACGCGCGCCATTCAGCAATCCCTGACCCCAACCGCCTTAGCAGGCGGCCCGGGACGCACCGTTGGCCTCGGGCCTACCAGCCCGCCCCGAAGCAGCCGGAGTGCCCATCCCTTCTTCAACCCGTGGTGAATACCAGAGAGCCAAATACAGCTTGCCGTAGCCGCCACGTATCGCCGTACGCCGCATGGGCGTCCCAGCTTTCGAGCGGCTTCTGCTCTTCATCGCACGCATACACAGAGACACGGAGAACGCGACCTGCGCGCTATGGGTTCCGATCTCATTGTGTGTCATCGGCATTCTGCCTCTCTGTGTTCT
>CAZMVU010000067.1:0-22019 GCA_964569295.1 uncultured Nitrospirales bacterium
GCATACACTAAAAAGCGTTCATGGTATGATGTGAAGGAACAAGCCATGACATCCGATGGAGCAGGCCATGACGACGCAGGAACTGCTGGAAGCCGGCATCGAGCACAACACGCCGCGGGTGCGCGAGCTGATAATTCTTGCCGAGGACCACGCGTTTTCGCCGGAAGAAAGCCGCGAACTCGCGCCGTGGTTGTTACGCTATGCCGAGCGGTACCGCGAGAGCGATGATCCGCAGGATGCCGGTGTGGTGTGGTCTGCGATTCGCACCGGCGCGTCCATGCTCACGCCGGCCGAGGCCAACCAGTTGCGCGGCCTGCTCGAGCCGGGCTATCCCATCGAGACCAGCCTCGTCGCCGTGAAGATGCTGGGGCGCATCTTCGAGGCGCAACCACCCGCCGCCGTGGACGAGCATCCCATGCTGGCCGGCAAAGTCCAGGAAATGGCCGATGCCCTGTTGAACCGCCACGTGATTCCTCAAAGTGAGTGCGCCGCGAAAGCCGTGCTGGCTGTCTATGCCCTTGCCGCCATGGCCTCGTCAACGATTGAACCGACAGTGCAGCGTGTGAAGGAACTGCGCATCGATTGGTTCACCCGGCGTACCCGCCGCAAGCTGCATGACCTGCACAGCACGTGGAGACAACGGCCAGCCCCAGTCGCGGATGCGCCGTTGCGCCTGCTGGAATCGGCGCTCCGCATGCTCGATGAGGTCTGATCCACTCCGGGGGGAAATCCGTACATGCCGCTTCTCGAGTTGCACCAAAGACCGCAGCCATTGTCGCGGTTTGGGGTATTGGGGACATGCGCTGAAGATCCATCCCGGTTCGTGACGCATGTCGGTTTCAACCCCGAAGAACATGATTCCCTCGCACATGGAGAGACGCTGCATGCCGTGCACATGCGCCCTCCCCTGGAGACAGGTGGGTCAATGGACGTTCATGTCGCGGCTCACATCCCGTTGACCAACAGCGAGATGAAGGAAATGGAAGTCTGGATGGAGGAAATCGCGGACGAATACGCAGATGCCGGCGTGAAGGGAAAGAAAAACTGGCGCGAGCAGTACTTTATTACACCTCCCTGGAAAGATGTCCATGACAACAACACCGGGGTGCGCCGTTACCGGCGCTACAGTTGCGCCGGCTTTGTCCTGGATGGCCACCGTCAGATTGATATTCAGTTGCTGAATCTGGACGCTCTTCCTGAAGTAGGCCGAGATGCCATTGCGGCCGCATATGCCAATGAAGCGGGTGAAACCCCGGACCTATCCCAACTCATCCAGTTCGGGCTTGAGGGAGAAGGTCCCTGGCCTCTTGCTCTCCCGGGCTACGTAATCCGTGCGTTGGACCGCTCCTCAGAAGAAATCCGCAGCGCGCCCTACCAAGCCAAAGAAGGCGACGAATTGATGCCGTGAGCCCGGCGCGTCGGCCAGTCGATCGCGGCGGCGAGCCTGCCGGAGCTGTAGGGGTAGTGCCCGGGGCGTCGATTCGGCGCTGAGCTGTTTTGACATCGCGGGGCGCCGGTACCATCATAAAAACTCCGGGACATACTACGAAACATTTGAGTTGCGAAAAGTAACGGGGTCTGTCCCTGAAACATACTTGTCCGGTGATAGCGAATACCAGCGCGCGGTGCGGCCCGTCTCACAAGTCGATGACACCCGAATGCGGAATGGCCGATTCGAGCGGGATGGTCTCGATGGCGGTCGCGCCGAGTTTCGCGAGCTCGAACCGCGCCCGGGCCAAGGGCAGATCGGGGTTGTTGGTTTCCATCTGCACGCTGAACTCGGTGTAGCTCTCGCCACGGTTCATGGTGGGTTCATCGCCAAAGAGGTGGTTGTCGCGCAGATACGCCAGGATTTTTGCTTCATCCGCTTGCTTCGCGTTGAACAGCAGGATGACCTTGTTCTCGGCGTACAACGCGCCGTAGAGGTTGAGGAGGAACATGCGCGCCAGCTCATACTTCTCCGGGTTCTGCTTGATCGCCGGGTTCGCCCAGATACCGGATTCCGAAGCCATGATCTCGTCGGCGATTTCGAGGCCGTAGTTGCGAATCGCGCTGCCGCTCTGGGTGATCTCGAGGCCGAAGTCCACCGCCCCGTTGACGACCTTTGCCTCGGTCTTGCCCCAGGTCTCGTAAATGACAAGGCCGGCATCGATCTGCGGCGGGGTCTGAAATTTTTGCACCCGGTACTGGCGCAGCGCCGCCGCGTCCAGCCCGAGGGTATCGAGCTTGTCGTGGTACCAGCCGAGGGCCAGGAAGGGCATCTCCGAGACCATGGTGACCAGCGGATTCGCCGCGATTCGCGCGCGCAGCCAGTCGTCGAAGGCGGCGCCGTTCGCGAGCGGGTTATGGACAACGACTATCCGCACCCCGCCGCGCCCGAGCGACAACACCTTCGTGAGTTGGATATCCTGGCCATAGACATACTTGAACTCGAGGGTGCGCTCACGCATCCAGTCGTCGCCGCCGATGGCGATATCCACATTCCCGAGCGCGAGCTGGGCCCCGAATTCCTGCGGGCGGCCGTCCCAACCGACCAGCATGCTGTGCAGCGGGAAGCTTGTCGGGCCGCCGGCGTCATAGCCTTTGGTCGGGAAACCGGCGTGCTTGAGCAGCGTGATCAGGTTGCCGCCGCGGTTCGGGTTGGCCAGCGAGCCGGCGGGCATGCCGATGACAAGTTTCGTGTCGCTCATGGTAACAGGAATTCCTTTGATCCGGTTGGTTTGCGGTTACTTACAATTCGATGTGCAGGGTACGCGGCGGCGGCGACGTGTCGCGGCGTGTCCATTGCTCGTAGGCGAAGGCGAAAGGATAGAAGCCCAACGCCATGACAAAGCGCGGCAGGCCGATGGAAGACCCGATGAGCATTGTCTCCGGCCCGTAGCGGTAGGCGACCCACGCGAGCACGCAACCCAGCAATATCGTGCCGACCGCCAGGCGCCGCTGAGCGCGCGGCCAGGGCACATACCCCGGCCCGGGACGCCGATCAAGGAAGTAGCCCATGCCAAAGAAGAGCAGGCCAATGAAAAAACCGCCCCACTCGGCGCGCATGAACCAGTAGGTCCACTCTTCACTACCGGCGGAATCGACGCCGAAGCCGGGGGCAAAGATCCCCAGGTGCGCCAACTTGCCCAACACCGCGAAAGCCGCGCCATAACACTGCAGACGGGCGTACAGGTGGCCAATGCGCCACATCCGCCGCACCCCCCCGATGAGCATCAACACCCAGGGCACCTGAAGAATTATGAATACGACATAGAACATCGCGAACTTCTATCGCAGTGGTTTTTCGGCTATTCCATCGCCAACCGGCCTCTTGCACGCCGGGTTGTCCCCGGCCCGATTCCGCCCCTGGCGCCATAAGCTACGTCATAGTGCACGTCCCTGTGCTCCCCGCACGCCCTGTCCCGGCGTGTTGCGGGCGCGCGGGACCGCCCTTTTTCGCGCTCAGCGCCCTGCAAACGGGTGGCACGCCGCGTGACGGGCACCGGCGGCAACGCCAAGGAAGTTCGGGTAAAGCGCACGCACGCGCAACGCCAAAACAACGTGCGTGCAATTATAGCCGAAGACAGGGGTCTGAAACGACTTGCCCCCCAGCGCCCCCGCGCCGCACCGTTCAAAACAGGGGATGCCGCTCTCGTGTTACCGCTGCCCGGAGCTCATCGACGGCAATCATGGGCGGCCAGTGGGCCGCACACAGCGGACAGGTCACACACACCAGCCGAAGGCGGCTTTTTCAGCCTTCGCCCAGCCCCGCCGCTTCCAGGACGCCCGCCGCGAAGGTGTCCCCGTTCAGTGCTTCTATGAAGCGCCGCCGCGCCGCCACGCCCATAGCCTCGGCGCGGGCCGGTTCATTCAACAGCGCCGTCACGGCTGCCGCCACCGCATCCGGATCATCCGGCGGCACGAGGCGCCCCGTCTCGCCATCGGCAACAACATCCGCCACACCGCCCGCACGCCCGGCGACAACCGGCTTGCCATAGGCGGCGGCCCCGGCGAACACAAGCCCGAAGTCAGCGGCCTCGCCGCTCTCATGCGCACCAGCAGGCAGCGCGAAAAGGGTGCAGG
Organism: uncultured Nitrospirales bacterium; assembly: GCA_964569295.1. Taxonomy (GTDB): domain Bacteria; phylum Hydrogenedentota; class Hydrogenedentia; order Hydrogenedentales; family JAGMZX01; genus CAZMVU01. The sequence continues at coordinate 4,066 of CAZMVU010000067.1, forward strand.
TGGCATAGAGCGCGGCTATGTCACCGTCATCCAGGCGATCCGGACAATGCACGAACGCCTCGATGCCCATGTCGTGGGCGGTTTCCACGCACGGCTCGCGCATGGGGCCGCTGCCAACCATGACCAGGTGCGCCCCGGGCACGGCCTCGAGCACCTGCGCCATGGCGCGCACGAGCACGAGATGGTTATTGCCGGGAATAAAGGGGGCCACCGCGAGAATAACCGGCGCCGCCCCAAGCATGAGATCATGCCGCACCCGTGCGGCGGCCTCTTCACTAACGGCGCGGGGGGGCGGTGCGGGGGGCAGCACAACGCGTACATGGCTGTCCGGTACGCCGAACAGGCGCAGGTTCGCGCGCGCGAAGCTGCTCATGGCGATGACCGCGGCCGCATGCCGGTAGACACTGCGGTAAAGCGCAGCCCTCGGCACGCTGCCGCGAAACGCGAGGAATTCGGCCGCGTACGCGAAGCACACATAGGGCACATGGCGGCAGCGCCCGGTAAACCGGCCGAGCAGGCCGCCATAGGGAAGGTCCATGGCGAGCACCAAATCGGCATCGCGCAGCAATCGCCGGTACGTTGTGTAGAACAGCAGCATACGCGCCCAGCCAACACCGTACCCGTGGAAACGTACCACACGTACCGGCTCCGCCGCGTCGAAAGCCGCCACGTCCGGCCGTTGCGGCGCCGCCACGGTCACCTCGTGGCCCATGCGCGCAAACGCATGCGCAGCCTCGCGCGTCACCATGCTGATCGCGCCCTCGATGGGCGGGTAGTCCAATGTGGGAATAAGTATTCGCATGACCAACTGCGATTCTCGCAGAACGGGCGCACCGTTTCCAGCCGCCCATACGGCGTGGAAAAAACCGCAAATGCGCATGGCCCGGCAGTGACTGCCGGTCCTGGTCAGTTGCGCGCCAATCGGCTAAAGCGTTACGTTGGGATGACAACAGGTTCCAACAGGCTTGGTTTCAGGTTGTCCGCCCCGTCTTTTTAGCACGGATCCGCAAGAAGAAAAGAGAGCCGCTCATGAAACTTACACGCCGCACATTCCTTCACACATCACTCGCCGCATCTGCCGCGGCCGTCTTGTTGCCCCATACCGCCGCCGCAAACGCCGGGCACACCCTATTGTCCGCGGAGGGCTGCGGGCGCGCCACGGGATACGCAGAGGCCAACAAGATCGTCACCCGCGACGGCAAAACGCATGTCGCCTGGCTCGACTCGATTGACGACGGTTTTCGGGTGCGCGTGCGCACGCTCAACCGGGCCACGGGCACGTGGTCGCCCGCATATACCGTGGGTAAGGCCCATGACAACCACGGCGGGCCGGCGCTTAGCATGGATGCGGAGGGCTATCTGCATATCTGCTATTACCCGCACCACCACCCGATGCGCTACCGCCGTTCGCGCAAACCCAACGACGCCTCCGCATGGACAGAAGCCGAGGAGTTCGGCGCGCGCACCACGTACCCAACGCTCGTGTGCGGCAAGGACAACACGCTCTACTGCACCTGCCGCGAAAGCGGGGACGGCCCTTGGCGCAGCAACCTCTACACAAAGAAACCCGGCGGCACATGGCAAGGTCCGCACACCATCATGGTCTCGCAACATCGCGGCTACAGCCACTTCATGGACGCGCTCGCCTGGGGCCCGGACCACGAAACACTCCACCTGTCGACCCGTATCTACAGCGACGAGCCGGCACGCGGCCACACGGTCGGCTACATGTGCAGCCATGACGGCGGCACTAGCTGGGAAAACGCCCAGGGCGAGACCATCGCACTGCCGGCCACGGCGGAAACCATCGACCACGTCGCGCATGCGCCCGAAGGGCCGGGCGTCGGGCTGCGGGCCGGCAGCGTCGCTGCAGACCGAAACGGGGTGCCGTACGTACTCTACAGCGACTATGACGCGACACCGGCCGAGGCGTTCCTCGCCGTGCCTGCCGCGGCCGGCGGCTGGGTAAAACGGAGACTCCGCCCGGCCATGCCCGAGGCGCTCGCGGACTATGGCCTGCTCACGCCCGGCGTGGTAAGCATCGGCAAAGGCGGGCGTATCTACCTTGCGCTCACCGCCGCCGAACGGCGCGAGGATGCAACGGCCAGCCTGTGGGGCAAACCCGCCCACAAGGTGGTGTGGATGGAGCTCGAAGAGTTCCATGGCGCGGTAACAGCCCGCGTCGTGTCGGACCGCGACGACACCACCCCGGCATGGCTGCCGAACCTCGAGCGCGCCACCGGCCACAACGCGGTCACACGCCCCGGCCTCATCTACACCGCCGGCGGTCCGGGTGAAAAAAACACGGACATCCTCTCGAACGATGTCTATTGGGTGCAACCATGACGCTCAACATCCTCATCATTCTACTCATCGTGCTGGCGCCGGCGGGGAACGCGGATTCCCCCGAGAAGGTGCTCGCCGATTTTGCCGCCGAAAACCTGCCGGACTACATTCGCCTGCATGACGCCGAGATGACCCGGATCGCCCATGAAGGCCGCCATGCGCGCGAAGTCCGCTTCGGCGCCGCGGACTGGCCAAACGTTTTCTTCGAAGCGCCGGAGGGCGGATGGGATTTCTCGCAATGGGCCGGCATTGCGGTTGAACTGCACAACCCGGGCGAGGCGGCCCTGGCCGTGAACATGCGCGTGGACAACCCCGGTGCGGACGGCACAAACCATTGCAACACCGCCCACGGACACGTGCGCCCCGGGGAAGACTATGTCCTTCGCTGCCGGTTCAACACGGGCGCATCGGACGTGCTGTGGGGCATGCGCGGCCTCCCGGAACTGGGGCCGGCCGGCTCGGGACCACAGCTCGACACGGCGAACATCACCGCGTGGCAGGTGTATCTGCCGCGGCCGGACGCGGAACACACGCTCGTGTTCAAGAAGGCGTGGCTCTTCGGACGCGGCGGCGATATCGAGAAGCTGGTCGATTTTCCATTCGTGGACCGTTTCGGCCAATACATGCACGACGACTGGGCCGGTAAGCTGGACGACGAAACAAACTACCCGAGGCGCCGCGCCGCCGAAGCCGTGGCCCTGGCGAAAGCGGCCGCCTTACCGGATCGCGATGCCTGCGGCGGCTGGAAGGCGGGCCCAAAGCTGGAGGCCACCGGCTGGTTCCGCACGGAAAAGGTGGATGGCAAGTGGTGGCTCGTGACGCCCACGGGCTACCCGTTCTTCTCGAACGGTGTGGACTGCGTGGGCACGTGGAGCCAGACCTTCGTCGAAAAGCGCGGCGATTGGTTTGCATGGCTGCCGGAGGAGGACGCGCCCCTCGCGAAATTCTATGGCCAACAGAAGAACGCCCACAGCGGCGCCGAGCCCATCGGCGGCCAAGGCCGCACCTTCAACTTCTACGCGGCTAATCTCCGGCGCAAGTATGGTGACGGCTGGCAGGAACACTGGCGCGATTCCTCGTATGAACGCCTCGCCGCATGGGGCTTCAACACCATCGGCAACTGGTCACAAAAGGACGTGCTCGAACACAGCCCCCTCCCCTATGTCGTCGCGGCCGCGTCGCCGCCTGTGCCCGCCATCGAAGGCGCCACGGGCTATTGGGCGCAAATGAAAGATGTGTATCACCCGGACTTCGCGAAGAACGCCGCGAAGCACCTCGCGTGGACCAAGCGCCACGCGGACAACCCGCTGTGCATCGGGTTCTTCTCCGACAACGAGCTCGCCTGGGAAGACGTCTCCCGCGGCACACTCGCAAGTCCCCCGGAACAACCATGCCGCAAAGCGTTCATCGCCCGCCTCCAGAAAACGTATACGGATCTCGACGCGCTCAACAGTGCCTGGGACGTGAACGCGGCGTCCTGGGACGCCTTGCGCGCACCGGAATCGGCCGGCGCCGAGGCACGCAAAGACCTCGATGCCTTCCTCCACGCCTTCGCCACCCGCTACTTCACAATCATGCGCGACGCCCTGCGCGCGAATGCCCCGAACCACCTCTACCTCGGCTGCCGCTTCTCGACCGCGCCGGAACCGGTGGTGCGGGCATGTGCCGAGCTGGCCGATGTGGTCAGTTTCAACATATACCGGCGCACGGTGCCACAGGATGAATACAACCAGTTCGATGCGCCCGTCCTCATCGGCGAATTCCACTTTGGCGCGCGCGACCGCGGCATGTTTCATACCGGGCTTGTACCCGTGGCCAGCCAGGCCGAACGCGCCAAGTGCTACATCGAATACGTCGAGAGCGCCGCGCGTCACCCGAATGTCGTCGGCTGCCACTGGTTCCAGTACGTGGACGAGCCGATCACCGGGCGTTGGTTCGATGGCGAAAACTACAACATCGGTTTTGTCGACGTGACCGACACGCCCTACCCGGAACTGGTGAAAGCCGCGCGCCAGGTACACCAGCGGGTATACGCGATTCGGGCGGGGGGGAATCCCCCCACAATGAACCACGCTGGTTTACTCGCACCGGCGCAAACCGGTTCGATTGACAACGCACGGCGCATGGAGCCAGGGTTCAGTCTGTAAGGAAGCTTGCATGTCTCCCGCCGCCCCAAAACGCGAGACCGCGCTCTACGCGCCGCTGAAGGCGTGGCTCGAGGACCACGGCTACACAGTGCGCAGCGAGGTGCTCGGCTGCGACATCGCCGCGGAACGCGACGGCACCCTGGTGCTCATCGAGATGAAGTTGCGCTTCGGCGTCGAACTGCTGACCCAGGCCGTGGCCCGGCAACGGGCGACGCCGTCGGTCTACGTGGCCATTCCCCGCCCGGAGCGCATGGCGGGCAAGAAATGGCGCGACACCATGCACCTGCTGCGGCGGCTCGAGATCGGCCTTATCGTCGTGACGCCCCGCAGCGCCGAGGTCGTCTTTCACCCCACGCCCTTCGCGCGCAAACAGCACAAAGTCCAACGCCGTGCCCTACTCGACGAGATGAACGGCCGGTCCGCAGATCGCAACACGGGCGGCAGCCATGGGCGCAAACTGGTCACGGCCTACCGCGAACAGGCGCTGTTCATCGCCTGTTGCCTCGAGCGGTTCGGCCCGCTTCCACCGAAGACATTGCGCGCGATCGGCGCCAGCCCGAAAGCGCGCGCTATCGTCTATGACAACCATTACGGCTGGTTCGAGCGCCTCGACAAGGCACTGTATGGCCTCCGCCCCGCAGGGCGCGACGCCCTCACCAACTACCCGGAACTCGCCGCACACTTCCGCGCCAAGCTACCGGAAACCCTCCCGGAGCCGGCGCGCGTCAGGTAGCGATTCACACCCGTGCTCCATGCGTACAGGCCGCCGCGCGTACCCGCGTGCCGTCTCCCCGCCGGCTTGACCCAACACCCCCCATGGGGTAAGACTACACATAGCACACGAGGCGGGCAGCACCCGGGCGCTGGCGCAACGTGCAAGGAGACAGAAAACCGGTTTGGCCTGTAGCCCTGCAAGCAAATCTACACCAGATTACTCCGTGATAGTATGGGCAAAAGGAACAGGTGATTACGCTTGCATGTGTACGGTGGTAATCGCGCATGGCATATGCCGGGCGCTGCGAAGCGCGGCTTCAACAAGGGAGGAAACGGCATGGGTACGGGGCCAAAGATCGCGCTGGCAGCGCTCGCGGTTATCGTGGTCGGTGCGCTCGGCCTGCCGATACTGGTAGGGCTGAGCCAAGGCTGGAATGAACAAACGCTTGTAGGCACCCAGTGGCGTGCGGATAATGAGGGGCTGGAATTCCTGATTACCTTCAAGGAAGACGGCGCGCTGCAGATCGATATTCCGGAGCTCCCCGCCAGGCTGGATGAAGAACTGGCCAAAGTGCCGCCCGATCAGGCGCAGGCCCTGCGGCCCATTTACGACAACCTGAAGCAACGATTGCGCAGCGGCAATATCATCGGCTCGTGGCGCGTTACAGAGGATACGATCTACGTAAAGCCTCCCGCCGGCACGCCGGGATCGGAAATGGTCATCACGATAAGTGAGGAAGACCTCATCGCAGGTGACCAGCCACTCGAGCGGGTCAAATAGCACCACGCACACATAGCATCATACGGCGCATGCCTCAACCCGGACCGGTACGGGGCAAACCAGGGGACCGCGCCTGAAAGCGCCCCATGCAACCGATGAGAAGCCCCATAGTCTTTTGTCTGCTGCTGCTGGCTGCGGCGCCGTTCATGTGCCTCGTGAATGACGCCAGCGGCGCCGAGGTGCTCAAGCAGGATGTTTTCGCCATACACCACCACCCCGATGACCGCCGTGCCGCCGAGCAAAGCGCCCGCGTGCTCGTGCGCGCTGTCCGGGAATTTGGGGGACACCTGCCCCCCGGCGATGAGCCAATCAACGTGGTCATCGCGCATACGGCCCAGGAATTCGCCCGCTACGCACGATCCTTCGGCGGCAACCGCGTATCGGGGCTGGCGCGGCCGAGCCAGGGCCTCATCGTGGTGAAAGCGCCCCACCTGCGTTTTGCCCAGAGCGACTTTGCCGGCACCTTACGCCATGAACTGGTGCATGTGCTGCTCGCGCGCAATACAACTGCGGGCAACATGCCCAAATGGCTCAACGAGGGCCTGTGCATGAGCCTCGCCAATGAACACTACTGGAACAGCATCTTCAAGATCGCGCGCATGTACGTGCAGGGGCGCATCATCGACTACAAGGATCTCGAGCTCAGCTTCACCGCGCCGGGCACGGAACAAGCTTTCGGCGACGCCTATGCCCAGGGCCTCTCGATGACGCGCTACCTGCGCGATCAGCTCGGCGATGCGCGCTTCTGGCTGTTTATACAAGACATGGCCAGCATGTCTTTCGCGGACGCACTCGACAAGCACACCGGTATGACCGTGCTCGAGTTCTGGCATGCCTACCGCGGTTCGTTGTGGAAAGTGGCCATCATCGGCACCATCGGTTCAGGTTCCGTGTTCTCGCTGGGCGCGGTTCTGCTCGTGCTCGCCGTCATACGCAAATGGATTTTCACCAACCGCCGCATCCTGCGCCGCTGGGAGGAAGAGGACCGCGACGACGTGATCCTCTCGTGGGATGATGTCGCCGAAGGCCCTTACGAATGGGAGCGCGATCAGGAAGAGGAAAACGGCCGGTGGTAACGCTGTGCAAACGGTAGCCGGCGCCAAGCGTGGATGTGCACCCGCCGCCCAACTTCCGGCACGAAGCGCCAAAACGCGCTCGTGCTGTTTCCCGGCGGTCACGCGCCCGCCCGTTCCACAAAAAAGGGTTGGGTCCAGCCCATGTAATCACGGGGCCCATGACATTCGAAACGCACGTAGGTGTAGGGAAAATCCTCGGACACCGTGAACTCAGCAGCGGCGGCGTCGCACGTGGCGACTACCCGGCCGAGATCGGTCACGGTGTGGATGCGTTGGGCGTTGTCCGTCTCGATTCGGATGGTGGCGCCGTCCACATGCACCGCCGTGATAGCGACCCCGGTGCTTGCACAAAAGCGCCCGGCCCGCAGCGCCCGCACAATATGCGCCGGTTTGCGCGAATCGCACTGCACGCTGTTCCAGCCAAGACCATGCTCCCGCGCGGTATGGGCGTCATCGTTGGCAAACCCCCATACACGCCGGCCGCTCGCCAGCACCATGTCCCACCTATCCATGGCGTAGGGACTGCCGGACGCGCCACGGATATCACCGTTGTAAATTTCGATGCCCGTATAATCCTGCCAGGTGTGCAGCAGCTCCTGGTCGCAATGGTTATACTGCTCGAGCCAGTTCGGGTGATTCACGACGCAAAAGCCGCCGTCCGTGTTGATCGCGTCGATAATACGCTGCCGGTCCTTGTCCGGGCTGATCCGGCGATGCGCATTCACATGCAGCAAATGGACGCCGTACGCCGTGATCTCGTTGCCGGGGATAAGCGCCATGCCCCGTCCATCGAGCGCACGAACCTTGGTGAAATGGTCGTGGTCCGAGATCATGAGGAAGTCGTGGCCCAGCGCCGCATACGCGTCCACCAGCGCCTGCGGCTCGAGGGCGCCGTCGCTCAGGGTGGTATGCGCGTGAAGGTTGCCCCTCAGCCAGGGCAGATGCTCCGCGCTGTACGGATGGGCGATGCGGACCGTCACCAGCCGCTACTCTTTATCCCAGAGGGCGATAAACTCTTCCGCCGCCGCCCCTTGCAACATCTCCGGGCGCATGAGCTTCTTCACGATAGGATCCGGCGTCTTCGTGAGCTCGCCGGTTTCCGGAATATGCGTGAGCTGGCGCAGTACGGTCTGATTGTCATCACACTCGTAATAAGTCCAGGCATCGCCTTTGCTCGGAACGTACTGCGCGGTCTTGAAGTAGTACATGGGTCACCTCCATAAAACGGATCGATACCAGGCGGCAGTATAGCGAATGATGCGAGGGTAAGGGAAACACTACCATGGGGACCGGCACCGGCCCAATGCCACCACGCCAAGCATTACTACGTGACACCCGGTGCCACCGGAGTTGAGGGCCATTTGCCGGGAAGCCGGCGCCTGTCCCTCTACTCCACGCGCTTGCGAATTTCGGCGACCTGGCCGGGGGTCACCGGCTTGCCGGAATCGGCGAAGGTAGCGCGGGCATAGGTGAGCACGGAAGCAACCTGCGCATCGCTCAGGTAGGCCATCGGCGGCATGATGTTCGTGTATTCGCTGCGCGGGCCGGGGCCCTTGCCGCCGGGCTGCACACCGAAGAGCACGCGGCGGATGGCGTCCTCCGTGTCGTGCTCGAGGCTGGGCGAGTCTTGCAGCGGCGGCTGCATGCCGGGCACGCCGGAACCGTCCCCCTGGTGACACATCAGACAGTGGCGCTTGTACACCTGTTTGCCCACCGCCATGGTGTCCGCTCCTTCGGCGGTTCCGCCGTTCCCCGTGGCCGCTTGCGCATTCGTGTCTGCGCTGGCATAAGGATCATAGTGGGGGCTGGTGTCTTCGTCCCCGTCGCCGCCCCCGCAACCCATGGCGATGAACGCCGCCGCAAGGACAGCCGTCAGCAATCGTGGCATGGCTCCTATTCTCCCGTGTACGAGACGCGCCAGACGCGCCCCACGACTGAATCCGTGATAAAGAGTGCCCCATCCGGCGCCACAGCAAGCCCCATGGGCCGGTGTTCGGCCTGGCTGGGCGATGCTATCGGGTCCATCCCCGCGAAGCCATCGGCGAAGACTTCGGGGTCCCCTGCGGGCAGGCCGTCATCGTTCATGGGGGTAAAGGTAATCTTGTATCCCCGCTGCTCGAGGGGCGCCCGATTCCACGAGCCGTGCCAGGCAATGAACGCGCCGTGCCGATACTTGGCGGGGAATTGCGTGCCGGTGTAAAAGAGTAGATCGTTGGGCGCCCAATGGGCGGGAAACACCTGGATGGGCTCCTGGTATTTGCTGGGATCAGCCGCCTTTTCACCGTCCCCGCCGTATTCCGGCGCGATAACCCGTTTGTCCTGCCGGCCGTCCCAGTATGTGTAGGGCCAGCCGGCATTGCTGCTGTCTTCGAGCTTGTGGAATTCCTCGGCCGGGAGCTGGGCATTGTCCTTGGCGTCGAAGTATTTCGGGAACAGCGTATTCAACTGGTCCCGGCCGTGCATGACGGCGTAGAGACTGCCCGCCACGTGGTTCCACTCGAGGGCCACGCAATTGCGCAGGCCGGTGGCGTAGCGGTGGCCGTGTTCCTCCTGGGTCTGGCCGGTGATGTCGGCATCGAACCGCCAGATGCCGGCGTGTTGCTCGAGCTGGGGGCACGGCTCCAAGCCGGGCGAACCGGGTGTACGCGATTCTTGCTGGCAGGCGTTCGAGGGGGCGCCGATGTTCACGTAGAGGTGGCCCTGGCTATCGAAGGTGATGGGCTTGGCGGCGTGGGTGTGCTGCGTGGGCAACTGGGCGACAGGCTGCATGGGGCCGGTGGGCCGCAGCTTGTCCGCTGCCATGGGGAACCGCACCACGCTGCTTTCCGTACCGAAGTAGAGGTAGTCCTTGTAAAAGGCGATGCCCGTACCATTCACGTCGCCAAAGCGCTCGATCACATCGGCCTTGCCGTCGCCGTCTTCATCACGCAGGGCCACGATGCCGGCGCCGTCTTTCTGTTGGCGCAGTGCCACGAACACATCGCCGTTTTCCCGCACGGCAATCTGACGCGCCCGGCCGGTTCCATCGGCAAAGATGGTGGCCTCGAACCCCGGCGGCAAAGCGATGCCGGCCGTGGCGAAGGTGGGGGCCTGGCTGGGGTCGGCGGCACAGCCGGGCTGCATGGCCACAGCCACGAGTGCGAGCAGAGGGATGGCAACGCCGAAAACAAGCATGCGGCGAACAGACATAAAGGCAAGCTCCTGCAACGAACGGTTCTTGAATGTGCGCGAGAATGCGGGGCGTCCCGCAAACCCGCTGCCTTGGTTAACGGTGCAGTTTTTGTACTACCGCGCTGTTGGTGAAAAAGTGAAGCAAAAAGGGGACTGTCCTCGCGAGTCCGCGAGCAGGGACTGTCCCTTGTTTTGCTTGCTCACAACTGGCACGAAGGAACCAAAACATCGGTAGTAGAAGAACTGCACCCTTGGTTAACGACGTCGGGCCGGGCGAGATTCCCAGGCGGGGCTTTCAGCGGTGCGCGATGATGAGGCCGGCCGCCTGCTCGACGCCCACCATGGGGGTATCGAGCGTGCGGCGTGCGCGCCGGTTATCGAGCGAGGCGTCGCGCGGGCGGGTGTCGCGTCCGGGAATGGTGGCCGGGTCGTTCGGTTGCACGAGATCCGGGTCATAACCGAGGCGCGCCGCGATGCGCCGGACCAGTTCGCACCGGTCGAGCACGTCGTTGCTGGCGAGGTGGATGATGCCGGTGAAGTCGTTGTCTGCCAACTCGAGCAGTGCCCGGCCCAGGGTGACCACGTCAATGGGCGAGCGAATTTCATCGGCGGGTACGCCGAGGGGCTCGCCCTTCTCGAGGGCGGGGAGCATGCGCGAGAGAAACGAGTTGCCGTCGCCGAGCATGGGCAGGCCCATCACAATGCTAATGCGCGCCACGACCCACGGTATCGGCGTCGCGGTGACCGCCTCCTCGCCCGCCACCTTGGTCTGGCCATAGACATTGACCGGGTTGGGCGGGGCCGCCTCGTCGTAGAAGCCTTCCTCACCGTCGAACACGTTGTCCGTCGAGCAGTAGACCAGCTTAGCGGCGTGGGTCGCGGCGATCTCCGCTACGTGCGCGGTCCATTCGGTATTGACGCGGGCGGCTTCTTCCGGGTGCGCCTTGCAATAGTCGATGCCGGCAATGGCCCCGGCATGGATAATGGCGTCGGGCTCGGCCTTGTCAGCGGCGGCCGCGAGGGCGCCGCGGTCAAGCGGATCGATGCTGTGCCAGGTGAGGTTGGCCCGTTCGATGGGCGCTTTGCCGCGGCTGACGGCATGCACAGCCCAGTGGTCGTCCGCCTGGGCAATGATGCTGCCGGCCACGAAACCGCCGGCCCCGGTAATGAGCAGTCGCTTGGCCATGGTGTTCTCCGTGCCTATCCCGGCGGGTACGATGGCACGGGCGGGGGGGGAAGATCAACGGGCAAAGGCGGCGCACAGCGGCTGGGAGCCGCCTGTTTGAGCGAGGCCGGTTTTTCTTGAATTTGCGGCCATTCCCCTGTAGGCTCATGGACCGGGTAAACAAGGCGGTTCGTGGTGAGGCGAGCCCCTGGAATGTCCCCCAAGCAAGGAGCGCGAACACGCATGACCACCGACGCCACGCAACCACTCGATGTCTTCGAGGCGGTATGCAACGACTTCTATGCGCCCGCGCGCGAGGCGGCCGCATTGGGCACGCCCATCGCCGGGTTCGCGTGCAGCTACTCGCCCCAGGAGATGGTGCATGCCGCGGGCTATATGCCGGTGCGCATTCTCGGGCGGCCAGGCGGCACCCCGCAGGCCGATGAGATTCTCCAAGCCTATGCGTGCAGTCTGGCGCGCTCGAGCCTGGACAGCGGGCTGGCGGGCGAGCTGGACTTCATGGACCTGGCCGTGTTCTCCCATACCTGCGACACCATGCAGAACGTGGCCGACCTCTGGCAACGCAATGTGCCGGGGATGGAGACGCTCATCGTGTCCATGCCGAACCGCACCACAGGCGAGGCGGCGCACACCTACCTGAGAAAAGAGCTCGAGCGCGTGCGCACCTGGCTCGAGGAACGGGCGGGCACGATTTCCGGCGAGCAGCTCACCGCGAGCATCGCGCTGTTTCAGCGGCACCGTACCGTCATGCAGCGCTTATATGCCTTGCGGCGTAAGCAGCCCGGCCTGATGACCGGCGCCCAGATGAACGCCGTGGTCACCGCTTCCATGCTGATGGCCAAGGAAAAACACCTCGCATTGCTCACGCAACTCGTAGACGCACTCGAGACGCGATCGAACGGCGCCGAAGCCTCCGATGCACCGCGCATCCTCGTGTCGGGCAGCCTATGCCAGAACCGGCAGTTCATCAGCACCCTCGAGGCCTCCGGCTGCCAGGTGGTGGACGACGACCTGTGCATGGGCGCGCGCTCTTTTACCATACCGGACGCCAAGGCGGAGGACCCCATCGAGGCGCTGGCTGGCATGTACCTCGAGCGGCGGCCCTGTCCGGCGTTTCACACGCCCGGCTTCGACCCGGGCGACCACCTCGTCGAGCGGGCGAAGCAGGCCCAGGCCGATGGTGTGGTCTTTCTGCTCACCAAATTCTGCGACCCATGGTTCTTTGATTATCCCCATGCCAGCAAGAAGCTCGAGGCGGCGGGTGTGCCCACCCTGCTCCTCGAGATCGAGCAGAACCAGCCGGTACCCGAGCAGTTCAAAACCCGTGCCCAGGCTTTCTTCGAGATGCTGGAAGTGGGGGCCGCCTGATGCCGGGACCATGGTTTGCTGGCGTAGACGTCGGTTCCGCGACCACGAAGTGCGTGCTCATCGATGAGGCGGGGTGTGTGCTGACGCAGGTGGTGCTCCCGAGCGGGGGCAAACTGACCGCAGCCGCAGACCGTGCTATTGCCCAGGCGATCGGCGAAGCCGGCGGTACGCCCGACAATATCGCGGCTCTGGTCTCGACAGGCTACGGCCGGGAAAACGTCAAAAACCGCACCAAGGCCGTGACCGAGATCACCTGTCATGCCCGGGGCGCGCACACCGTGTTCCCCGAGGCGCGTTCGGTCATCGACATCGGCGGGCAGGACTCGAAAGCCATCGCGATCGAGCCGGACGGCCGCGTGCGCCGGTTCGAGATGAACGACAAGTGCGCCGCGGGCACCGGCCGCTTCCTCGATGTCATGGCCCGCACCCTCGAGATCGACTTGAAGGATATCGGACCCACGGCACTCACCGCCGAGAAGCCCGCGCATATATCGTCTACATGCACCGTGTTCGCCGAGAGCGAGGTGATCTCGTTGCTCGCGCAGGATATGGCAATCCCCGAGATTCTCGCCGGGCTGTGTGAGGCCATCGCGCAGCGGGTAAACTCACTCGCCACCCGCGTCGGCATGCACCCGGAAGTCATGATGACCGGCGGCGTCGCGAAGAACGCCGGCGTCGTGAAGGCCATCGAGACAAAGGTGGGCCATCCAATCACCGTGCCGCCGGAACCGCAGACCATCGGCGCGCTGGGCGCCGCGCTCTTCGCCCGCGACTTGGCAAAGAAGCAGGCGGAGAAGATTAACCACTAAGGCACAAAGGACACAAAGAAGATCACAAAGCAGGGGGGCCGTTGCCCCCAACGTCTCCGGCTTAGAAGAATAAGAGATTTCACCACCGAGACACAGAGGGGGCACAGAGGAAGACGGGAGAAGAGGAAGAAGAGAGAGCAGAGCTTCCAAATACAAGTGCGTTCCCAAATGAAATTTGGGAACGAGGGCGCAGAGGCATATGACAATGCCAACAATTTCGATGTTCTACGGAATCATAGTTCGGATGTATTTTGCTCCCGGCGAGCACAATCCTCCGCATTTCCACGTGTACTATAATGAATACAAGGCATCGTTCGACATCGAGAGCCTGGAGATGATCCAGGGCGAAATCCCTCGCAAACAAAGGCGGCTTGTCGAGGCTTGGGCCGAACTGCATCAGGACGAATTGCGGGCCAACTGGCAACTGGCGATGAGCGGCGAGCCCTTGTACAAGATTGAGCCGCTGGCCTAGGAACTGCTCCCAATGTACAAGTCTGTTACGCACGTTGAACCAACGGATGACTTCCAGCTCATTCTCGAATTCGACCATCGTGAGAGGAAGATTTTTGATGTTAAGCCGATCTTGTCCGTCGGTGGGTTTGCTGCGCTTAAGGACAAGCAGGCGTTCAGGAAGGTTCATATAAGCTTCGATACAGTCGCGTGGGAAAACGGGCTGGACTTGGACCCGGAGTACCTGTACGCAAAAAGTAAAGAAATGCAGTAACACAAGAGATTTCACCACCGAGACACAGAGGGGCACAGAGGAAGACGGGAGAAGAGGAAGAAGAGAGGAAGAGAGAAGTAAGATTGACCACAAAGGCACAAAGCACACAAAGAAAGTCACAAAGGTTAGGATGCACGTTGCTCTGTTGTGGCCCCTCCGTGTTGTGGCCGGTCTCCCGACCGAGCCACGGGCGCGACCGAAGGTCTCCAGTTGCTCTGTTGTGGCCACTCCGTGTTGTGGCCGGTCTCCCGACCGAGCCACGGGCGCGAGACCTGCGGTCAGAAGCGTGGCGCGGTCCGGAGACCGGCCACAACGAAGAATGAAATCTGGGAACGAGGGCGAAAAAATTGGAAGGGACGTTGCCCCCAACGTCCTCTCTTCATTAGGAGCACCCGATGAGCACGCGCGTGAAGATCAAGTCGGCTGGCAAGATGAAAGAGCTCATGATGCTCTATTACATGACCGCGAAGGCGGCGGAGGACGACCCGAACAAGAAGATCGCCTGGATAACCAGCGGCGGGCCCGTCGAGATTCTCCATGCCGCCGGCGTGATCCCCATCTACCCGGAGAACCATGCCGCCATGCTCGGCACCATGCGCATGGCCGACTCGGTGTGCGCCGCGGCGGAGGACGCCGGCTATTCGCGGGACCTGTGCTCCTATGCGCGATCGGACTTCGGCTCGATCATGACGGGCGAGAGCCCCATCGGCGGGTCGCCGAAGCCGGACCTGCTGGTGTGCTGCAACAACATCTGCGGCACGGTGACCAAGTGGTATCAGGAGTTGCAGCGCATCTTCGATGTGCCGCTCGTCTACATCGATGCGCCCTTCCAGTACGGGGAGGACAACCACGCGGCCATCGACTATGTGAAGGCGCAGCTCGAGGAATACATGCAGACCGTCGGGGAGGTCGTCGGCGAACCGATCGACCCGGAGAAGTTCATGCAAACCGCCGGGCTTTCTCAGGAGGCGGTCACCCTGTGGCGCGAAATTCAGCTTATGCTCGCCCACAAGCCGGCGCCCATGAACTCGTTCGACACGTTCATCCACCTCGCGCCCATCGTAACGCTCCGGGGTACGCCGGAGTGCGTCGAGTACTACACGGCACTGCGCGACGAGATGCAGGAGCGCATCGACGCGGGCGTGGCCTCGGTCGAGAACGAGACCTACCGCCTCGGCTGGGACAACCTCGCCATCTGGTACAAGGTCAAGTTTCTCGCGGAAAAATTTGCCGAGCACAACGCCGCGCTTGTCGTGTCGACTTACACGGAGAACTTCTGCTATCAATATCCGCACCGGAGAGACGACGACCAGCTCTGGAACATGGCGGCGGATTACATGGCGGGCTATATCAACCACGGACTCGAGTTCCGCGAGCGCGACCTGAAGCGCATGGTGGACCAGTTCAACCTCGACGGGCTGGTGATGCACTCGAACCGCTCATGCCGTGCCTACTCGTTCGGACAGTACGAGTTGGCCAAACGGCTCGACGAAAAATTCGGCATTCCCTCGCTCATTATCGAAGCGGACCAGAGCGACACGCGTGTGT
Source organism: uncultured Nitrospirales bacterium (assembly GCA_964569295.1). Taxonomy (GTDB): domain Bacteria; phylum Hydrogenedentota; class Hydrogenedentia; order Hydrogenedentales; family JAGMZX01; genus CAZMVU01. The sequence goes on from CAZMVU010000067.1 coordinate 19,936, forward strand.
GGAGCGACGAGCAGGCGGCCACACGCATTGACGCCTTCATGGAAACCATCGCGGCCCGTGGCGCGGGCAATGTGGCCTGACAGCTGGCGCCCGCGGACCAGAAAGGTGCGGAAACGCCTATGCAACAGGAACTGGACCGGGAAACGCACTCGCCGGCATTGGAATTAGCGGTGGAACCGTCGCCTTTTGTGGAAGCCTCCGCGCCCGCGAATGGCCCGCTATGCTGGCCCTATTTCGTGCTGGCGCTGGCGGCATTGGCGGCGGCGATGTACCCGCAGTTTGTCAACACCACCGAGGGCGCCATGGCGCTTTCGTGGCCGCTGCTCGAACTGCCCAGTGTGCAGGGGGCGATCGCCAGCCTCCCGGACAGCGCGGGCCCGCTGGCGGGGTTCATGCTCCTGGTGGTATCCGGCCTGGCGGCGGCAGCGCTGCTCGCCCTGACCGCCAGCCTTGCCAAGGGGATCCTGCGCCCACTCCTCATGCATGCCTACGCGGTCTTCGCGTGGGTGGCGCTCTACGCATTCGATGGCTTGGGAGCACAGATCTTTGATGGACCGGCATGGATGCACGGAGAGAATCCCCTGCTGCCCGTGGCGGGCATGCTCGGGCTCGTGGCTGCGGCGCTCGTCTATGCCGGAGCCGTGGCGCGTGTGCGTGCGCCTTCCAGCCGCGTGGCCGGTGCGGCCGGCGTGCTCGGCTTGCTCTGGTTCGGCGTGGCGCTCCTGTATCCTTTTTCCCCGCCAGATATGGGCTTCATGCAGCCGGTGACGCTCATGTTCACCGAGCAGGGCGTGTGGGCACACCAGGTCATCGGCTTCTTCCGCCTGGCGGCCATGGTGGCGCTGGCGGCGGCGGGCGTGGTGTGTGTATTGAACCTTGGCGACGGGCCCGGCGCACGGGACCGCGCGAAACTGGCGCGTACCGTGTGGTGGGTGCACATGGCATTGCTCATCGCCGCGCCGCTTATCTTGCTCGTGTACCTGCGTGTGCCCGAACCGGCGCCCGGGGAACAGTTCATCACCGCCGTGGCGAACCTCGGCCGGCACGGGCTGATCACATTCACCCTCGCTTTTCTTGCCTATGTCTCCGCCGCTGATCTGGCCTGCGAAGCCGACAAAGCGTAGACGCAGTGCGGCCGGGCTACGCAAACCGTTGGCGCAACTTTGGAGTGCGCTGGCTTGCCGCCGCTTTTGCGCGCGTGGACTGGTCGCGGTTTTACCAGAACCGCCCGGTGCACGGATACCGGGGCGCCCCATGAAGTACGGCAAACGGCTGAAGAAGTACCTACTTTGCATCCTGCGCGGCGCGCGCCATGAGACAATTCACCTGTTCCCGGAGTTCCGGGCTTGGCAGCGGCGTCTCCGCCAGGTCGGCGAGGGTCCAATTGTCGAGCGCGTTGATGATGGCCTGCTGCAACTCGTGCATGGCCGCATGAAACGCGCACACCTGCTCCAGATCGTCGTGCGGTGCGCAATAGTCGCCCAGAATCTGCCCCTGACACGCCTCGACAACGGCCCGCAACGTGATGTCTTCCGGCCGCCGCGCCAAGGTCACGCCGCCGCGCGTGCCCCGGTGCGCCTGCACGATGCCCGCCTTCGCAAGCTGCGTGTTCACCTTCGATAGATACGTGGTCGACGCGCCGAGCTGCTTGGCGAGTTCACCCGGCGCCACGGGGTGCTTGTCATCGCGCAGCGCCAAGTAAACCAGCGCCTGAATGGCGTTGAGTGAAGTTTTCGTAAGCATCCACTTTCTCCGGGGAAGGTCCACACACACAACCAGAGTATAGCAAGCGGTTTCGGGCATGCCCAAATGGCGGGCATAACTTAGCCCGGTATTGGGCATCTTACATAAACCGGGACAGTCACTGTTTATATTGACATTCCGTTCCATCGCGGGTAGCATGGGTGCATGCCAAGAGTCGCGCGGATAGTCGTACCGGGGGCTGCACACCACGTGGTGCAACGGGGGAACAACACGCAGGATGTCTTTTTTGGTAATTCTTTAGCCGTATGGCGCAAGGGAGCGCACGTGTTTTCGCCAATCTGCCCTGTGATAGCGAATACCAGTGGGCGATGGGGATAGCC
>CAZMVU010000068.1:0-21976 GCA_964569295.1 uncultured Nitrospirales bacterium
CGAGGAAGATTTCTTATGCCCGAGGCGGGCTTGGGGTGAAAATGCCCGAAAAAAGATAGAACGCACCTGGAATGCGGCGATACCAAGACTTTCCTGGGGTGAAGGCCAATCAGCCGCCCCCCAACTCCCCTGCCATTCAAGACTTTCAATTTTCGCAATTGGCTCTCCCAACGAAGGTATTGCATAGCAGGCCCGGCTGCGTTACAGTGAAAGTAACGAGGGGCGCGGCAACAAGCGCGCCGAAACAAGACAGCACATCATACCCTATGACAGAACCACTCAAGATTCATTGCCACCCGAAGCTGTCTGCGCCTCAGGTGGTCGTTGGATTCGCCGGCTGGATGGATGGCGGTGAGGTATCTACGGGCGTGGTCGAATACCTGACCGAACGGATGGATGCGCGCTTGCTCGCGGAGATCGCGCCGGAGAACTTCTACATTTACAATTTCCCGGGCAGCATGGAGATGTCTGCGCTGTTTCGTCCGGAAGTGCAGATAGACGAGGGGCTCGTCACCAGTTACGAAGAGCCGGAAAACCTCTTCCACTACGACGATCAGCACAATCTCATCTTTTTTTCCGGCAAGGAGCCGAACATTCACTGGGACGGCTTCGCGGAGCAATTCTTTAGCTTGCTCGAGACCTTCCAGGCGCGGGAGATCATCTTCGTGGGCAGCGTAACCGGCGTGGTGCCGCATACACGCCCGCCCCGTCTCTACGGCGCCGTGTCCGATCGCACGCTCATGGAAGTGCTCGAACGCCATGACCTGCGCCCTTCGAATTACGAGGGGCCGGCCAGCTTCTCGACCAGCCTGATGATGCGTGCCCGGGCCCGCAACATGCGGATGACGGCGCTGGTGACCGAGGTGCCGCCGTATGTGCAGGGCCGCAACATCATGTGCATCGAGGCCGTGTCGAAGAAGCTGGCGGCCATGCTCGGCGCCTCCATCGACATGAGGGATCTCGCGCCGCTACGCAAGGAGTTCGAGCACCGCCTGGATGATCTGGTGGCGGAGCAAGAGGAACTGCGCGATCTCGTGCAGAAGATGGAGAAAGACTACGACGAGGAACGCCGGGAGGAAATCCTGACAGACGTGCAGTCCTGGTTCGAAAAACAGGATATCCAATTCGATTGATCCGGGCGCCGCACCTTGGCGCCTGCAACAGCACAAGCCTTTGCGGCCCACGGCCCTGCGGAACAACGCACAAGGCGGGAGAAACCACTATGGCGGCGAATGCCCAGTCGTATGAGAATCATGCCAAGATGCCGGCCCCCCTCATCGTTCATGCCGCGTTGCTCCTCGTGATGGCGGGGCTTGCGGTGGCCGGCCTGCTCTTGCCGGAGACCCAGGCGGGTTACTGCTGCATCGGCACGGCAGCCCTGGTCACGCCGCTCATCCTCATCCATGCGCTCATGCGTGTGCGGCGCCAGGATCTCATTCTTCAAGACCGGATCATCCAGCTCGAGATGCGTGTGCGCCTTGCGCGTTTGCTCCCCAATGAACTGTGTGCCGAGCTGGACAGCCTCACCTTGCAGCAGCTTATCGCGTTGCGCTTCGCCGGCGACAATGAACTGCCCGAACTGGTCGATAAAGTGTTGCATCAGGGACTCACCGGCCCCGACGCCATCAAGCAAGCCATTGCCGACTGGCAACCCGACCACCAGCGTGTATAGACCAGGGGGGGACATTGCCCCCAGCGTCTCCACGTTGCCCCCAGCGTCTCCACAGGAATCCTCTTCTGCTTCGAATACGCAGAGGTCCAAAGGAACATGGGGAAAACAGAACCAGGCGCGTTCCGCCTATCCTTGGGGCCCCATGAGCGCGATGAACTGGCGCAGGAGGTGCTGGTCGAGGTTGCCGCGCGGGTTCTGGCGCATGTGCTGGAGTGCGTCGAACGAGTTGAGGGCGTGCTGGTGCGGCCGGGCGGTCGTCAAGGCGTCGAACACATTGGCGATCGACACGATACGCACGAAGGGCGACACGCTGGGCTGCTTCAACTGGTCGGGGTAGCCGTCTCCTTCGAGCGATTCATGGTGGTGCAGGACAATGTCGAGCGCGATTTCGCCGAGGCCGCCCGTGGACCGCAGCATATCGTGACCGGCGCGGGGGTGTTCCTTGACCTGCTGGTACTCCCACTCGCTCAACGGCCCCGCTTTCTGGCGAATCCGCTCGGACACGCGGCTCATGCCAATGTCGTGCAGCAGCGCGCCGTGGCCAATTTCACGCAAGGTGGCGCGATCGGAATAGCCGGTGCGCAAGGCCAACGCGACGGCGTAGGCGACGACGTTGATGCTGTGCGTGTACAGGTAGTACTCCATGGAGAAGGTGCGCAGGAAATGCTCGAGCCGGAAGTCGTCGCTGGTCATAAATGCAACCGTGTGGCCGACGATGGCTTTGCCTTCTTCGATACTGGCCCGGGTGGGCGTCCTTTCGAGCACCTGTTCGAGCACGGCTTGGGCCGAGGTGTAGAGCACGCTCGCTTTCTGCGCCACACTGAGTTGCGCCTCGGCGAGCACAGTGGGCAGGTGTTCGTGCAGATAGCTGCGGTAACGCCCGAGATCCTGATCGGCGATATAGAGTTTGGTGACGTTGTTCGTGAGGAGGCGGCGCAGGTGCTGATCGGTAAACGGGCGCTGCCGTTCGTTGTAGAGCACGAAGGCATCGCGCGCGGCAGCGTAGAGGTAGAGATCGAAGTCGGGCGCCGTGTTGATCCGCAGGCTCGACACGAAGACGGGGCGAAACCGTCCTTCTTCGCCGGCTGCCTTGACAGTGCGGTTTATGTTGGCCGCGTCACTCACAAGCAATTCACGGGGTCATTACCTGGCGGTTGCGTGCGCGCAGGAACTTCGTGTCCTGCACGTGGAAATCGGACACGGACTCGATGATGATCTCGCGGTCGAACCGCTGTCCCACCGCGTCGATGAGATCCTTGTTCTCATGGCGCAGGCGGCGGGCCACATCGGGGTTGCACTGTAGGATAATGCGGCTTTCCTTGGTGGTGCAGAAGAGGCTCTCGAGTTGGCGGAGCACATCGAACGTAACGGTGGTTACCGAGCGCACCATGCCGCTGCCTTCGCAATAGGGGCAGGTCTGCGAGAGTGCCTTGAGCAGATTGTGCTTCACCCGTTTGCGCGTGAGTTCGACCATGCCAAGCTCGTTCACCTCGGATATCGTGTTCTTTGCGCGGTCTTGCTTGAGCGCTTCGGTGAGCGTGCGCAGGAGCTCGCGCCGGTTCTTCTCGTACTGCATGTCGATGAAATCAATCACGATGATGCCGCCGAGATCGCGCAGGCGCACCTGGCGCGCGATTTCCTGGGCCGCCTCGAGGTTGGTCTGCAGCACGGTGTCCTCGAGCTGTTTCTTGCCCGTGAATTTGCCGGTGTTCACATCGATGGCGATGAGCGCCTCGGTGGGATCGATGCAGATATGCCCGCCGCTCTTGAGGAAGACCTTGCGGTGCATCGCCTTGTCGATCTCTTCCTCGATGCCCATCTTGTCGAAGATGGGGCGTTTGGCGCGGTACAGGCGCACCCGCTTGCGCAGGTTGGGTGCGAAGGTCTCGAGGAAATTGAGGATGCGCGAGTATTCGACGTCGCTGTCGACGACAAGGCGGTCGACGTCGTTGCCGAATTGGTCACGCACAACGCGCAGCACGGGCCCGAGATCCTCGCGCAGGAGGGCATGCCCTTTCACGCTGTCGTACTTGTTCTTCACCTTGTTCCACACTTTCATGAGGAACTTCACATCGTCTTCGATCTCGTTCTTCGTGCGGCCTTCGCCGGCGGTACGCGTGATAAGGCCGAGGCCCTTGGGCCGGGCTTGGGTGAGAATGCGCTTGAGGCGATCCCGCTCGCGGCCCGAGTCTATCTTGCGCGACACCCCGAGGTGGGTTACCGTGGGCATGAGCACCACATAGCGCCCGGGCAAGGTGATGTAGTTGGTAAGGCGGGGGCCTTTCGTGCCTATCTGGTCTTTCATAACCTGGACCATGATATGCTGGCCCGCCTTCAACAGCGATTCGATCGGCCGGCGTGACCGGGACTTGCGTGATTTCTGGCGGGGCACGCCATTCTCGAGAACCACATCGGTCGTACCTTCGATGCCGGCCACGTCCGAGACGTAGAGGAAGCCGTTCTTCTCGAAGCCGATGTCGACAAAGGCGGCCTGCATGCCAGGCACCACGTTTTCGACCCTGCCCTTGTAGATGTTGCCCACCACGCTGCGGTTCTCGAGCCGCTCGATGTTGAGCTCGGTGAGCCGTTTGTGCTCGAGCAGCGCGATCCGCGTCTCGAGGGGGCTTACGTTAATGATGATCTGTTTCATGTTTGCTCCACGCCCATGGGCCAGGCGCTATTCATAGATGAAAGTACGCCTGCGCATAGGCACATTCAAGAGAATGCCCACCAGCAACATCGTGGTCAGGTAAAACGACCCGCCGTAACTCAGGAAGGGCAAGGGGATGCCGGTCACCGGCAACATGCCCACCGTGATGGCGATGTTCACGAAGATGTGGAAGGCGAGAATGACCACGGCGCCCGTGGCCAGGAGTGTGCCGTGCATCTCCGGGCAGTCCCGCGCAAATTGCAGCCCCCGCAGCAGAAACGCCACATAGAGTCCGAGGACTACGGCCACGCCGAAGAAGCCCCGCTCCTCCGCGTAGAGCGAGAAGATAAAATCGGTGTGATGCTCGGGCACATAGTTGAGCCGGGTCTGGGTCCCCTGCAGAAACCCCTTGCCGCTGAGTCCGCCGCTGCCCACCGTGATCATGCTTTGGATAGTTTGCCAGGCCGATCCGCGCGGATCCAGCTCGGGATTCAAGAACGTGTAGATCCGCTCCTTCTGATAGTACTTCAGTTCGTAGGCCGCCAGATCCGCGTCGTGGGCGGCGCGCTGGTCACGGTCCCAGCCGGGATCGAAATCCTGCATCTGCAGCCAGATCACGGGCACGACGCAAAGGCCGAGCAGGATAAGCATAAGGCCGTGCCACCAGCGGCAACCGGCGATAAAGAGCATAGCGAAGACGAGCGGCCCGAGCGCCGCCGCCGTGCCGATATTGGGCTGTTTGAGGATCAGGCCCATGGGCACGGCTACGATGACAAAGGTGAGCAGGAACCAGCGCAGCTTTCGGATGCGGTCGCCCACCAGCGTGAGGTACCACGTGAGGGTGTAGATCATGACAACCTTGCTGAGTTCCGAGGGCTGAAAGTTGATCGTGCCCAGGCGCAGCCAGCGCGCGGAGCCGCCCGCGACGCTGCCGTAGAACTCGACAGCCAAGAGCATCCCGACCATGACCAGGTACAGCAGCGGCGCCAGCCAGATGAGGAATCGGTAGTCGATGATTACGACCAGCAGGGCGAGGGTGATTCCCATGAAGAAGAACAGAATCTGCCGCTGGTAGTAGTCATCCTGGCCGCTGCGGCTGGCGCTGTACAGGGTGATCCAGCCAATGATCGCCAGCGCCAGCACGAAAACCGGCAGAATCCAGTCGATACGCAACAGGTTGCGCTGGTTGATCACGCGCACATGGGCATCGCGCACACTGAATTCCCGGGTGGCGGCGCCGCTCATGGACGCACCTCCCGGGCCAGGCGCAGGGCGCGCTGGTTCTTGTGGGCGGCCTCGTTGGCGTAGAAGAACTCGATTACCTCCTTCGCCACGGGCGATGCCGCGCTGCTGCCATGGTGGCCGTGCTCGATGAGCACGCACACGGCGATCTTGGGCTGCCGATCGAGGACCCCGGCCACGAACCACGCATGATCACGGAACTTATAGGGGATGTCATCCTCGGTGGCGTAGTCTTCATGGTGCTTGAGCGCCATGACTTGGGCTGAACCGGTTTTCCCGAGGACATGCATGTCCGGTATGTGCGCACGATGGCCGGTGCCGCTGGGCGCTGGCGGGCCTTTTTCCACGCACAACCGCATACCCTCGCGCACAATGGCGAGGGTCGAATCGGAAAGCAGGCGTTCGGAGTTATCCGGGCCGAGCGCACGATTGAGGTGGGGGCGCACGCGGTAGCCGCCGTTCACGATGCAAGCCGTCATAACAGCGTTCTGCAAAGGGGTGGTGGCGCAATTGCCCTGGCCGATGCTGAGGTTGATGGTTTCACCGGGATACCACCGCTGGTCCCACACCGGCTTGTCGGCGTTGCGTTCTCTTTTCCACGCCCGGTCCGGCACCAGCCCCGTGACCTCGGACGGCAGATCGATGCCGGTCTTGATGCCGAGTCCCATGGCGTGGGCCCACTTGGCGATACGGTCGGGGCCGAGTTCCTTGCCGACATTGTAGAAGAATACGTCGCAGGAAAAGGCGAGCGCCTCGACCACATTCATCCGGCCGTGGCCGCTGCGTTTCCAGCAGTGCCAGCGGCGGCCCGATGGAGTGAGCTTGAAGTGACCGGGGCAGAAGAAGGTGGTGTCTTTCGTGATGATGCCCTCCTCGAGGGCGGCGGCAGCAAGCATGACCTTGAAGATCGAACCGGGCGGATACTGCTCCATGTAGCCCCGGTTTCGCATCGGGTTCGGGTCGCGAGCCTCGAGCAGCTCCATACGTTCGCGGTCGCGCCCGCGCGTGACAAACACGCTCGGGTCGTAGGTGGGTTGGCTCGCCAGTGCGAGCACCGCGCCGGTTTCCGCGTCGAGCACGACGATAGCGCCGACTTCGCCCTCGGTGCGCGGCTCCCCCGGGGTATTGGCCCCGGCTTTCAACAGCGCTTCGCACTGCGCCTGCAGTGCGATGTCGAGCGTGAGGTAGAGTGGTTCGCCCGGTTTCGGTTCGGTGCGCGGCGCTTCTTCCATGAGCAAGTGGCCGTGGCTGTCGCGCGCCGCCACCATGGGCATGCCCCGCCGGTCCGTGCGCAGTTGCGGGCGGCCCCGGGCGTATTTGGTGACTACCGCATAGCCGTCTTCCCCATGCAGGTGCTGCTCATATATCCGCTCGATGCCGGACTTGCCGATCAGATCGCCCATGTGGTAGCCGTCCCACGCCTCGAGCTCGCGTGGATTGATTTCGCCCAGGTAACCGAGCACTTGGCCGCCCGTTTCTCCGTACAGGTAGCGCCGTTGCGGATGCACCACGGTGTTGCCGCCCGGCAAGTCATAGCTGCGCTCCGCCACGCGCACCGTGTCCAGCTTTGACACATCGCGCTTCACGGGGATCTGGGTGAAAGGCGCGTGTTTGTACTGCGCCAGTTGTGCGTGCAGTTCTTCGGCAGGCACGTCGAGCAGGGTGGCGAGCCGGCTGGCCACGGCGGCACGCTCTTCTTCCGGCACTTCGCCGGGCACGAACAGGATGTCCACCCCCGCGCGGTTGTCGGCAAGGATGGTGTTGTGGCGGCCGTAGATGATGCCGCGCCCGGATTTGAGGCGTTCCTCGCGCACGCGGTTGGTTTCCGCCGCCTCGCGGAACTCGGCCAGCCGCACAACCTGCAAGTGCCAGAACTGGTAAAGGAGCGCGGCGAATACCAGCGCCATGACGAGGGCAAGCAACTGCACGCGCGCCTCGACGCCTTGGTAACGCTTGGGTTCCTTTTGCCTTGCCATCTAGATGGCGCCTCCCTTGGCCAATTCCTCACGATGAAATGACCACGCCAGAAAAAAGAATACCACGGGGGTGAGTACGGCCGTGTAGAACGCCCCGGGGATTACCGTAACGCCGATGGTGTGCAACGGGCGGATGTCCGGATTCTGAAAGTACCATACTGCGGTGAAAACCGTGCCATGGGCTACGGCCGCCAGCATGACGAGGCCTGCCTTTACCGCGGGATGTTCGGCGATGAGCCGGGTGGACACCCGCCCTATCACATAGCCCACGATCACAAGCGACAGCACATTGTGCCCGAGTGCGTAGTTGCCCGAGACATCCTGATAGATACCGCCGATGAGCGCCGTGAACATGGCGCGTTCCTCGCCGTCGGCGATGCCGAAATACACCACCAGCAACAGGATGAGATCGGGCATCACGCCCTGGAACTTGATCACATCGAGCCATGTGGTCTGTATGATCGCCGCCACGACTACCGTGACGAGCCAGCCGATGTTGCGTTTCATGAACAAAAAGCTCGTGGTGTGGACGCCCCGCGCCGCGCGTTCTCCCGGTTATCATCGCGGTATTCGCACTCCGATGCAAATCCGTTGGCGCTCCTATGGTGCATAACGTTCCTGGAGCGACCGGTCATCGGGCTGAGGCGCCGCGCGGTTTTCGGCCGGTGTCACGCGTACCGGCCCCGACAGTTCCGGGGTGCGGGGTGCGGCGCGCTTCACCACGAACACCTCGTCCAAGCGGTAGGGATCGACCGCCGGTTGGATCTCCGCAGATTTCCAGAGCATGCCGCTGCCGTGCGTCGCCGTGACCCGGCCAATGGGGTAGCCCGCGGGAAACAGGCTCTCGGGCGTGGTGACCACCAGGTCGCCCGAGCGCACCTCTTCTTTCAAGTCTATGTAGTCCATGGTGCAGAACAGGTTCAGGTTACTGCCGCCCGCGTGGATGATGCCGTCGTAGGCACGCACGCGGTTGTGCTGCACCATGGCGCCGATCCGGCAATCCACATGGTGCATCGTCGCCACGGTAGACGTGAAATAACCCGCCTCGATAACCACGCCCACGACGCCGTCCTCGCTGATAACGCCCATAAACTCCTCGATGCCGTGCCGCCCGCCCTGGTCGATCTTCAGGATGCCCCGGTAGTTCTCGACCACCCGGGCGGGTTGCAGGCTGAGGCGCGGCTCGTTGCGTGCGAATTGCAGCATATCACGCAGGCGTTCGTTTTCCCTGCGCAGCTCGTGCATGTTGGCGAGGTTCGTTTTCATGCGCGCGATCTGCTCGCGCATACGTACGTGATCGTCACGCAACCGGTCATACGCGAAAACCCCATCCAGCACGTAGTTCGCCGCGCGGCCGGTCCAGTCCATCGTTTTCACGAACGGATAAGCCGTCACCGACACGGTCTGACGCAGGAAATCGCCGATGAACCCGGCACGGGCCCCCGAAATCAGGGAAAAAAGTGAAAACCCCACCATAACAGCCAGGACGATCTCCGGCCGGTTCGCGCGCATACGCCGCATCAACGCCACGGCTTACCGTTCCCTTTCGGCGCACGGCCTGACACGTTAGCACATACTCCCGCGAAAAACCGGGGCGGAACCCGGCACGCCGCCGAATGCGGGCGCCTTTGCCCAGCCGGGATAACGGCGGTGGCGCAGGGATGGCGGTGAACCTGCCGGGAAACTCGGCAGTCCCGCTGGCCGGCGCCCGGGCGCCCGCCTTCGCGGGCATGACGGGGTAGCGTAAGCGCGCCGGCATCCACGTTCTTGTTGAACAAGTCCACGCAATCGCTCCTGCATCAGGCGGCTATATTTCATCGGGAAAATTCTTCAGCTCTTCAAGGTATTTGCCGGTGCCCATGACCACGGCAGTCAATGGGTCCTCCGCCACGGTGACATGCAGCCCGGTCTCTTTCGCGAGCAGTTGCTCGAGTCCACGCAGCAACGCCCCGCCGCCCGCCAATACCATGCCGCGATCCACGATATCCGCCGAGAGCTCGGGCGGCGTGCGCTCGAGCGTCACGCGGACCGCGTCGACAATGGCGCTCACAGGCTCGCGCAGCGACTCGCGGATTTCCTCGGAGGTGATGGTGATGATCTTCGGCAGTCCCATCACCTGGTCGCGGCCCTTCACCTGGATTTCCAGTTCGTCTTTCAGGGGAAAGGCCGACCCGATCGCGATCTTGATCTCCTCGGCCGTGCGTTCACCCACCATCATGTTGTATGTGCGTTTAAGGTGCTGGATAATCGCCTGGTCCATTTCGTCACCCGCGACCCGCACCGACTTGTGGAATACCAGCCCGCCGAGCGAGATGACGCCCACCTCGGTTGTACCGCCGCCGATGTCGACAATCATACAGCCCTGGGGCTCCTGCACCGGCAGCCCCGCCCCGATAGCCGCCGCCATGGGCTCCTCGATGGTAAATACCTGCTTCGCACCCGCCTGCATCGCGCTCTCGGTGACAGCGCGCTTCTCGACCGGCGTGATGCCGCTCGGCACGCTGATCGCCACGCGCGGCCACACGAGCCGGCGGCGGTTGTGCACCTTCTGGATGAAGTAGCGCAGCATGGCCTCCGCGATCTCGAAGTCCGCGATCACGCCATCTTTCATCGGGCGAATGGCCACGATGTTGCCAGGGGTGCGGCCAATCATGCTTTTCGCTTCGTTGCCGACGGCCCGGGGCTTGTCGGTGTCTTTGTTCATGGCTACCACGGACGGCTCACTCAGCACGATACCTTGACCTTTGACATAGACCAGCGTGTTCGCTGTACCCAGATCAATGGCCATATCGTGCGAGAAAAGGCCGGGCAGGCGCCGCATAATCCCTATCACCGTTGTTGAATCCTTTCACAGGCCGCCAAGAACAGCCCGAAGATATCCCCTAAGCCAAACGGGCATAGCGACTTAACAACGCCGGTCAGCCGCTTCGCGCGGTATCATATCAAAACCTCCGCCAAAATCCAATGCGGGGCAGCCCGGTTCCCCGTAAAATGGGTGCCCCTTTCGCCGCCGGGCACATGCCCCGCAGCACGGCGGATGGGCCACCCGCAGGCACAATCCCCCATGGCGCACCAGAACCTACGGGGCCGGAGACGCCGGATCGGTGACCGCTGCATCCGCGGTGGCGGGCTCGATCTTCGGGTAGAAGAGCATGACCACCAGCCCCACGATCCCGCATCCGCCGGCGATGGGGCCCACGAGATAGATACCCAGCGGCTCTTCCACGCTGTTGCCCCAGATGCTCATGGATTGCGTGGCGATGAGGATGCTGAAGGCCATCGAGGCTTTCCACGCCACGCCGGACAGCCCGTTGTAGAGCGCTTCGCGCCGTTCCCCTGAACGGGATTCGTCGAAATCGATGATCTCGCCCAGCAACGGGGTAATCATGACATACAGAATCCCCTGGCCAAGCCCCGCATAGCCGAAGAGCACGCCGCCGGCGAACACCTTCGTGCTGTGGGCCCAGTCGGCGGCGCCGATGACGTACATAAAGGGCAGACTCGACGAGAGCAGGAAGAGGGCCAGCACCATCATCCACTTGGCGCGCAGCACACGCGCCAGCTTCGGCATCAGCGGGAGCGCGGCCAGCGCCACGACCAGGTAGGGTATGAGCAGGGTCGTCACCGTGCCTTCATTCCCGCCGAGACCCGCTTCGGCCCAATAGGCGAGGATGCGCTGCACGGCGAGAAAGCCGGTGGTGAACATGAAAAACCCCACGAAGTAGCACACGAACGGCCGGTTGCGGAAAGCCTGCTTGAGGGCGGTGAACCACGGCGTCTCGAGGCGGTGTTCGAGAACGGGGGAGAAACGCTCACGCACAAGCCACACGGGCAATTGAAACAGCACCAGCGAGATGACGGCGTAGAGCATGGCCACGCGGCGGTAGCCGGTTGGCGACGTGGGGGCGCCCTCGGGCGCGGTGTCGAACAGGGTGACCAGCGTGCCGCTGAGCGCATTGGCGATGGCCAGCCCGACGATGAAACCGATGCCGATCCAGATCCCGAGCTGCACACGGGCCTGCTGCGAGCGCGCCACCTCGGGGCCGAGCGCCAGAATGGGCACGGTGGTGATCGTGAACATGAGGAAGTGGGCGCACAGCATGACGGTGCCGAACGCGAGATTCCAATACGAGGCGCCGGCCACTGGCGGATACCATGCGCCGACAAAGGTAAACATCATGAGGATGGAGCCCCAGAAGATGTACGGGCGGCGGCGGCCGCTGATGCGGGGGAACCGCCAGCGGCCCGGCTCGCGCGGAGTGCGATCGGACAGCCCGCCGACCCATGGGTCGGTGACGGCGTCCCATACGGTGGCGATCACGAAGATAACCCCTACCAGCCCGATGGGCACGTACACAATGCGGCCCGTGCCCGCCGTGGGCGAATAGAAGTACGTGCCCCACTGGTTAAAGGTTTCGCTGTTGAGTTGAATGCCGATGTACGCCAGGGCAAAAGCCATGCCCTCGACCCATGTAAACTCGCGCTTGGCCGGAGACATCAGGCTTTTCCGATGACCATGCCGTCGGGGATGACGCCATATTTGTAGACCACCACGATGCCGTCGCGGATAGCGTATTGATCGCCTTCGTAGTCCTTGAGATCTTCGGACCCGCGGATGACCACATTCTTGCCGATGCGCGCGTTGTGGTCGATGATGGCATCTTCAATAACCGTGTTCTCGCCCACCCCCATGGGGATTTGGCTGCCCTGCGCTTCCGCGTCCTCGTAGCGTTCGGCGCCCTGGATAACCGTGCGGTGCAGCTTCACGCCATCGCGCACCATGGTGCGGATACCGACGATGCTCTGGGTGATCTCCGCCCGGCCGATCATCGTGCCCGCGCACAGAATGGTGCGGCTCACCGTGGCTTCATCCAGTTGGACGCCCGGCAAGTCGCGCGCATGCGTGTAGATGATGCCGTCTTCTTCGTGGAACTCGAAGGGCGGATCGGGTTTGGTCATCTCCATGTGCACATCGAAATAGGCACGCACGGTCCCGATATCTTCCCAAAAACCACGGAACAGGTGGGCATAGACCTGGTGGGAATGGAGCGACCCAGGGAGGAGCTCCTTGCCGAAATCGATCCACTCGGGGTGCGCCTGAATGATCTCCTCGAGCACCTCGGCCTTGAACGCGTAGACACCCATCGAGCCGAGGAAATGCTTGTGGCCGGCCTTGTAGCCGAAGTCCTCGAATACCTTGTCCGGCGTCACCAGCGTGTCGAGGACCGCCTTCTGCTTCGGCTTCTCGACGAACTCATAGATGCGGCCGCTCTTACGCAGCTTCATGATGCCGAAGCTCTTGGCCGCTTCCCGATTGACCGGCAGCGCCGATACCGTGATGTCGGCATCCTGTTTGAGGTGTGTGGCGATCAGATTGCGGTAATCCATGCGGTAGAGCTGATCGCCCGACAGCACAATGTAGTGCTTGGCACGCAGGTTTTGCACATGGACCAATTGCTTGCGCACGGCGTCGGCGGTGCCCTGGAACCAATCGCCCGTTTCGTTGGTCTGCTCGGCGGCCAGCACATCCACGAACCCGTCGGTGAACTGATCAAAACGGTAGGTGTTGTGCAGGTGCCGGTTGAGCGAGTGGTGGTTGAACTGGGTGAGCACCACAATACGCTTGATGCCCGAGTTGATGCAGTTGCTCAACGGAATATCTATGAGCCGGTAGCGCCCGCACAGGGGCACCGCGGGCTTGGCGCGTACGCGGGTGAGGGGATAGAGGCGGGTTCCCCGGCCGCCGCCCAATACGATGGCGGCAACGTCGTTCATGGTGTCCAGCCCGATGGTGGGGTGTATGCGTGTGGTCATAAGGGGCCTTTTCTCCCGTGCGGGTGCGTGCGCACGTCCCCACGCTATTCAGGGAAACGCACGGCGCTTGCGGCTTGGTTACGCGACTCCCGGCGCACGTATTCTACCGGCCGGGCGCAGACGCAGCCAAACGCACACCGCACCATCTTTTGTCATGAAACACGGGCCGGACGGATCGGCCCGATCCGCCCGGCCCGGCTGCGTTATACGTTGTTTGCCCCCGGCATAAACGCGCCAACCCGCTACTCAGGCGCCTTGACGTACAGGTCTTTCCAGAGGATGCCATCGACACCGCCGGAATGGAGCTGCAGTGCGAAGCTGCCCTCGGTGAGGTTCGGGCCCGGGTCCTCAAAATGCACCGCGCGCACGCCATTGACCCAGGTATCGGTCACCGCGTCCACGGTACGGATCTCGATTTCGTTCCACGCATCGGGCCGGTAAGCCACCGCCGCCACCGTGTCGGGATCCGGATCGACCAGCCAACCGCGCTTGTAGCTCTCGTAAATCCAGCCGGTCTTGCTCGGGTAGCCCGGCTCGACCTCGCCCTGCACGCCGGCAATCAGCGGGTAGCCGTCGTCTTCGCGCAATTTTATTGTGCTGTGGTAGAACAGCCCGTAATTACCTTCACCAAGCACCTTGAACCCGCCGCGCACGCGGAAGTCTTCCCACGTCTCCTCGGTCGCGAGGTAGCCCTCGGACTTGTCCGGGCCGCTGCTGCCGAGGATGGCGCCATCGCGGATGCTCCACTTTTCCGTGCCCCATTTCTTCCAGCCGTCCAGGCTTTCGCCATCGAACAAGGACTCCCACTCGCCGATACGGCCGTGGTCCTTGATGCGCAGGTTGCGGTACTGCACGCTCACGGAATCGCTCTGGTGGGGTTCGAGGTGGTACACCTGCAAAGCGAGGTAGCCGTCGATATACGCCTCGTCCTCGATACGGCACAGTTTCTTGCCGCCCATCCATGTTTCGATGACGGCGCCTTTCGCCACGACCCGCATCGTGTTCCAACCGCGCTGGGCCAGCTCCTTCTCTTCGATCAGCGCTTGCACATCCTCGGCCGCCGGTTCCGCCAGCGGGCCGCGGCCGTTTTCGTCGATGAGTTTCGCAGAACCCGTGCGCTGGCGTGTCTCAACGTTCGCCTGGTAGCCGTACATGAGGTGCGTGTGGTCCACAGGGCTTACGTCATCCGGCAAAGGGATCGCCGGCAGCCAGTGGGAACGGAACTGCACACCCCCGTTGGTTGGCGCCGGTGTGCGGAAATCGAACTCGAGCTCGAAGTCGGCAAATGTGGCCGCCTCGTACAGCAACCACGAGTTGACGTCTTCCCCGGCCTTCCCCGTGATCACGCCGTCCGCAACGGACCACTCGGCGCCCTCGTCCCCGACGACACGCCAGCCCTCGAGGTTTGCCGGCACATCGATAGCTTCCCATTCAGCCGCGCCCGCCAACGTGGCGCACATCACACAACAGAAGAACACAGTCAGGACAATTCGCATCGGTATTCCCTCCTTGAAAATGAATAAAGGCAAGGGCTTTCTCTGCGCTTTGGCGCTCACCCGTTGCCAATGCCAGTCAGGCTCTTACTATAACAGACGCACGCCGGGGGCAAAAGCACACCCGCCGCCTTTCCAGAATCGGATGCCGGCACCGCCATCCCACCGCGTGCCGCAACGAACCCTTGCGGCACATGGCGTACCCGCGCGGGCAGGCGGTCATTCGATAGGCGCTGGCCGCTCCGGTTGACGCGGTTGGATACCACGCGCCGCCACATCGACATACCGCACGTAGCCATCGACCGCGGCGGGGGTGGCCACCATGCGCGTGCTGTCCCAGGGTGATTGCGCATGGGGCGGTGGCTCCCCGTCATGATAATGGCCGAAAAGCAGGGCGTCGAGCGGATTATCGGCAAACAGCGTAAGCTGGCTGCGCATACCCATCATCTGCACGTAGCGGTGCGTGAGCCCCACGCACCAACGCACAGCCTTCAAGTCCCGCCGGTAGCGTTGCAATGCGCCATCCTGCGGGCCCATCTCGTCAGCCATGAAATAGTCCTTCGTATCAAACGCGAGGTAGCCGTCCGCACCGAACCGGAAGTGATAGGTTACCGGCCCGAAAAAACGCTCGTAGTGCAACGCATTGCGGTCGTGGTTGCCGGGCAGCACGAACGTGGGCAGGGTGCATGTGTCGAGCAGTTCGAGAAACATACGGAACTGTGCGGGCGTTCCCTGATCCGTCACATCGCCGGTGATGACCGCAAAAGCGGCGGCGGACGCGTTAATCGCCGCGGCGAGATCGCGCATAATAGCCGCTGCGGTCCGGGGATGGCGGCTCGACCCGATGTGTGTGTCGGTGAGGTGCGCGATGGCGTACGTCTCCGGCATGGCGTCGAAGACATAAACCGCGCGGCCGTTCTGGTCGCGGCCGGCATCATGCACGGCCTGCAGCGCGTAGACGCCCGGCGCCATGCGTGCCGGCACGGGCACGGTGGCGCGCCATGGCGCGCCGGGGCGTTGAGTCCAATCCGGTTCGAGTGGGGTGGTCCGACCCTGTGCATCCACGAGCGACAGGGCGGCCTGCTCTTGCGCCGTCACTTCGAACGCGCCGCCGTTCGTACACAAGGCGGGCAGCCCATTGTGCGGCCGCACGATGAGCCCGAGCGTGCCGTCATCATGGCGTGCCACGGCGGTTGCCGCGAGTGCAAGGAGCACAAACAACGCAACCATCACCCGTTTCATTGGCCAGCCTCCGGGCGCCAAGCCGGGGCGAGGTCGGGCCCGGGATGTTCCGTGAGGCGGACGGGATCACCGTTGCCCACCGGCACGGCGTAGAGTTCCGGGTCGCCCGTGGCCGTCGAAACATAGGCAATCCAGGCCCCATCCGGCGACCAGGCGGGCGCCCAGCAATCGTAACCGTCCCCGGCGGCCACCGGCACAACGCGGCCGGTTTCCGGGTAGACCTGGTACACGCCGCGGCGGCCGCTGCGAAATGATTCGAACGCCACGAACTGCCCGTCCGGCGCCCACACGGCGTTCCAATCGGCGGCCCGGTGATTCGAAATGTCGGCAATACCGCGATCATTCAGCAAGAAAATCTCGCGGTCCGCGCCGTCGTTCGACTCGAATACAAGGCGTTTACCGGTTGCGTCAGGCGTTATCCCCCATTCCTCGTAGCGCGCGGTTTCCGGCAAGAAGAAGTCGAGCAGCGGCGCCGCCTGGGTACGGGTGACGAGGAACACATCGGTCGTAAAGGCAGCCGGTTCGCCCGCCATGCCCGGGGTAACAAGCGCCCCCGCCCCGTGACCTTCCGCCCACACGCGGGCGCCGTCGAAGCCGGGAACAGCGTCGTTTTCCCCGGCCTCGAGGGTGTGCAGAATAGCCAGGTTCGGCAGCCACACAGGGCGCAACAGTCCCGTGCGTCCCCCACCCCACACGGTCTCGGCGTCGGCTTCAATGTCATAAACCACGGCCACCTGGTCGAGATCCATGGCATTCGAGGCGGCGTACGCGAGGCGCTTGCCGTCCGGCGACCAGCGTGGATGGTGGTTCCAGCGGCGGGCATGGGACAACATGCGGCCCTGGGCGCCATCATGGCGGACCACGTAAATGCCGGCGCCGCCCTCCGCCTGGGTGGAGAAGGCGAGCCACTCGCCATCGGGCGACCATCGGGGGGCGCCGTCGCGCTGACCGGGCCCGCGGGCACGCACCGTGCCTGCGGGTGTGCTGATCACGCACACCTGCCGGTCTTCCTGTTCCGTGCCACGTACAAAGGCGATTTCGCCCGCCGGTACGGCGAGGGGGCTCGCTGCAAGGATGAGTAGGAGATAAACGCTGGAAACCATGCCGGCGTGCCCATGCTCCATGTATGCCACGCGCCGCCGGGCGGGAACGACCGGCGGCGCGTCGGGTTCGCTAAAACGTGGCCGTTAGCGGCGGAGAATGGCGTTCACCACCACCTGCACATCCGCCGCATTCACATTTCCATCGCCGTTGGTGTCGCCGTCGAGGAAATCTTTGCTGTTCTCGAGGATGGCGCGCGTGACCAACTGCACATCGCGGGCATCCACTTTGCCATCGCCGTTGACATCCGGGTTCGGGATTTTGTCGGCAGCCTGCAGGTAGCTGAAGGCGTTGGCCAGTTTGCCTACGCCACGGCTGGTCTCGACCGTGACCGAGACCGTGCCCGCCGTGCGCAGCGGGGTAACCACCTCGATTTCCGTATCGCTTAGTGTGCTATATGAGCGCGCTTCGACACCCCCGAAGGCCACGCGGATCGGGCCTTCCAGGTTGCGCCCGGAAATGGTCACCGTCTTGCCGCCTTCCACCGGACTATAGGCCGGCTGTACCCCGATCACTTCGGGCGCGGCCAGCACGGTAACTGCCGGCGAGAAGCGCTCTTCACCTTCAACATCATTGCGGGATATTGGAATGACCGAGGCCTGCCAGCGCTCACCCGATTTTACCCGGCCGGCCGGCACGGACGACGAATACGTGAAGCCCTCGGACAGGTTGTAATTGCGGTACCAGCGAATGATCGAGTCGCCCTCCTCGAAGGCAATGTTGTTGTTGTTGTTGTTGTCGCCGCCGTCGCGTAGCGGATGCCGGTACGTGTAATCGACATACAGCGGCTGCCCGGGCTCGATGGTGCGGGTAAGGTTCGGGTCCTCGAGCGCGTTGTCCGTGCGAATACGCACATTCTCGGCGGCCGGCGCCACAATATTATCCGGGAAGGAAATGCGCACATCCTGAAAGGCTTCCTCGTCCCCGAGCAGGGCGCGCACGCGCACGATGACCAGCTCCTCCTGGAAAAGCGCATCCGACTCCCAGCGGAATGTGCCCGTGCCGTCGCCATTGTCCACAAAGGGGGCCGCCCCCGGCTGATCCCACGCCGCCGTGAGCCGCGGCAGGTCCTCCGCGCCGTCCGGCGCGGTCGTTTCCACATCGAACGTGACGACGTCGCCCGCTTCCGGCTGGAGCACCGGCACCGGCTCGATGCGCAAGCGCTGCGCGGCCGTGGGCATCAGCGAGAGATCGGGCTGGGCGATGACGCCAAGCGCATCGTCGAAGAGATCCGCCGGCGAAACGGGGAACCCGCGGCCGTCGGAAAGACCGACAACGGCTTCCTCGATGTTGACCAGTAGATAGGTCATCCTGACTTGGCCGTTGGTGAAAAGCTCCACCTGCGCCGTGTTGCCCCGTGTGTTGCCCAAGGGGTTGCCGGTTTCCGGAATATGCTCGAAGGTGAAAACCATGCGGTCTTCGAGATCGCCGTACCAGGCGCGGCCGCTGGCATCGGGCGAGAGATTGCCGAACAGGAACGAGATGCGCGGCACATTGAAGTGCGCATCGAGCGTGGGAATGTTGTCTGCAGAAAACACGTCCACTGGCTCGAACGCAATATACCCCTGATCCGAGACATAGAGAATCTTGTAGTTGTGGCCGAAGAAGGGGAAGGGCATAGCGAGGTTGAACTGAACCAGATCGTTGTTCTGCAGCACGAGGTTATGCGCGTTATCTCCGGCCGTGCCGCGTGCCACAGGGAGATCGCGCACATTGCCCCGCACGGTCACGTCGTAGTCGGCAAAACCGCGCGGCGCCTCGTCGCCCAAGGGGCTGTTGTTCGCGCCGCCGACCGGTGTAAACGTAAGCTGTATATTATCCAGGTCAAGGGGATTGCGCGCGGTGAAGGCTTCCGTGAGGGCATCCGGCGTGGGAGCGCCCGCCTCAGCGGTCACGAAGGCCTGCAAGATGCCCTCGTCCCCGAGGTCCTGCACAAGCGTGTAAAAGTACCGCACGCCGGGCAGCACATTGCGGTCCAGATACTTGTCGCCCGCATCCTGGAACAGAACCTCGCCGTCTTCCGGCGCCAAGGCGAACCCGTTGAGGCTGCGCAGGAGCGTGCTGTCGGTGGGCGCGTTCGTGGGCGGGGATGTCCAATTGAGCGACACGGCGATACCGCCGTCCGTTGTGTCCGTCGGAAACGCGCGCAGGAAAGCGAGTTGATCCTCGGGCACAATCTCGACGGCCCGGCACGCGGCGGCCACATTCAGCCGTTCGTGCTGGGTGAAGCCGAGGTTCACCGCGCCCTGGGCGAGGGCGTAATAGAGGTCGAAGTAGTCCGCCGTCGGACTCAGCGTGTTCTGCGCCTCCCAGAACAGGTCCGCCGTACGCGTGATCCCGAAGCCTTCCACCGTTTCGCCGTTGAACGAATCGCCGTCGGTAAGCAGGTAGCACAGTTTGTTGCCGATACCGCTGTTAATGTGGGCGCCGCCGTTGTCGAAAGCGCTGTCCGGGTCAATGGCCAGCGGACTGTTGAGGCGGTCCGGATGGCCGAAGGCCGGCGGGTCCGCCATATCGCGCAACGCGATATCGGCCGATCCCGGCGTCGTCATTTCGAGCAGCCGCTCCGCGATGTCCTCGGCAAAAATCCAGCGGTCTTCTTCGTCATCGGCCCCGTTGGTGAGGTCCACATACTCGCCCCAGATATCGGAGAAGGATTCCTTAATGGCGCCTGAGTAGCCCTGATAAACAAGATCCGAGGTGAACTGGGTCACCGCGTGCGTGTATTCGTGGGCGACCACATCGTCCGCGCCGAAACCGGTGCCGAACCAGAGGGTGCCGCTCAAAGAGCTGCCGGTGTATGGCATGTAAAAGGCGTTGAATATGTCCAGCCGAACGAACGCCGTAATGTTGAGCTCACCCTCCTGGCCATTGTCCAAGCCGTCCCAGCCATGGTTTTCCAAGTAAAAGTCGTAGGTATCGCCCAGGAAGTTATAGACGTTGTCCACCGCCTCGATGCCGGCCGGCGACTGCCCTTCCGCGCGCGTCGGAAAATCGGGCAGGAACGAGCGGCCTTCCAAGTCGAAGACAGCCCGGTTCTTGGCGTGGGAACAATACTGGAAATGGAAGACTTCTTCGCCCATGTGGGCATCCACAAGCACGGTTTCCATTACGCCGTGTTTCACGTCATCGGCGCCCGCTACGAGAGACCACGTCAACCGCATAGGACCATCCAGGCCCAGCAGGGTTGGACTGAACAAGGTGAGCGTGGGCTGCTTGTGTACGGAAATACTGGCCAGCGGCACGCCCGGGTTGCGCCCGGCCACGGCCTCGCGCGCGGTTTGCGCGGCGGCGGCCGAGGAAATGTTGGGATTGAGTGTCAGGCCGCCGGTGGTGACCGGGGTAAGGTCACGCGCCACGTCGCTCAAGACCGACTGCACCATGCCGCCGGCACCTACCTGCACCACCACTTCACCACCATAGACAGGAACACCCTGATAATACTGGCGCAAACGCACGACCGTACGGTCATCGAGCGCGGCCGTGCGGTGCACGCGCAACGCGCCATTGGCCGCATCCAACCCGAAGGCGGCCGCATGCGTATCGAGGAAAGCCTGCGCAACACGCTCCGGCGTGCCGCCTTTGGCCGCCCCCGGCACGGCAAAGTGCCCCTCGGGCGGTGCACCCAGATAATGGAAGTGGCCGGTCTCCGCACGCCGAATCAACGGCGCCGACGGCGCCGGCGCTGCGCGCAGGGCGCCCAGCACTTCTTGCACCGCTGCTGGATCGGCCTGCGGCGTGTCCGCCGTTGCCAGGCCGCCGCACATCAGGCCAACTACCGCTGCAACCGCGGCGAACACCCTACCTCGCATAACCACGTTCTCCTTCAACAAGGTCCCCTCCCGGTGATTTTCACCCGGCCTGCCGCGCCATCTTGGTGAACAGCGCACTGCGGCCCAACATGCATCGCCGAGGGCTCATTATAACGGGGCATACTGTCCAGCGCCACCCTTTGGCGGGAGGCGCCCGGCAGCGCCGCGTCTGTTTGCATCCTTCTTAGCTTTTCCCTTTTACATCAACGGGATACATAAGTCAAGGGAATCTTTCGACGCGGCCAGCGCAAAGTTATTATTGTGCGAATAAATGTGCCGCGCCGGTATTCTACCTACGCTTAAGCAACGGGCCCGGCCGGCCGATAAGAAGATCAGGAAACAGGAAGCGGTCTCAACGAGACCGTGCCAAGGATGGCGCCATGAACATTAACACCGCGTACATACCGCAGGCCCCCGGATCGTCCGCCGATGGCCCACGTGCCACTGCCGGCCATGCCAACGCCGACAAAGGGCACAACACCGACAACACCCTCGCCGCTTACGACGCAGCCGCGCTCACCTTCGACCTGTCGCAAAGCGCGCGCAACCTGTTGGGGACAGTGTTGGGGCTCGGGCCGGACCAGCTTGACGACTTTCTCGATATCAGTGTCGATTTACTCCGTGCCGGCGTAGTGGGTAAGGAAACGCTCGAGGTCAACGGCCAACGGCGGGAGACGTTCGTGGCCGCGCGTATGGCGGACCCCGCACTACGCGGCGCGCCGCCCTACCGGACACGCACCGCGACCCCTGCGGCACGGCTCGACCTCCGGGGGTAGCCTACGCCGCACTGCCACTGCTGCTTGCAACCCCGGCACGTTGATGGCTGCGTGCCGTGGCATGGCGCACCAACCGCTCACAGGCCCGCCGGGCTCCTGCAGCCAGGCGGGCGCGTGTATTGGAGCGGCAGCTTTATCGCTGCCGAGCCATTTGCGAAATAGCCCTGTCTGTGATGGCATGACGGCAGCTCTATATAT
>CAZMVU010000069.1:0-21967 GCA_964569295.1 uncultured Nitrospirales bacterium
TCACTCTTCACTCTTCACTCTTCACTCTTCACTCTTCACTCTTCACTCTTCACTCTTCACTCCTCACTCCTCAAAACGCCGGCCGCCGGTTCCAACACTTGGAACCGGCGGCCGTGTTTACGCTAACGCTATGTCAGGCGCTTGCCTTAGTCACGCTTACGCCGCAGTGCCGCGGCACCACCCAGTGCGCTCAACGCGGCGATCACCGCCAGACCGAGACCGCCGGCAACCGGCACGGCCGAGGTCACCACCAACTCGGCTTCCGACGTAATCTCCGCCGTCAGGCTGTCATTCACGACCACCCGGTAGGTACCGGCGTCGCCGAAGGTGACATCCTCGACGCTGAGCGTGGCCGTCGTGGTGCCGTCATGTTGTGCGTCTTCCGGTACATCAACCCATACGAGGCTGGTGCCGTCGTCGGTGAGCTTCTGCCACTGGAAGGTCAGCGGTTCAACACCGCCACTCACTTCAACGGACCAGTCGAAGTCCGACTTCTCGTTCACTTCCCGGTTCTCGAGCGGCTGCGTGAAGCTCGGGTATTGCGCGATCTCCACCCGGGCCGGGTCGGAACCAGTCACCTCCACCTGGTCCTCGATCTCCACCTCGAAGTCGAACAGGCCGACGCCGGTCGCATTCGGATCCACATCAAGCGCGGCGGTGTTCGGCGCACCTGTTTCCAAGTCACCGTCGTCCACGAACGTGCGCGGCAAGTCCGGGTCGATGCCCGTACGGAACCACTCGGTCTCATAGATAGGCGACGACGAAGTGAATGGCTTGCCGCCCTCGAAATGCGCGTGCAACGTGAACGGCGGATCGCTGCTGTATACCACTACATCCTGCGGCTGATCGAGAATGACCAGCGGTTCACTCACCTCCAGCGCCGCCGCATCCGAGGTCTGGTTGAAGTTTTCCGCGTCCGTCGATACCGCAGAATCGACGCCCGTCACCTCGCACCGGTACTGGTTGCCATCCTGGCTGAGTGCCAGGGGCGACAGCGTGAGCACTTCGGTATCAGCACCCGAGACGCCCGAGCCATTGCTCAGGTCTACGAAGCCGCTGCCGTCATCCACCTGCCACTGGTAGCTGCGGTCATCGTCGATGCCGCCGCTTGCCACCACACTGAAGACGGCGGTTTGCCCTTCATAACGATCCACCGATTCCGGGTGCTCATCAATACTGATGGGCGGGAACACCTCGAGAATAGCGGACTCGGAGATGGACGTCTCTTCGTTGAAATTGCCTGCGCCATCGCTGATCACACAGTAGTAACCGCCCGTGTCCGCCGGGTCGCCCGTGATGACGTCCGACAACTCGAGCGTGCTCGTGGTCGACGTATTGGTAATCGTCACGCCCGAATTCGTCAGCGGATGCGGTACACCGTCGGAAAGGCTGAACTTATCGCCGTCGCTATCGTCGTCGAAGGGTTCTGCAAAGTCCCAGACCCACCCGAAGGTGTACGACGGCTCACCACCACCGCCCTCAACCAAGAAGTCGAGCGTGTCGCCCTGGTACACCTTTTGGCTCTCGGGCTCCTGCTGCACCAGAATGAAGTTGGTAATCGTCACCGGGGCCGTCGCATCCGATGTGCACTTCTCGTTGTGCTCGGGACAGCTCGGTCCTTTGCTGTCGTATGCGGTCACGGTGTAATCGCCCTCATCGTCTTCCTCGAGGTCAGCCACCTCGAGCGTGTCCGTCGTGGCGCCGGAAATCACCGCCCCCGACCCGGAGGGATGCGGATCACCATCGGTGAGCAAGTTTCCATCCCACCGCCATTCGTAGGTATAGTCCGGGTCCGGATAGCCGCCCTCCGTCGATGCCGTGATGGTGAGGGTCTCCGTCACGTTCTTCGTAAGATCCTCCGTCGGCGTGTCTATGCTGGCAACCACTTCTTCCTGCACATCCACAGCCACCCAGTCCGACCTGTCGGCGCTGCCGGAGGTGTCTACCTTGACCCTGTACTCGCCCGGACTGCCCGTACCCGCTTTCCAGCCGACCGACGGGTGGTCGGGGTCACTGAGTTCCGCGAGATCTGCAGAAGCCGTGAACTGGTACGGATTGTTCTTGCCCGTCGCAATGCCCTGCGAATAGAAGTTCCCGTCGGACTCCGCCACGCCTCGGTACTCCCATTGATAGTTATAGTTGTTACCGTCTGGGCCATTGGCGCCAATAACGACGGTATCAAGAACCTCATCATTCCCTGCGTAGAATTCGCTACCGAGCGGCTCCCGCACGATGACCAATCCGTTCTCGATGTTCACCTGCACAGGGTCCGTGGCGGCGGTACCGCCATCAAGACCGACGTTGTTGTACTCGCTGTCGAAAACCACGCACCGGTAATACCCGTTGTGGACGCCCGCCACCGGTAAGTCGATGGTCATTTCAGGCGATTCGCTGCCCGCCACATTGAACGTTATATCGACCTCGTTCCAGCCTGGATCCTCTTCCGGGATTTCCGGATTCCGCCCCGGCACGGTGGTCGTCTGGTCACCGTCGGCAAGCGTCGTGCCGTCGCGGAATTCGAGATCCGTCCAGCCGCTGTCGCCCGGGTCGTCCACCGTGTTGAACTGCCACTGGTAGGTGTAGCCTGGGTAACCGCCGCGCGGGGTCTCCGTGGCTGGCGGTACAGGCACATTGGCCCTTAGGGTAATTGGGCCATCCTCATAGTTGGCGAGGGTTTCCGTGATTTCGTCGCCAGCATCATCCTCGGCCACGGCGGGATCAGCCGTCACCGGCTCGCGCAAGGTGAGGTCCACCGTGTCGCTTGCCGTACCCAGCGCGTTCGAAAGCCACAGGGTTACGGTATAGTCGCCTGCCGCATCGGTATCGTAGTTGTGGGTCGGATTAATGACATCGTATTCTTCCGTGCTGTCATCATTATCCACATCCCAGAAGATGCGTGGCGTGAGACTGCCCAAGTCGCCATCGTCGTTGTTAAAGGTGAAGTCTTCAGCGACGTAGTTCGTGAGAAACTCGCCAATCGAAGATTCGCGAATGCCCGCCGTGGGCGCCGTGAGATTGCCATCGCCCTCGTAGGCGCCGTAGTCCGGCGCCGAGCTTTGCGGCCGGGCAACCCCCTGGATATCAATTGCGACGCCGGGTACCTCGCCGGTAATGTCTATACCTTCGTCAAAGGCGCCTGAGTCATCGGGGCCACTGGTATCGTCCAACGGGAACTCGGGCGGCGTGCCGCCGAAGATCGGGTCACCCCCGTTGATAGAATCACCGCAACTCAGCGCGCTGAAGATGTCGGGTGTCGGATCGGACACTACCGTGAAGCCGGGACAGCTATAGCCGCCGCGGATGTTGGTATGGGACAGGCTGGCACCGCCATCCCACTCTTCTGGTTCATCGATAATCCCGTCGTTGACTACACGGGCCACGCCGGTCTGGCCGTCGTAAAAAATGCTATGCGTGACTACCGGACTACTCATCCAGCTGAACACATCCGTGCTCTCAGCCCCAAAGCTGGTGTAACCCGTGTTATCCCAGATGTTCCCGTTGAATGTGCAATGCGCGATAAGAGGCCGCGTGGCGTCGTCTATCGTGATGGTGCCGTCTTCATCGTTGTCCGTGTCACCAGTAATAAAAATGGCGCCGCCGCCACGAATGGGATTAGTGTCGTTGTCTTCCTGCCGCAGCGCTGTGTTGTTGTAGAATACGCAGTTGTAAATGTCCGGATTCGCGGCGATTTCATCAATGGGATTGTATTCGATGGCCATCCCGCCGCCGGACACCTTGGCCTGGTTATCATAGATTGTGCAGTTACGGATAATGGGATCCGAGGCGTAGATAAAGATACCACCACCGCGATTAAAGTGGTAACCAGGATCCCCACTGCTGGCATCGCCCCCTGTTATATCGAAGCCGTCAACCACGATTCCGCTAACCTTACCCGTCTCTTTACCAATGGCGATGACGTGGTAGGCATTCGTGCCGCCACGGCTCTCGCTGCCGTCGATGATGGTCCGTGCCACCGTGGGCGCGCGCTGCTCGAGCTCATCCTCGTTACCGATGTAGTTCGTGTCATTGTAGCCGGTGAACCCGCCGTACAACTCGACATTGTCGCGCGCCAGAACCAGGGAACCTTGGACTTCAGGAGATCCCCACTCAACCCCACGCGACTCGTCATAAACGCCGTCGGCGACCCAGACCTGGGCACCGCCAGCGTTCTCAGCCGCCGTTATGCCTTGCTGAATGGTGTCGAATGCCGTTTCCCAGGTGCGCCCGTTTTGTTGGGCAGGACTGCCGAAGGTTGGTTTGTCCGGATTGTTGTCCACGGCGAAGATAAGCCGTGTGCCGTCGGGGTCGGGACTGTCCGTAGGTCCTGCCAGGGCGCTGGCGCCCACGAACAAGCCGGCCAAACAAACGATGAGCGCCGATGTTGCCGGATTATACCGCCTCATGATAAATGTTCCTCGCAGTTTCTGAACTCAAACCCAAGACTATAAAGTGCCAGAGCGTATGCAATTCTTCTCGCACGTACTCCATTATGAAGCCATATTCGCTTCAAAAAGTCAAGCCTAAACTATGGAAGGGGTGATAAACAAGACCGCCGGCGCCTGCGTACGGCTTCTCGCAGAGGTGCAGCGCCGGCGGTCATCTCATCTTAACCTATTCCAGGGGTGTTACTTAACCGAGTCAAGACCGGGGCAGAAGCCGTCTTCCGTGCCCTGGTCTGGACAATAATTGTACCCGCCCGTGTTGAAGAACTGAATCAACCGGAGCAGTTCCGTGAGGTCGATGGTCCAGCTCGGGCCGTCCGGGTTGTAGTCGCTGTCATGGGGGCAGCAACTCTCGTCATCACCGGGGCCTGGCAGGTAGCCGTCTTCCGTGGCATCCGGCGTTTCGGCGCAATGAAGCCCGCCCGAATTGAAGAACTGGATTACCCGGAGCAACTCCGTGAGGCTGATCGTGTTGTCCTGATCCTGGTCGGCGGTGTGCCACTCATCTTCGCATATATCGCCTTCGCCTTCGCCTTCGCCTTCGCCTTCGCCTTCGCCTTCGCCTTCGCCTTCCACAGGCTCTTCGACAAACACAGCGGTGATATCGCGATTCATGTCCATGGTGAGACTGATGATCAAGCTGTTCGGGTCGGCATCGCCGATATCGCCCTCCCAGCGGTCAAACACATAGCCAGAACCGTTGATCTCGATGGCCTCGATCGTGACCGGGTCGTCGCCGTCAAAGAAGCCATACTGTCCGGGCTCCGGATCCGTAGATCCTGTACCGTCGATGTCGACATTGAGCATGTAGTCGAAATCGATGAAGTTGGCGGTGATGCTGCGCGCCTGATCCATCGTAACGGTAATGGTGGAACTCGTTTCGTCCACCTCGGCCGGCACATCGCCAGTCCATCTGTCAAATGTGCTGGTGCTGGTGGGGTTGGCCTCGAGAACCACCTCTTCACCGGCATCCACCTCCGTAGTGCCCGCGGAAGGATCGGTCGAGCCGTTACCGTTGATAAGAATGGTCAGGTTGAAGGTTGGCGCCTCGATGAAGTTGGCCGTCAGCGCGATGTCGCTGTCGTCGACAGTGACAGTCTGTTCCAGCGCGGTTGAGTCGTCCAGTGTAGTACCGGCAACATCCCACCGGTCAAATACCCAGGCCGGGTCCACTTCAGTGGCGGTTACGGTGTACGTGGTGCCCACAGCGAGAGCAACGCTGGTCGGCGGCGGCGTAATGCTGCCCACGCCAACCACACTCGTACTAAGCATGGACCCGTCGTCCGCAAAGTTGGCCGTGAGCGTCTTGTCACCATCCATCCCCACTTCGACCGTGAGTTCGTCGGAGGTCACCGCGTCCGTCCATCCCGCCCAGTAGCCAATATCCGCTTGCGGTAGGGCCTGGACGCTGGCGGTGTCGCCATCGTTATACCGGTAGGTGCCCGGCTCGGGGAACGTGGCGCCAATGCCGGAGCCGGCGGTCTCTATGGTCAGATCGTAGTCGCCCCCACCGAAGCGGGCCTCGATGGCGATGTCCGCCGTGATCTCGAAGCTGTCGCGCTGCTCTTCACTGAACAGGGTCTCCCCGCCCCCCGTCACGTCGTACCAGCCCTCGAACGCGGCGTTCGCGTCGGGCGTGGCGAGCAGTGTCACTGTGCGGCCATCGAGCCAGCCCGAGTCACCCACGGGGAGATTCGTGCTGCCGTCACCGTCAATGCTGAGCGTGAGGGTGTGTTCCGCCGCGGCAAAGTTCGCCGTAATCGACCGGTCCACATCCATGGGCAGGGTAATCTGCTGGCTCAGCGCATCTTCGTCCGGCACATCGCCCGTCCATTCGTCGAACGCATCGTCCGCCGTGTCCGGTACGGCCTCCACCGTGACCAGTTGCGACTCGAGGAAGCTGTAGGTGTCCGCCGGCGGAACGGTGGAGCCATTGCCTACAGGCGGTTCGATGGTGAGGGTGGTGTCTGCTTGCTGGAAGATCGCCGTGACCGTGCGATCCGCATCGATGGTAAAGGAGGTTTCCATTGGCGAGGGATCGAGGCCAGATGGCAAACCGTCCCACGCGACGAAAACATTGTCTTCATCGGGCGTCGCGCTCACGGTGACTTCATCGCCGTCGTCGTAGGTGTGGTCTGTGCCAGGTGCGGCTGACCCGGCGGGGTCTGTGGAACCGTTCCCGTCGATTACCATCGTGAGCACCCGTTCCGGCACCTCGTCGAAGAAAGCGATAACGCTTGTGTCTTCCGTGATGTCGGTGAGGGTGATCTCCGAGGTTGTAACAGTGCCGTCGGGTGTGTCCCACTCGATGAAGCGCCATGCCGGGTCCGTGGCCGCGGCCGTCAAGGTGATCGTCGCCCCAGCGGCCAGGGCGTAGATTCCCTCATCCGGGAACACGGCGCCTTCGGGCTCGATGCCCGGATCGGACTGTGTCTGGGCATCCACACTGAGAGTAATGCCGTCATCGGTGAACAAGGTCGAAACGCTGACATCACTATCCAGGTCGATGGAAATACCCGGCTGATCGGATTCGATGTCACCGCTCCAACCGCCGAAGAAACTATCGGTATCCGGTTCCGCGAACAGCGAGACAGTGGTTCCCGTAAGATACGAATACGTACCAAAATCAGGTACGCCCAGAACCGCGCCATCGCCGGTACTCGCCCCGTCGAGCGACACCGTCAGGGAACTCACATCCGTATCGGTGAAGCGGGCCGTGATTACCGTGTCTTCGGTAATGGTGACGGTGATGCTTTGAGCCGTACTGATGAGACTCTCATCACCGCCAGTGGTGTCATACCAGCCCTCAAAGGCAAACCCACTGCCTTCCACCAGACCGCTGCCAAGGTTAAGCTCGGTGTCCTCGGCCACGCGCTGAAAGCCTTCCCCGGGCGAAACGCTGCCCGTACCTTCGACCTCTATGGTGACGAGGGGACCGCAGACGCCGATGTCCGATTCAACCGTGTAGTCGGCGGCTTCAAGGGCAGGGATATCGTCACACACCGAATCCTCATCCAGCACATTCTGATTCAGATTGATGTTCAATCCCGCAGGTGCGGTGAGCGCCAACAGCGGCGTAATATCTTCCAGCGCGGCGTTTCCGAGGTCAAGCTGGGTGAGGCCGGCAAGTAAAGACCAGTCAACATCGCCAAGGGCTGCGCCAATCGGATTATTGTTGAGCAGCAAGCTCTGGGTCGTGGTCAAGTTATCCAGCGCACTCAAGCCGGTGTCGATGGCATTTTTGCTCAGATCCACCTCCTCGGGCACGGCCCCGAGGGCCGCAAGCGGCGTAATATCGGTGATGGTATTACCGCCAAGATTCAGAACGCCGGTGAGGTTGGTGAGCAATGACCAGTCAACACTGGCCAACTCCGTGTCGTCAAGGCCGGTATCGCTCAACGTGAGATTGGCCAGGCCCGTGAACTCTTCGATGGTGGTCAGGCCATCAACAATTGTGATGCCCTCAAGCGCCAGTCCGTATCCTATTCCGATGTCGCTCAGGGGCAATCCGCTGAGGCCCGAGATATCCAACTCGTTCCCCGTTTTCGAGAGAGCCAGTTCTTGCAGCGTCGCAATGCTGCCAATGGTGTTGATCCCGGTGGTGGTAATGTCGTTGGGCGAGTTGTCCGGGTCAACATTTGCCAAGAGAAGTCCCAGCAAGGCCGCAGAACCGCCGGCCAAATCCGCTAAGTCGCCATCGTCAATGCCGCAGTTAATGCCGGCAAAACCGACAATCGACGGCAAATCCCTGATGGG
This sequence comes from uncultured Nitrospirales bacterium, assembly GCA_964569295.1. Taxonomy (GTDB): domain Bacteria; phylum Hydrogenedentota; class Hydrogenedentia; order Hydrogenedentales; family JAGMZX01; genus CAZMVU01. Next base: position 8,199 of record CAZMVU010000069.1, read on the forward strand.
GATCAGGCTGTCCAGTTCGCCGAAAGCCAACACGAGAAACTCGAGGTTGGCTGCGTCTTCAAGGCCGGTCAGGTCGGTCACACCTGTTAGTGGGTCGCCCAAATCTCCTAATTGGGTCAAACCATCGGGGTCGTTATCCCCCGGGCCGGCGCTCGATCCGCCATCACCCACCAGCCAGTTGCCGTCGACAGCCCCCGACACGCCATCATCACCGATGATCGCTTCAACCGCCGCCTCGAGGGTGCTGTCTGGCATCGAGGTGTCACCGGGATCCGCGGCTACCATGGCTCCCGGAAGACACAACGCCAACGTAATAGCGAAAACTGCGAGTTTCTTCATCTCAAAATACCCTTCCTTCAGCCTGAAGTTCTTCAGTGAAAAAACCTGAACTTGCCAGGTAATTGACTCTCCTTGAGGCATGGTCACTTCCTGCCCCTCCTATGAACGATAAGAGGTATTTTGACCGAATTCCGCAAAAAAGTCAAGGCTGAACCTTGCCCAACAGCCCGCACTCTGTATAGTGTGCGCCGGCACGCAAGAAATCACAAGTGCGAATTCAACACAGTGACGCTGGCGGGCCCGGCCAGTCAGCGCCGCACAACGTACGGGGATAGCGTTCCCAGCGGTGTGTGCGGGGTTCCATGGTTTTGCCATGGCACAAGTACGACCCCCCCTGGTGGCCGCCTAAAGTCCGGCGCCGTTTCTGCCGAAATGCCGTAATGCGACGGAATCGGCCAGGGCGGCTTGCCGCCGGGAGGACAGTTCAATGGGATACGCAGGCGTTGCATGGCGTCCTGAGCTGGGTCTGGGCCTGGCGCAGGGCGCACAGGGAGGGCGTGCCGCAGCCAGGGCTTCACAGGACGCCGGGGGTTCACCACACATTGTACCCGTCGACTCGCTCGGCTTTGGTGACGGCGCCCACGAGGCGATCTACGCCACCAACACGTACCAGGCAAGCAGGCTGCAACTGGGGCTGCACGCGCAAAGCATGCAAAACAGCGCGTGGACAGGCGATGGGGAGACCCGCGCCGGGCAGCACGTGGGTTTTGCGCAGCTCGAGTTCTCTTTTGTCGAGGAGATGCGTGCGGCATCGCTGACCCGCTTCAGCGAGCGCACCACGGCTGTTGGCGAAGGGTTGCAAGGCCAACAGCACCAACGCTTTAGCCAGGCAAGCGCCTCGGTGGCGGCCCGGTTCAAGCTCTCGGTAAGCGTTTCGGCGGCGTCGCTCGAGGGGTTTGCCGGGGCTGCGGAGGGGGTCCAAGATGATGACGCTCTGATGGACCGCCTCATCGCGCTTACCGAACAACTGCAAACCCTCGCCGACGAATTCATGGAAGACGCCTTCGCCCTCGTAGGCGACTTTTTCAGTGGGACCGTGGAAGGGGAGGATTTTGCCGCTTCTATAAGGGCGCTGTTGAATGATCTGCATGCCGGCCTGTTCGGCGGTGACTCCGCCGTAGGGCCAGCGCCGGGCAGCGCGACCAACGGTGCCGGCAGCCAGGCCACGGCACAGGCGGTTCAACTCGAGTTTAGCTTCCGCTTCGAGGGGTCCGTGACTATACAGCAAGCAAAGGTGCAGCAGGGCGATCCGATCGTGTTCGACCTGGACGGCGACGGCGTCGAGTTAACCCACTACAAAGACGGCGCCCGCTTCGACCTCATGGGGAGCGGCCAACCCGTGAATACGGCCTTTGTCACGGGGGGCGACGCCTTTCTTGCCCTGGACCGCAACGGTGATGGCACGATTAATAGTGGCAAGGAACTCTTCGGAGAGCAGCACGGCGCCGCCAACGGCTTCGAGGAACTGCGCAAGTTCGATGACAACGGCGACGGCCGCATCGACCGCCACGATGCGGTCTTCGATGCATTGCGCCTTTGGCGGGACAACGGCAACGGCATCACCGAGGCAGGGGAACTCCTCTCCCTTGCGAACGCCGGCATCGAGCGCATCAGCCTCGACTACCGTGATGTGAACCAGCGCGCCGCGGGCGGCAACACCATCGCGCAGGTTGGCGCCTTCAAGCGAGTTGACGGCACCACCGGCACCACCGCCGATGCGCTGCTCAACTACACGGTATAGCTGAAGTTCTGGCCGGTCTCTCCTCCCCACCTTCTGGCCGCTCTCTGACCGTGCCAGGGCAACGACCGCGGGTCTCCAGGCCACAACCCGCCGGGCATGGTGGCGCGGTCAAAGACCGGAAACAACCAGCCAGACGTGGTTTTATGGATTACGGCCAAAAAACTTCCTTTTTTCTTTGCAAGAGCGGTCTATTCCCCGTATGTCATTGCGCTATAGCTTCTTACGCAATGTTTAAGTACCTGAACAGGTGCGTGCTTTCCGTTGGTTTTTGCGGGGTGTGCGGAGCAGTTGGGGGATGCGTAAATTTTTTTTGGGATCGGGGCTAAAGTTTCTGCTCAAGGTGCCGATAAACCGTCCAGGTAACCGGGAAGGTACCTGCGAAACGAAAAATTGAAGTGGGTTTGCAAGGACGCAATGCACCAGGCAACAAGGAGGTAGCCGCAGCAATGCCTTGGGGTGTGCACCCAAGAGAAGTTCCGCGGTAGCAGAGCTTCGTCATGACAGTTGAATGTAACTAATGAGCTGAGTACTCGAAAGTGGCTTTGCCCCACGCGGAGCGTGTGGGCGGGCCGATGGGAATCGATGGGGCGGACGCGGCAATGGACACGCGGCCAACCCCGGCACAAGACGTGCCGGGACCGCGGTTCCCGGTGTCAACGAGCAACCAGGCCACCCGGCTATGGGACCGCCCTTGCGGCGGGGCCGGGAAAGCCTAGACATGGTAGCGCAAGGACGCGCACATCCAACCACTCACGGAGGAACATGCTATGGGACTCAGGATTAACACGAATGTGCCGGCAATCAATGCCGCACGGGTGCTGCGGGGCTCGACCAAGAGTCTGCAGGGCTCACTGGAGCAACTTGCCAGCGGGCTGCGTATCAACGGCGCTGCGGACGACGCCGCAGGACTCGCCATTGCGGAGGGCTTTCGCTCGCAAGTACGCGGCACCCAGACGGCGCAGCGCAACTCGCAGGACGGCGTCAGTCTCGTACAGACCGCCGAGGGCGCGCTCAGCGAGACGACGAACATTCTGCAGCGCATTCGCGAGCTCGCGGTGCAGTCGTCCAACGGCACGCAGAGCACAGCCAACCGCGCCGCCCTCGACACCGAGGTGCAGCAGTTGCTGGCCCAGGTCGATGACATCGCCCTGGACACGGACTTCAACGGGGTACGCGTGCTCAGTTCGGCGCAGACGATAACGCTTCAATCAGGCGCCTACACCAGCCAGGTGCTCGAGGTCGCCGTGCAGGGCGCCAAGACCAACGACCTCGGTATTTCCGCGGTCTCGGTGTCGCAGCTCACCACGGCCGTGAGCACCATCAGCACGGTCGATGTCGCCCTGCAAAGCGTCAACACCCTGCGCGCCAACCTCGGCGCTTTCCAGAACCGCCTCGATTTCACCATCAATACCCTGGCCATCCAGGAGGAGAATGCCGCGGCTTCGGAGAGCGCCATCCGCGATGCCGATATCGCCAAGGTAACGGTTGACTTCACACGCAACCAGGTTTTGGTGAGTTCCGGCACCTCGGTGCTGGCACAGACCAACATCCTGCCGCAGTCGGCGTTGCAGTTGCTCGGATAGATTATCCGGTGTTCAACGGTGCGGGCCGGGTCCAGGAACCGGCTCCGGCCCGCGCCGAAGCAATACGACACAGGACTTGACGAGAAACCCGCCGCCCAGGGGCGGTAGAAAGGAGGGCAGGAAGTTACAGTAACGGCTCCCGGAGGAACGAGTCGCGTCGTTCGCCGGGGTGCAACTACCCGATTTGGGGAAAACCAGGCGTATCCAGGGGGATGGATCCCCCCGGCCATTCATGGAGGAAAAGGTTATGGGACTTCGCATCAACACCAATGTGGCGGCCATCAATGCCGCCAACACACTGCAACGTTCAACTCAGTCGCTCAACAAGAGCCTCGAACGGCTCTCGAGTGGGCTGCGTATCAACGGCGCCGCGGACGACGCGGCGGGACTCGCCATCGCGGAGGGCTTCCGTTCGCAAGTGCGCGGCACCCAGACGGCGCAGCGCAACTCGCAGGACGGCGTCAGCCTCGTACAGACCGCCGAGGGCGCGCTCAGCGAGACCACAAACATCCTGCAGCGCGTGCGTGAGCTGGCCGTGCAGTCGTCCAACGGCACGCAGAGCACAGCCAACCGCGCCGCCCTCGACACCGAGGTGCAGCAGTTGCTGGCCCAGGTCGATGACATCGCGCTGGACACGGACTTCAACGGGGTGCGCGTGCTCAGTTCGGCACAGACCATCACGCTGCAATCAGGCGCCTACACCAGCCAGGTGCTCGAGGTCACCGTGCAAGGCGCCAAGACGAACGACCTCGGTATTTCAGCGGTCTCGGTGTCGCAGCTCACCACGGCGGTGAGCACCATCAGCACGGTCGATGTCGCCCTGCAAAGCGTCAACACCCTGCGCGCCAACCTCGGCGCTTTCCAGAACCGCCTCGATTTCACCATCAATACCCTGGCCATCCAGGAGGAGAATGCCGCGGCTTCGGAGAGTGCCATCCGCGATGCCGACATCGCCAAGGAGACCGTCGACTTTACCCGCAATCAGATTCTGGTGAGTGCGGGCACCTCGGTGCTCGCGCAGACGAACGTGCTGCCCCAGTCGGCGCTTCAGCTTCTCGGCTAAGCATCGCTACAGCAGCCACTCAGTAGAACACGCAGTCATGTGCTCCGGGCCCGTGCCATGGGCCCGGAGCACATAGCCCCATAGTGCAGCGGAGAACACCCGCGTGTTGGATGGGTGTTCAAAACAACAGAAAGGAGGCGATAGATAGACGCAGGCGCGCACGCGACCGCGCAGGGACACGCGGCCGCACGCGGGTACCGCCTGCCCCTTGACCCGAAACCGGGCCAGGGATGTCCGGAACCGTAACCAAGGAGGTAAGATTATGGGACTTCGCATCAACACAAACATTGCCGCTATGAATACGTCGCGGCAATTGCGTCAGTCCACCAATGCGCTCAACCAGAGTCTCGAACGGCTCTCGAGCGGACTGCGCATCAACCGGGCAGCGGACGACGCTGCAGGACTTGCCATCGCGGAGGGCTTCCGTTCGCAAGTGCGCGGCACCCAGGTGGCGCAGCGCAACTCGCAGGACGGCGTCAGCCTGGTGCAGACTGCGGAAGGCGCGCTGAGCGAGACGACCAACATCCTGCAACGCGTGCGTGAGTTGGCCGTGCAATCGTCGACCGGTACCCAGAACACCGCGACCCGAGCCGCACTCGACGCCGAGGTACAGCAGCTCCTCTCCCAGGTCGATGACATCGCGCTGGACACGGACTTCAACGGGGTGCGCGTGCTCAGTTCGGCACAGACCATCACGCTGCAATCGGGCGCCTACACCAGCCAGGTGCTCGAGGTCACCGTGCAGGGCGCCAAGACAGGCGACCTCGGTATTTCCGCAGTCTCGGTGTCGCAGCTCAGCACGGCCGTGAGCACCATCAGCACGGTCGATGCCGCTCTGCAAAGCGTCAACACCCTGCGCGCCAACCTCGGCGCTTTCCAGAACCGCCTCGATTTCACCATCAATACCCTGGCCATCCAGGAGGAGAACGCCGCGGCTTCGGAGAGTGCCATCCGCGATGCCGACATCGCCAAGGAGACGGTTGACTTCACGCGTAACCAGGTTCTCGTGAGCGCCGGCACCTCGGTATTGGCGCAAGCCAACGTTGTGCCGCAGTCGGCACTGACGCTGCTGAGCTAACAACGCCGCAACCTGCCCGCCACAGGGGGCAGGTTGGGGACAGCATCCGTTGAACAGCCAAGCGGCCGTCCCGAAAAGGAGGCGGCCGCAGGCGGAGAGTACAGCCATGCGAGTCGAAACGGGAAACGAACAGGCAATCGCGGCCCTGTCTTCCACGAATGCTGCGCGCTCGCCGGCTCCCGTGCTGCGAACCGGCCAGGATCAAGCTGGTGCGCCGCAGCAATTGGAGGTACGGGACCACACGGAACGCGGTCCCCGGGAACAGCAGTCCAACGCCGCGAAGGACATCGTCATTGAGCGGTTCACGCCGAGGCAACTGCGAGACACGCGCTTTCGCGTGGATAAAGCGACACGCCGAATCGTGGTTCAACTCATCGACGATAATAACGAGATCATCAAGCAGGTTCCGCCCCAGGAGCTTCTCGACATAGCGGCCCGCTTCCGCCGGTTGCGCGGTCTCTTGTTCGACGAGCGTGCCTGAGGCCCCCAGATCGGTCCCTGCCCGGAGGCCCCGGCGCCAATGCAGCGTCCGGGGCCTCTCTTTTCCTTTGCTGACCGGTTGCACTGCTTATCCGTTACCCGACATCGTGCGCCTATGCCGCGCACACACACCACCATCGCTGCGGCGCTTCTCGTAAAAGACGACGCGCACCGGCTCGGCGTCTGCGAACACTTGGGCCCTCTGCGACCGTGTCACACTGGACCAGCGAAGGTGGGTACCCGCGAGCCGAAACATGACGCAAGACCCCGCATCGTCAGCAGGGGGTCTCCGGCCGAGCCAAGGCAACGACCGTAAGGTCTCCACGTAGCGGAGGAAAAGAGGAGACTTGGAGGTCGTAATGGTGGCAAGGCGCGATTCTATCGTCTTTACGTAGATGCCGCAGGAGACTTTCTTCGCACCATCAGGCAGAACGATACGGCCGGATCACAACAGAAACGCACCTTCGATTGCCCCCAGCCGAATGGCCTGCGAACCACCACGCCTCCTGCCGCTTTCTACCACGCATTCGCACTCCCTTCACCGCGCGCACGCGAACCATAGAAGTAGCCCTCCGCCCGCGGGTCGTGCCGGAGAACAATTTGCGCTACCTCGCGCTCCAAGTTCTCAATGGCCATTGGCGGCATCCCCGATTTTCCTCTCGGCTTCTATTCTACACCCCCTACACCCCCGCCGGTTTCTCTGCCCCTCTGAACTCCCACTGGCGGATGTCCGTAAAGTGGCCCGTGATGGCGGCGGCCACGGCCATGGCCGGCGAGACCAGGTGCGTGCGGCCGCCCTTGCCCTGGCGCCCTTCGAAGTTGCGGTTCGAGGTCGAGGCGCAGCGGTCGCCGGGGTTGAGCCGGTCCTCGTTCATGGCGAGGCACATCGAGCAGCCCGCCTCGCGCCACTCGAACCCCGCCGCCTTGAAAACCTTGTCGAGCCCTTCGGACTCCGCGAGAATCTTCACGGCCTGCGAGCCGGGCACGACCATGGCCTGTTCGATATCCGGGTGGACCGTGTATCCCTCGGCGATCTTCGCGGCGGCGCGCAGGTCCTCGAGGCGGCCGTTGGTACACGAACCGAGGAACATTTTGTTGATCTTGATCGCTGTCATGGGCACACCCTCGCCGAGGCCCATGTATTGCAGGGCCTTCTGCGCCGAGAGGCGCTCGTTGCCCGCGAGTTCCGAGAGTACGGGGGTGGCGCCGTTGATGCCGGTGACCATGCCGGGTGAGGTGCCCCAGGTCACCTGCGGCTCGATCTCCGCCGCGTCCAGCTCGACCACCGTGTCGTAGGTGCAGCCCGGGTCCGACGCCCACTGCTTCCACTGGGCGGCCAATTCGTCCCACGGCTTGTCCGGCAGGTAGTCGCGCCCCTTCAGGTAGTCGAAGGTCTTTTCATCCGGCGAGATGAGCCCGGCCCGCGCACCCGCCTCGATGCTCATGTTGCACACGGTCATGCGCCCTTCCATGGACAGGCCGCAGATGGCGTCGCCCGTGTACTCGATGACATAGCCCGTGCCGCCGGCCGTGCCGATCTTGCCGATGATGGCGAGGATGATGTCCTTCGCGGTGATGCCGACCGGTAGCGTGCCGTTCACGCGTACTTCCATGGTCTTCGAACGTTTTTGCAGCAGCGTCTGCGTGGCGAGGACATGCTCGACCTCGCTCGTGCCTATGCCGTGTGCGAGCGCGCCGAAAGCGCCATGGGTCGACGTGTGCGAGTCGCCGCAGACAATCGTCATGCCCGGCTGCGTGAGCCCGAGCTCGGGGCCGATAACGTGCACGATGCCGTTGCGCCGGTCTTCCATGTTGAAACAGGCGATGCCGAATTCCTTGCAGTTCGCCTCGAGGGTCTCGACCTGCTTTTTCGACAGGGGGTCCGCGATGGGCAACGCCCGGTTCGTCGTCGGGATGTTGTGGTCCATGGTGGCGAAGGTCAGCTCCGGCCGCCGCACCGTGCGCCCCGCGATGCGCAAGCCCTCGAAGGCCTGCGGCGAGGTCACCTCGTGGATATAATGCCGGTCGATATACAGAATCGGGTCCTGCCCTTCCGGCTCATGCACCACGTGGGCATCCCAGATTTTCTCATAGATATTCTTGGCCATAACGTGAGTTCCTGTGTGGGATTGGCTGGCTGCCGCCCGGTTTAGCAAGCGTGTCCTGCACAAACATGGCATAGCGCGGCCGCAAATTCCAATCCATCCACCACACGCTACTCGTTATGTCCGGCTATATATTTACACCTATGCATGTAGAATGGCAATGCACACTTCAGGCAGCGGCGCCGTGCAGCATACAAAGGAAAGCCGGCGTCCCTGCGTTGGGGCGCCGGCTTGCTCGTGCCTGGAAAGCGGCGTGCGGGCTATTCCGCCGGCTCGACATAGACAGCACTGAAGGCGCCGCTGCTTTGGATTTCGTCGGGGGCGCCATCCTCATCGGTCCATTCGAGGACAACGGAGATACCGCCCTCGGTTTCATCCATAAAACCGTCTTCGTCGACATCATAGCCCTGCCCATTGAAGATGAATTGGAAGCTTTCAAAGCTGTCCAGCGGGGTTTCTTCGGCATCGCTGAACTGGTTTCGCAGCGCCTCGGGGATGGGGCCGCTCTCGAGATCGATCTCGAGGGCGTAGGAGCCGTCCTGTTCGAGGGTGGCGAGCACAGGCAACACCGCGTATTCTCCGGTGAGCCCGAGCGTATCCTGAAGCGAAGGAGTGAGCAGGCAATCCCAACTAATGCGCACGAGACCGGCGAAGGTCGAGCGGATCAGCGGAATGCGGGTTTCGTGGTAGAGCTCAAGCTCGAAGTCACAGGTCCCGCTTGCCCCTTCGATGGGGTTATCGAGCGTGTAGGCGCCTTCATAGATGCCGGACACATCAAAGGGCGGCACGGGCTGGGGGCACCCAGACAAGAACAGGACGCCCACCAATGCAATGGCGATGCTGCTGACAGTGGTTATGCGATTCATAGAACCTCCTCCCGGTGTTGACCGGCGTGTGGCGCCTTATTTTTCATGGCGGCACCGTCTGGTGGTGCGCACCCGCTTTCGTCTGGCGTACCTTCCTCTACATAATATACGCCAAACTGCGATTCGTTACGCGCTGTCGCGTTCAGCGGTGAGCCGGCCGCCGTGTCCGCCTGCCGTAACAAAGGTGTTCTGGAGCCCAGTTTTTGCGCGGCTGACGGTTTCCGGCCAACAATGTGCGGCCGTACACGGCATACTCAGAACGAGACCAACCACTGCCAGATAAAGGTGTGGCCGAGGGCGTCAACCTCCTCCCAGACCCGCTTTACAATGTCCGGATCGCCGAGCATCTGCGGGATTTCCTGTGCTCTTTCGGCCCATGGCACACACACGCCTGCGGGCCGCCCGCCCGATTTCCCCCAGTCGACGCCGCCGGCATCCACGACTTTCCGCGCCGGCATGGCATAGTCCGGGTTGTTGTAATCGCCGAACTCACGGCCCGCTTGCGTCATGGCGCGCACATTCTCGACCGTTGCGTCGTTCTGCATGATGGCGGACGCATCGAGCAGATAGCCGCCGTCCTGGGCCACGCCCGTGATAACCTCGCGTACCTGCGTGCGCACTTCTTCGGGCGTGCCATAGGCGAGCAGGTAATTCGATATGCCGCCTGACAGGCAGAATTTATCACCGAGCACGTCGTGCGCCTTGAAAATATCGCCCCGGTCCACATGGTACACGATGCTTTGGTCCGGCAAGTCCCGGAACGCCTCGAGGTGGGCATCCCAATCGCCTTCCGCGTAAAACAGGGTCTGCTGCCCGTTTTTCCACAGCTCCTGGATGACCGGGCGCAAGGTGGGCCAGTAGAACTGGTCAAACTGTTCCTGTGTCACGAAGGGGGTGCAGCCGCGGTGCATCCAGAACCCGATGGGCAACTGCTTGTCCGGGTCGGCACTGGTAAGCGCCGTATAGCAGAGATGCGGTGCAAGCGCTTCGCAGGCCGCCATGACCTTCTCAGGCTGTTCCAACAGGTCCATGGTCAGACCGATATAGCCGCGCAGCTTGTCGCCCAGAATATCCAGGGGGGCCTTGAGAATGCCGGCAATCGCCGGCACCGCCCCCGCCTCCTCCTGCAACTGCTGTATGGCCGGCCCGAAGGAACCGAAGTATTGCAACATCGCCATGCCGCCTTTCACGAAGGCCAGGTTGTTGCGCAACGTATTGGGGGCGCCCGGCGCCACCACATCTTTCGAGACCCGTGGAAACCACGTCTCGTAGAGGTAGCCGGTCGGATCAGCGATGAGCGCGTCGTACTCGTCTGGGCGCATCCAGGCATCTTCCTCCGCCGGCTCGAGATACTGGAAGCCATGGTTGGGGTCAACCCCGATGCCCGGCGCACCGTAATACTTCAGGCCTGCGGCCTCTGTGAGCCCGGTCCACACATAGACCATGTTGGGTACGGTAGCATCCCATCCCATGTCCGCCGCTGCGCGGCACGTGGCGTCAAATGCCTTGGCCGGTTCGTGCGTGACCTCCTGACATGTGTAGCCGGCGTAGCGCGCGACGAACTCCGCGGCAAACGGGCGAATGGGCACCCGGTCCGGTTTCCCGTTGCGCAACGCCGTCAGATACCGCCGCCGCCGCTGCTCATACAATGCCTGTGTCTCTGCGCTCATGGCGATTTCCTTCCGCATGTCATGCGCTGTTCAGCACCACAGCCTACACGTATACACGTTGCGGCCGGCTCCGGGCAAACGGGGACCCTCGCGGGGGAGGGATTGAACCACGAGGCGGAGTTGTGTTTGTATAGAAGCGCGAAGCATAAGATAAAGGTTTGGCGTATGCCGATTTACACCTACCAGATAATTCACGATGACGGTGCCGAAGGCGATACCTTCGAGGTGATCCGCTCGATGAGCGATCCACCGCTCACCCATCACCCGCAGACGGGCGAGCGCGTGGTACGTGTTTTCAGTGCCCCAAACCTGGGCGGACGCTGGAGCGAAGGGGCCACGAAAAACAACTTGAGCGACAGCAACCTCGAGCGGCTGGGCTTTACCAAGTATCAGCGCAGCGGCAAGGGGCAGTATGAACGAACCGCGGGCAAGAAAGGCCCTGGCGCCATCGACGTGCGCGATTGAGCCGTCCTGCTTGGTAACCACCCCGCCCGGGGGTGGCGTCACACGGCGGGGCTGTGGTATTCTCGGGTTCCTCAGGTGCCGCCCGAGCCGGCAGCGCCCGGTGACTGGCAGAGAGCGCCATTGATGGGAAACATGGTTTGGCAGATTCCCTTCAAACGGGGCCAGGCCTGCGTATCCAAGGAGGGGAGATTCGCACATTGCGAGCCCCGCACCACAGCCTTTCGGCTGTCGGGATCAGCGGGGCCGCGTAAACCGCGCGGCGGTGGCAGTCACCGGAAGCCGCAAGCCAAACCAGGGTGTAAAATCGGGCCCTCGGGCCCACGATAAAGACAACGTTCCGCATAGCCGGTTCGTAGCTTACGAAAGGTATGCTGCCGTGCGATACAGTGCTTGGGTCATTGCGCTCGCCGCGCTATTGGCCGCCTGCCAAACCGATGGCCAGTTCACAGATGTCGAGATGCTCGACGATACCCCGGAACAGTCCGGCGATGGAAACGTCGCGCCGGCAAGCGCCAGCTTGCCCCTCGCCACGGAGCAGCGCTTTACCGACATTCCACTGCCAGCCAACCTGCGCGAGGATCGGAACCGCACGTATGTGTACCAATCCCCCGGACTCGAAATCGGACGCATGGTCTACACCTCGAAGGAGCAGGTGCAGGACTTGGCGCAGTTTTTCATTCAGGAATGCCCGATGGCCGACTGGACGCTCAAAAGCAGCACCCAGGCGGAGAATGCGGTTTTCCTGACGTTCGCAAAACCCGGCAAACGGCTCGATATCACCATCAATTCGGGGGGCATGAGCCGCTCCCAGGAGTTGGTGCTGCACTTGGTGCCCGTGCCGGAAACGGAAACCAGCGATGAAACACCTTAGCCATACCCTTCTTGCCCTTGCGTGTCTCTCCATCCTGGTCGGCGCCAGCGGCTGCCAGACTACCTTGCCGATTCCCGGTCTCGGCGGCAAGGCGTCCGACGCCGAGCGTGTGGCCGCGGTACTGGATCACGTGCACAAAGCCATGGAGGCGCGCAAGACCGGCCGTGTACTCAAGTATATCTCCCCCGATTATCACGATGCCCAAGGGCGCGACTTCGCGGCCATCAAGGACTATGTGACCCATGTGCATAGCAATTACCGTGAAATCAGCATCACCCGGGCCGCGCCCAAGGTCGAGGTGCAGGACGGTCAAGCCCGCGCCCTCGAGGCGTTCGGCACCCTGGCGCGCCCGAACAACCCGGGAGAAAACCCGCCCATCAATGTGCAGGGCCAAATGGTCGTGCACCTGCGCGAAGAAGACAGCGAGTGGAAAATCATTGAGTGGGGAGTCCTGCAGTAACGTACCCCATCCAATCCAATTCCGCACCATGGCGCCCGGCCGCGCTGCGACGGCGCCCAGCCCGCCATCCCTGAAAACGAAGGAGCGAAGAGACCCGTCATGGCATTGAAAGAGGACCGCAAGAAATCCGTCCCCGAAGGGCGCGAACCGCAAATGCCGGCCCGCCGGACCATAGCCGATGACGTCCAGGCCCTGGCCGAGCGCGTGCGTGAGAACCCACTCATCGCGGTGGCCACGGTCGGCTTTTTGGCCCTGGTGCTGGCGGTTGGCCTGCTTATTATGGTAGCCAACCACGCGTCTACTGTCGAAGCAAACACCGACTTTGCCGACGCCCTCCAAACCGAAGACCCCGCCCTGCGCCTGACCCAGTTGGAAAGGGTCGCCAAACAACAGGATACCCACAGCGCCACCGCCGCTTATCTGGCCGGCGAGACCGCCATTCGTGCGCAGCAATACGAGGAAGCGCGTGCGAACTTTGAACGCGTACTCGATGAGCACGGCGACTCCGAATACGCGCCGCGTGCCGCCGAAGGCCTCGCCTTCCTTCTTGAAAACGACGGCAAGCTCGAGGAGGCCCTCGCCGCCTACCAGCAGATTATCGAGGACTACCCCGACTCCTACACCGCCACGACCCTGCCCCGCCATATCGGCGCGTTGCTTGAAGAGCTCGATCGGCCCAAGGAAGCCATCGAGTTTTACATGGAACAATTCCGGCGTTTCCCCAAGGGGCAAGTAACCGCCGAGGCCATGCAGGCCATCAGCACCTTGCAGGAAAGTGGCAGTGCCGAGGTCTCTGAAGCCGCCGAAGCAGCCTTCAAGACACTCAGTGAAGAATCCCCCGAGCGCTTCCAGCAGGAATTCTCCCACTTCTACGTTGCACCCGAGGACGATCAGGAACTCGTCGACGAAGACCTCCTGTCTCCTGAAGCAGAACCCACCGCTGAGGAAGCGCCCGCCGAGGATGCACCCGCCGAGGAAGCGCCCGCCGAGGAAGCGCCCGCCGAGGATGCGCCCGCCGAGGATGCGCCCGCCGAGGATGCGCCCGCCG
>CAZMVU010000070.1:0-21961 GCA_964569295.1 uncultured Nitrospirales bacterium
ACCGGCTTTCACCCGGGAATCCGGTGTATTCCACCACCCCGCCACGTTTTTTTCGCAAGACGGCGCGCCGCGCCCGCAGCGTCAGTTGTCCCCGCGTGCTTCGCGCGTGCGCCGCAGGAGCTGCCCCAGGCCGATGCGTTCCCGCATCAATGCCCACACCCCGAGGATAACCGTTGGGTAGAGGGCGCACACGTGGGACACAATGGCCACTGCCTTGGCCTTTACCGGCGGTGTTCCCGGTGTGGTCAGCAATACCCCGGCGATCACGGCGAGGTGAAACTGGCCCACAAACCCAGGCGTCACGTTCACCATGAGGAATACCGAAAGGAGCGTGGTCGCCACGATGGCGGCATACCACGGGTGGTTCAGCTCGAAGGCACGAAAGACCAGGTCTACCGTAAGCAGCGTGAAGCCCCAGGTCATCAGCGCCCAGTAGAGCGTCATGGCGAGGCCGCGCCATGATCGGAACACGTGCATGCCGTCGGCGAAATGCGCAAAGAACTCGATCACCTGATGTGAAAAACGGGCGGGAAAAGGCCGCAGCCCCCAGCGCAACACCGCGAGCATCCAATCGCGGCGCACGTAAAGCAGCACGAGCGTCAGCAGCCCGCCCAGCACCACCGCGCCCAAAAGGAGTATTGCCGGCTCCAGGGACGCCGTCGGGATGACCAGCGGCGCGTCGCGGTCGAGAATCGCGCCGGGCAACGTGATCTCGGTATCGAGCGGAAACACGGCGAGTGACATCAGCAGGAACAGGAGCAGGGCGAGCATGTCCGTCACCCGGTCGAGGGCGGCCGTACTCAAAACCTCGCCAAAGCGCAAGGGCGAAATGCGCGTGAGCATGACCGCGCGCAGCAGTTCACCCAAACGCGGTATCACGGCGAGGTTTACCAGTTGGCCCACCTGCGTGGCGCTGAACACCGGCCGGAACGCAACCGGCCGCACCGCCAGCGCAACCCGGTGCCACCGCGCCGCCCGCGTGAAGTACGTGGCCCAACCCGCCACCTGCGCCAGCAAGAACCACGGCCACGATATATTCGCGAGCGCGCGCCAGAGCTCGGCCCAGTCCGTGCCCCGAAACAGGAACCACAGCAGTACCGCCGCCACCACCACGCCCACCACCACACGCACCGCACCCCGCCACCAACGGCGCGGCGGCGGCGGGGGCGTCTCTGTTGCCGCCACGTTCTCCGGGGCATTGTTTCGCGTGGTCATGGGGTTCCCTGTTCACATCAAAAGCAATACGGTCACCAGTTGGCGCAACATGGGCGGAACGCATTTCAAGGCGCCCGCCGTTTCAGCAAGCCCGCACGGCCCACAAAGCGCCGGCGCAATCCTACACGGCGCGGTATGGACGGGTCGACCCCGCATCACTTGTGCGTCACACCGCCCGCTCGCGCTATACTGCCGCCGTCCGGCGAACCAGGGGGAAAAGGAACGCCTATGTATCGTGCCGCCGCACTACTGATTCTGGCAATGACCGCCCTGTCGCGCATGGCAATGGCGAATGAACGCCCGCATATTGTCGAGCCGGTTCACGGCGGCAAGGCCTTCTTTGTCGCCGCGCACACCGTCGAACCACCCGCCAATACCGATGTGGATGCCGCCGGCTCTATACAATCCGCCATCGATCAGACGCACGCGGCGGGGGGCGGCGTGGTATTTCTTCCGCCGGGGCGCTACCGGCTCGACATGCCGATCACCGTGCGCGAGGCGGTAACCCTGCGCGGCGACCATGCACCGGCAGCGCCCATCAAAGGGACCGTACTCATGGTCCTGCATGGCCAAGGCGAACTGTCCGCATCCCCGGCCATCACCCTCGAACGCGGCAGCGGCCTGCGCAACGTGGCCGTGTGGTATCCCGAACAAAAGGCACAGGCTATTGTGCCCTACCCCTGGACCGTCCGTACCTCGAAAACCCGCAACGGAAACAATGCCACCCTGCAGCACGTCACCCTCGTGAATCCCTACCGCGGCTTCTGCACCGGCCCGGAGTTCAACGAACTGCACATGCTCGACAATGTGGCCGGCACACCGCTCGCCCTCGGGGTGCGCATCGACAGCACGACGGATATCGGCCGCTTGGTGAATGTGGCGTGGACGGCGCACTGGTGGGCGGAGTCGGGCCTGCCCGGCGCCCCGGACGGTACACAAGAGCGCAAAGCCCTGGCCGAACACCTCGCTGGCGCCACGGCCTTCGACATTGGCCGGAGCGATTGGCAATACCTCTACGATGTGCGTGCCACGGGCTATGGTACTGGCCTGCGGTTCCGCAAAGGGGAACGGGGCATGACAAACGCCGCCCTCTTCGCGGCCGACTTCCGCGATTGCGGCACGGCCCTCGAACTCGACGCCATGAACGCCATCGGCCTGAGCGCGGCTGGCTGCCGGTTTGGCGGACGGGACCACGCGGTCCATGCGGGACGCCGGTTCACCTCGGTGGCGCAGTTCAGCGATTGCCGGTTCGACGGGCCGGTCCTGCACAAAGGCCTTGGTGCGCTGAGCCTCCAGCATGGCGAAATCGGAGCGGGTATCCACGTAGAACGCGGCACACTGTGCGTGCTGGGCGTGCGGTTTACCAACGCGGGTCCGCACATTCGGCTCGAACCGAAGGCCACGTGCGCTCGTATCCTCGGCAACCAGTTCTCCGGCACGCCCCACATCGAGAACGATGCGCAGCTTGGCGATGTCATGGCCGCGCACAAATCCATGTCCTTCCGCGAGCCACCGCACTTTGCGCCGGACTACCCCGCCAGGCGCCCGGCCATCGAGCGCCGCGCGCTCTACGTGGTTACCGAGTTCGGTGCGGCCCCGGAACTGAAGAACAACGCGGCTGCTTTCACCCAGGCGCTTGACCGGGCGCGACACGACGGCGGCGGCGTGGTCTACGTGCCGCCGGGGAATTACCAATTCGCCGGGCGCTTACAGGTGCCCTCGGGCGTCGAGTTGCGCGGTTGTTTCGACGTCCCCCACCACACCATTTCCGGGGGATCGGTGCTCATGC
This sequence comes from uncultured Nitrospirales bacterium, assembly GCA_964569295.1. Lineage (GTDB taxonomy): Bacteria > Hydrogenedentota > Hydrogenedentia > Hydrogenedentales > JAGMZX01 > CAZMVU01. Next base: position 3,005 of record CAZMVU010000070.1, read on the forward strand.
CCACCGCCGGCAAAGGCAACCCCGACGCGCCGCCCTTCCTGCGCCTGGAAAGCGGCGCGGGCCTGCGGGGACTCACGGTGTGGTATCCGGAGCAGGATCCGACGAACATCACACCCTACCCGTGGGCCATCCAGGCACTGGGCCCGCGCTGCTGGTTGGTCAACGTAACCCTCGGCAACGCCTACCAGGGCGCCGATTTCATGACCTACCCCAGCGACGGGCACTACATCCGCTACCTGGCAGGCACCGTGCTGCGGCGTGGGTTGTTCGTGGGCAAGGCCGATACCCCCGGCCGGGTCGAGGATCTCCAGTTTAATCCGCACTACATGCACCGCCTGCACCCGGACCTGCCCCGGCCCACGTATGCTGATGGCGCGGCATTTGAGAATATCATCGCCTTTCAGCGCGCGCACCTCGAGGCGCTTGTGGTCGGCCGCTGCTTCGACGAACACCTTAACCGCAATTTCCTCTATGCCGCCCACGACGGGCTGGCCTTCCGCGACGACGAGGGCGGCGCACGCGCAAAAGTGGTCATGCACGGCAGCGACACCGTATCGCGGCCGGTTGTGCTCGATCATGTAGCGGATGCCGGCGTCGATTTCGTGCAGGCCCAGCTCGTGCCCCACAGCGAACATGCGGTCGCGGCCATCGTAACCACGCCGCAATTCGCCGGACGCGCCGCCTTCTACGGCACGCAGGTGTGGGCGGGCGAGCAAACCCTCGCCCACAACGGCCCCGGGAGCGTGCTGCTGCAGCAGATCAATACACGCTCTGGTCCCATGGTCTGCCGCAACGGTGAATTCCACCTCGAAAACGCCTTCTTCGGCCGCAGCCTTGAACCGCATGTGCGCATCGCCCCGGAAACACGCCAGGCGCGCGTCATCGCCGCGCTCCAACCGGGTACGGCCCTGCAACTGGATGATCCGGCAGAACGCACCCAGCTTGCGCTCGCCCTCAGTACCACGGTCAAACCGCGCAAACTGCCGGAACCGTGGGAGCCATGGTACGCGTGCGAAGAAACCAACCATGAGGCCGGCGTTTCATTGCAACCCAGCGAAAAAGACGGCGCACTGCGCAACATGACGCATGCCGCGTGCACCGTCCTCGCGGAAACGAACCCGGACGGCGCCCAGTTGCGCGTCGCCGGTCAGATTGCGGAACCGGGCAAGGCCTTTGCCTACTTCGCCCTCGCCCAGCCGGCCATTGTTGCGCAGCCCGACGCCGTGCTGCACTACCGCCTGAAACCGTTGAATGCGGAAGGGCGCCATGTGGGCGTCGATTTACGTTGCACCGACGGCACAACCCTGCGCGACACCGGCGCTGGCACACACGAAACGCATCCAGGCGCCGCCAAGGGGAGTGTGGGGCATTGGACAAACGTTTCCATTCCCCTCGGGAAGGAGCTTGCCGGGAAAACGGTCGAGACCGTACTCGTCGCCTATGACCATTGGGACGCTGCAGGCCGCTTTGCAGCGCTCGTGGATGCGGTGGCTCTTATGCCCGCAAATCCGCCGTACCTCTACGCGGTCACGGCGCAACCCGCCGGCGATCATTACACCGCCCCGTTGCGCATCACCTTGACGGCGCCGAAAGACATCACCGTGCGCTACACGCTCGACGGCAGCAATCCCGGGCCGAAAGCCTTAAACTACGATGGCCCCATTACCCTGCGCAGCCGTGGCCGCACGGAACTTCGCTTTACCGCAGCGCACCCAGACCCGGTGCAAGGCGCGCCGCCCACAGACGCCATCGTATTCGCCGAACTCTACGAAATCGATTGAACGCACACCGCCCCTCACCGTGCCTACAGGGTTTCCACCTTTGCGGCCACAATGAAATCGTTGCGCGTAAGACCGCCCACTTTGTGCGTCGTCAAGCTCACGGTCACCGTGTTGTACGACAGCGTAATATCCGGGTGGTGGTTTTGCTCCTTCGCGATGTTGGCCACACCGTTCGCAAAATTGATGCTTTCCTGGTACGACTCGAACTTGAAGGTTTTCTCGAGGGTGCTGTCTTTCACTTCCCAGCCATAGCCGAGAGCATCGCGATATTCCTCGATTGCGCTGCCTGCAAGCACTTCGAGTTCCTTCTTGTCTTGTGAACAGGTCATGTCAACGAGCTTCGCCATAACGCTTCCTTTCTGCGATTTCTCGCAGTCATCGCACCCCGTCCGGTTACACGAGCACGGCCGCATATTCGGCCAGGGTTTCATGCATTTCGCCGAGATCCTGTTCCGTCAAACGCAAGGCGCCCGCGCTGGCGTTTTCCCGCGCCTGATGGGGATGGCGTGCGCCGGCGAGTACATGCGAAAGCCCTGGCTGATGGAATGTCCATGCAATACACAACTGGGCCAGCGAGGCTTCGTACCGCTCGGCAATGTCCCGGAACTTGTCGAGCATATCGCACACGTGCGCCCGGTTCTCGCGGCTGAAACGATCCTGCGTATTACGCTGATCGCCCTCGAGGAACTCGCGTTCGGGCGGCATTTTGCCGGTGAGCAACCCTTTGGCCAAGGGCGAGTACGCCAGCACGGCCACGCCATGCTCGTGGGCGTACGCCAGATTCTCTGCGCTTTTCGCCCGGTCCAGCATGTTGTACTTCTCTTGATCGCTGTCCAGCGGGCCGCACGCACGGTAAGCATCCATATGTTCTACCGTGGCGTTGCTCACGCCGATGGCGCGAATCTTCCCCTCTTGCTTCAAGTCGAGTAGTGTCGCCATCGTGTCTTCAATGGGCGTGGTCGCCTCCTGCCAATGCGTCTGATAAAGATCCACGTAGTCCGTGCCGAGGCGTTGCAGGCTGCGCTCGAGTTCCCACCGGATGGAATCCGGATGCAGCCAAATACGCACATCGATATGCCCGTCGCCGGCCGGCCCGTTCGCATCGGAAAAGAACTTGTGCTCACCGGCGCCCGTATTCGTGACCATGCCGCACTTGGTCGCCAGCACCACCTTGTCCCGCCGGCCGCTTATTGCCGCGCCCAGCACCGACTCTGAAATACCAAAGCCATAGATAGGCGCCGTGTCTATCAGGTTGATGCCGGCATCGAGGGCGGCATGCACCGCATTGATCGATTCCTCCTGGCTCGTACCGCCCCACATCCAACCGCCGATAGCCCAGGCTCCAAACCCGACCACCGACGCATCAATGCCGGATTGTCCGAGGGGTCGTGTCTGCATCATCATATATGTGTTCCTTTCCTGGCTAACTTCCGCAGTGGCGGTGTGTGTGTACCCACCGCACTTCGCCTCAAAGGAGCAAATCATATGCCAACCTTTGTGCGCCACGAAGGAACGAATACGTATGAGAAGGTAACGTCCTGTTTACGCCCTATACATGACGCGCGCCGCCCAGGCGCTTCCCGCGGTATCTGCCGCGCCGTAGCCACCCGCGGCCATCTGTCTCACGCTTCGGCCGGTGCGGGCTTTCCCGCCACTTTGCGCAGGTGTTCCCATGAGAAGATCCCCGAGCTGTGCCCATCGCTCCAAGTGATCGCCACGGCATAGTTCCCCAGCGGCTCGATCTTCTCCGCCTCGATGTCGTCCGGGATAGTGCTCACCTCGAGCAGGGGCTTCCCGGAGAATTCATCGACACACAGCGCGCACTGGCACGAGGCACGTAGCGCCTTGTTGGCGATACGGCTTTCAGTGCCATCAGGCCAGGCAATACGCACGAAACCGGGCTCGGCCGTGACCTCCGGGCGTGGCTGGGCGCCGGCACGGCGTTTGCCCACCTCCCGGTGCACATTCTCGGCAAGCGTGGCGAACGCCGCTATATTCGCGCCGTCGTCGCGCCGGGCCACGGTCGACAGCCCGGGGATGATCGGCAGCGCCGCCAGCGTGTTCAGCCCGAAGCGCTCCTTCAGCGTGGTAGTCGAGGTGCCGAAGGGGAAGTGGCGCTCGTGGCAATTCGAGCACTCGAAGTACGCCATGTTCTCGACTATGCCGAGCACGGGCACATCCACCTTCTCGAACATGAGGATACCGCGGGCCACATCCACCAGCGAAAGCGCCTGCGGCGTCGTCACGATGACCGCACCGTCGAGGCTGGCCTGCTGCACAAGCGTAAGCTGAATGTCGCCGGTACCCGGCGGCAGATCGATGATGAGGTAGTCGATCTTGCCCCAGTCGGTCTGGCGCAGTATCTGCGCCGTGTAGTTCGAGGCGAGCGGTCCGCGCACCACAGCCGGCCGGTCGCCCATGAGAAATCCGAGCGACATGGTCTTGAGCCCGTCCACGTCGACCGGCTGAATGCGCTCGTTCGCCATATACACATCCGGATTGTGCGCGTTGAACAATGTCGGAAACGACGGCCCGTAGATGTCGGTATCGAGAATGCCCACCGCATGCCCCTCACGCTGCATCGCGCGCGCGAGGTGCCCCGCGACGGTCGATTTGCCCACCCCCCCTTTGCATGACGACACCGCAATGACGGTTCCAACCTCGTCCAGCATATTGATATCCGGTTTCTTCGGGCGCTTGGACTCCATGGCCGTCATGGTGACCTGGACGTTCGTTACTCCCGGCAGATTCGCCACGACAGTCTCCGCCTGCTCTTTGAACTTGTCGCGGACCGGGCAGGCGGGCGTGGTCAGTTGTAAGGTAAACGCCACGGTGTCGCCCTTGATCTCGAGGTTTTTTACAAACCCGAGGGACACGATATCGCGTCCGAGGTCAGGATCGATAATCTGGCGCAACGCATCGAAAACAGCTTCTTTTGTCGGCATGGTGCTATCCCCTTGGGTCAAATGAAAAAGCGTAATCCCCGAATTCTAGTCATTGAGGGCACATTTTTCCACGTGATGTTCGCGCAAGGCCTTCTGTTTCCGGAACGAAGCCTGAACACCACGCATTCCCCCCCCGATTACCGGCCGGAACGGCATGGCGCCAAACCCCGCCCAAGCTATTCGAACACTGGACACGTGGATCGGCGGCAGGCACAATGGGCGCGTGCCGCGTGCGCCCACCTTATTCTTGAGAGGGCAGCGCGCACATACACTTTGGGAAGTCCCATGCGCATCATCATTGCACCCGATTCGTTCAAAGAATGCCTGCGCGCGCCCGGCGTGGCCGAGGCCATCGCAGCGGGCTGGCGCGAGGTGTTTCCCGCCGCCGTCATTCAATGCCGGCCTATGGCCGACGGCGGCGAGGGCACGGTCGATGCGCTGGTCGCGGCGACAGGCGGGCGGCATATCACCGCGACGGTTACGGGACCCCGCGGTACGCCCGTAGACGCCACCTATGGCCTGCTCGGCGGCGGCGAGACGGCGGTCATCGAGATGGCGGCGGCTTCGGGCTTGGCCTTGCTGACCGAAGAAGAACGCGACCCCACGTTGACGAGCACCCGCGGCACGGGCGAGCTCATGGCGCATGCCCTCGATAACGGCGCGCGGCGGCTGCTGGTGGGCATTGGCGGCAGTGCCACAAACGACGGCGGCGCGGGCATGGCGCAGGCGCTCGGTTTTCGCTTGCTCGATGCGGGCGGCAACAACCTCGCGCCCGGTGGCGCGGCGTTGGCACGACTGGCCAGCATCGACACGGCGCAGCGTCATCCAGCTTTGGACACCACGACGGTCGAGGTGGCATGCGATGTGGACAACCCCCTGTGCGGTCCCACCGGCGCATCCCACGTGTACGGCCCGCAGAAGGGCGCCACGCCCAAACAGGCGGCACTGCTCGACAACGCCCTCGCCCACTATGCCGATGTAGTCGAGCCCGCACTCGGTGTGGCCGTGCGCGATGTGCCGGGCACGGGCGCGGCGGGCGGGCTGGGCGCCGGGCTCATGGCTTTTTCCAATGCCTGCTTGCGCAGCGGGGTGGACTTGGTGGCGGATGCATGCGGCCTGGCGGCGGCTATCGCGGGTGCGGACCTCGTTATCACGGGCGAAGGAAGATTGGACCGGCAAAGCGCCTATGGCAAGGTGCCCGCCGGGGTAGCGCGGTTGGCCAACATAGCGGGTGTGCCCTGTATCGCCCTGGCCGGTTCGCTCGAAACCGGCTACGAAACCTTGTACAAGAACGGACTCACCGCCGCATTGTCTATCACACCCGGCCCCATGCCGCTCGCCGATGCCATGGCGCACGCGCCAGCGCACCTACGCGCAACCGCTGCCGCCATCGCACGGGTATGGAAAGCACAGGGACAGGCACCCCCGCATGGGCCAGATACTTCCGGTCGCGGTGCAAGGTAACGAGCGCACTTATGCTCAACCCCTTGCCAGCTTGAAGCACGCGCCGTTGCCCGTCATGATCGGGGACATGCAAGACCTATTCAAAGACATCGCCTTTTCCGATCCTGTGCAGGCGGAATCGCTGCTCAGCGACGTGCTCGACGGCGCGCCGGAGACCCTTTTGCCGCACCTGACCGCGGCATGGCGGGAGGCGGCGGATCCGCAGGCGGCGCTGGTGGGCATACACCGCTACCTCGAGGCCGCACCCGACGCAGACGCGGAACGCCGGCGTATGGCCGCCGAAAAAGACTATGCGCGCATGGTGGTCACCCTCTTCGACCAAAGCCATTACCTGGGAGAAATTGTCTGCCGCGACCCCCGCATCATCCCCTGGCTCTGGGAAACGGCGCAACGCACGGACGCGCGCACACGCGAAGAAATGCTGGTGGACTTCCTCGCAGACAGCGGCGAACCCCTGCCGTTTGCGGCGTGCCAGGCGCACTTTCGCCGCCGCCATCAGCGGGAGATGGCGCGCATCGCCCTGCGCGATGTGTTCGACCATGCCCCCGTCGCTTCCATCACACGCGACTTGGCAAACCTGGCCGACGCCGCTTGCGAGGCGGCCTTGCGCAGCACCCGTACCCACCTCGCACCGCGCTATGGCACGCCGCGCACGGAGCGCGGGGAGAAGGCCGCCTTTGTCGTCTTGGGCATGGGTAAGCTCGGCGGAGGTGAGTTGAACTACAACTCGGACATCGACCTGCTCTTCCTGTTCAGTGAGAACGGCCGGACCGACGGCGAAAGAATCGTGAGCAACGCCGAGTACTTCAAACGCCTCGGCGAAGGAATTATCAAGCTGCTCTCCGAGCAAACCGCCGAGGGCCGCGTGTTCCGGGTCGACATGCGCCTGCGCCCCTTTGGCGCCTCGGGCCCGCTTGCCGTGAGCGTGGATGCGGCGCTCGATTACTACACAGCCTACGCCCGGGCCTGGGAGCGCCAGGCGTTGATCAAGGCGCGGCCATGCGCGGGGGATATTGCACTCGGTGAAACCCTCCTGGAACGCCTGCGGCCAATCACCTTCCCGCGCTATTTCGACGACGAGACCCTCGAGGGTATCCGCGAGATGAAGTACCAAACCGATCGCCAAATCGCCAAGCGCGGCGAGCGTGACCGGGCCGTCAAGCAGGGCCGGGGCGGCATCCGCGATATCGAGTTCACCGTGCAGGTTCTGCAAATGCTGAACGGCGGCGCCTTCGAAGACCTGCGCACGCGCAACACCCTCGAGGCCATCGAGGCATTGGGCCGCCGTAACCTGCTGTCAACGTTCGATGCCACCACGCTGTCGAGCAACTATGTCTTTCTGCGCACGATCGAGCATCGCCTCCAGATCGAAGGCGGCCAGCAACGGCATACCCTCCCGGCTGACGCGCACAAGCTCGACCTGCTCGCCAAACGCCTGGGCTATGAAGACGGCGCGGCGTTTATGCGCCTTTACCGCGACCGCGCCAACGAAACCCGGCAGATCCTCGACCAGTTCCTCGCGGCCAAGGGCTCGGGCAACCTCTGGGTGAACGAGCTGCTTGATCCCCGCGCCGACGCGCCGGAGGCCCTGGCACAACTCGGCCGCTTCGGCTTTGACGACCCGGCCACAGCCCGCAAGGAATTGCTCGATCTGGCCCACGGCCCCGGCGAACGCGCGTACCCGATGAACGTGCGCCAGCAATTCGCCGAAATTGCCCCGGGCCTTATCCGCGCACTCGGCGCTGCCCCCGATCCAGACCATACGTTGCGCCGCCTCAGCGGACTACTCGCCACCATGCGCGCGCCCACCGCCGTGTACCAGGTGCTCGCCATGGACCCGAAGCTGCTCGAACACCTCGTGACCCTCGCCGCGAACAGCGAATACCTCACCGCCACCCTCGTGAAAGACCCCGGCTTGTTCGACGTGCTCGGCTCGCCCGAGTCCCTCGAGCAGCCAGACACCCGCGCTTCCCTCGAGGAAGAACTGCATTTTCTGGAGAACGCCTACGACGCCGACGCCGCCCTCTACCGCCTGCGCGACGGCGCCAGCCTGCGTGTCGGGTTGCGGGAACTGGTCTGCGGCATTTCCGTGGCGCAGGTCGGCGACGAACTCACACTCCTGGCAGAGGTCATCCTGCACCGCGCATACATCGACGCGCGGCGCAACCTCGAACACCGCTTCGGCATGCCGGAAATCCCCATCGCCATTCTCGGCCTCGGCAAACTCGGCGGCTGGGAAATGGGCTACGGAAGCGACCTCGATGTGGTGTTCGTGTACGACGCCGAAGCCAAAGCCACAAATCCATCGCCCCAGGAATACGCCGCGGCCGTGGCGACCAAGGTACTGCAACGACTCACGGAATACTCAGCCCACGGCAAACTCTACGACATCGACGCGCGCCTAAGGCCGGACGGCAACAAGGGCGTCCTTGCGGTGAGCGAGCGCCGGCTTCACGAATACTACCGCACGGACGCCCACCCCTGGGAACGCATGGCGCTCATGAAAGTACGCGCTGTCGCCGCCGACACGCACTTCGGCGCCCGCATCGAGCGTGCCGCCAAGGACATGGCTTTCTCCTTGCCGCTCAACCAGGCCACCCTCGACCAGATCGAAGATCTGCGCCGCCGCCATACCGCCCAGGCCAGCGCGCGCAATCTCAAGCATGCCGAGGGCGGCATGTCCGAGGTCGAGTTCACCGCGCGCCTCTGGCAACTGAAACACGCCGCTGAATTCCCCGAGTTGAAACGGGGCGATGTATTCGGCGCGTTCGACATACTCCTGGAAAATGACCTTGTGCCGTCCGCCCCGTGTGAAGACCTCTACGAAGGCTACGACCGCCTGCGCACCATCCTCAATCGCATCCGCATGATGCACGGCAGCAACGAATCAGAGCTCCCAAAGACCGCCCAAGCCCGGCAGGAACTCGCCGCCCGCCTCGGTATCGATGCCGATCTCGAGGAATATGTGCAGGAATACCGCCAGCGCATCCACACCGTGTATGAGGCGACAAGGCTAAGTTTCAGGGACAGACTACGAAACATTTGACTTGCAAAAACACTACTGTCCAAGACAATTTTGCGGCAACCGTTGCAGAAGAGAAACAGACCGTCATTCCCGCGCAGGCGGGAATCCAGAGCCGGTCCAGCCTGAAAATAAACGCCGGAGTGTCTGTTCTCTGAGCGTATTGTGGACAAGCGTGTTTCGAAAAAGTAACGTAGTCTGTCCCTGAAACTTTCTGAAACTTTCCGCCCTTTACTCAGGCGGGGAATGCCACTATCATCAAACAGCGCCGAACAGGTAAGCGGCCGGAAACCAGGTGCGAAACATGCACGATGACACGCAGCACATACTGGATGGGAAAAAACGGGCGGCACTGCGAGCACGCTATGGTTTTGGTGCGCCGCTGTACGTAACCCGTCCCGCATTGCCGGCGCTCGCGGATTTCACGGCGGCGCTGGCGCCGGTGTGGGAGCGGCGCTGGCTCACGAACCAGGGCGATGTGCACCAGGCTTTCGAGGGCCGCCTCGCGGCGTACCTGGGGACACAGCATGTGAGTCTCTTCTGCAATGGCACCATCGCGCTGTTGGTGGCGTTGCAAGCGCTGGATATCCGCGAGGGCGAGGTGATAACCACAGCGTTCACCTTCCCCGCCACACCCCATGTAATCCACTGGAACCGGCTCACCCCCGTCTTCTGCGATATTACACCGGACACCTGGTGCCTGGACCCGGCCCGGGTCGAAGCGGCGATCACCGCGCGAACCCGCGCTATTCTCGGTGTGCATGTCTATGGGACGCCATGCGATGTGGACGCACTGGCGGATATCGCCGATCGCCACGGCCTGCCCCTCGTGTACGACGCCGCACACACCTTCGGCGCACACTACCGCGGCCGGGCGCTGGCGGACTACGGCGACATGGCCGCGCTCAGCTTCCACGCCACGAAGCTGTTCACTACCGCCGAAGGCGGCGCGCTGGTAACCCATCACGTGGCGGCGCGTGACCGGGTCTACTTTCTCAAGAACTTCGGTATTGCGGGGGAGGAGGACGTGATCGGACCGGGGATCAACGGCAAAATGAACGAAATCCAGGCAGCGCTTGGGCTCTTGCAACTCGCCCATGTAGAAGACGAAATCGCGCGCAGGCGAGCGCTGGCGGCTACGTATCGGCGGTTACTCGCCGATTTACCAGGACTCACGCTTCCGCCGAAAGTGCCAGACCTCGAACGCAATTGGTCTTATTTTCCGGTGCTCGTCGACGCGGAAACCTTTGGCATGTCGCGCGATGCACTGTATGAAGCCATGCGCGCCTGCAATATCTACGCCCGCAAATACTTTCACCCCCTGTGCTCGACCTTCGCATGTTACGCCAGCCTGCCCTCGGCGGCGCCGGACAACCTGGCCATCGCCCACCGCGTGGCGGGCCAAGTATTGTGCCTGCCTATCTTCGGCGATCTCGCGAAGGAGTCGGTAGAACGCATCGGCGCGCTCATCGCCGCATGCGCCGGCAGCAAAACCTGACGCATCGCGAACAAGGAGCATGCCCGGCGTTCCAGCATCGATAATCGCGCGCCGCGGGGTGTGTGTGGCTTTGGCAGGCAACGCCACGCCTTGACCTGCGCGGCTCGGTAGTGAAACGATCCCAGGTATGTTGGCCCCCTTTGCATGTGCATTCCTGATCCCCCTGCTCGCCTTGAGCGACGCGGCCCCGGCGGCGCACGCGCTGCCGCCGGAAGAACCGGCCAAGGCAGTGCTCGTCGCGCCGGTACACCTCACGTGGGCGGCGAACCATGTGGACCACTGGCAGGAAATAGGCGTGGACGGCTTCGCGGTCATGGGCGTGCTCGAATCGTGGGGGGACAATCCCTGGGCGCGCGACGGCCGCCCCCACTCGATGGGTGAGGATGACCTCCTCCTGCGGGAGTTGCGTCATGCCCACCGGCGCCTGGCGGACGCGGGCATCGCGGAGAACTTTCTCTATTTGCCCCTGCGTCCCGCGGCTCCGTGGCTCGCGCAGGACAAGGCGGCGCGTGCGCTCATGCGTGCACTCGGCGAAGCGGCGGACTTCGTGCGGCATGTGGGCCTGCGCGGCCTTTTGATCGATGTGGACGCCACCGGGCTTGTCTTCGACCACCGGTGGGACGGCTATACGCCCGAAGCGCGCGATTACGATACGCTCGCCGGGGCGGCGAAGAAACTTGGGCGGCGCGCACTCACGGCCATGGCCGCAGCGCACCCCGACCTGCGGATCGCGTTGCTGGTTGATTCCATCGACGACGCCAGCCCCTTGTGGTTCCCGTTCATGGAGGGACTTGTGGCCGGCATTGGCGCGGCGGACTCGTTGCAAATCGACCTGTTCACGCGGGAAAGCCGCTACACAACGGCGCCTGCCGCACTCGCGCGCCAGCATGGACAAATCATGGCGCGGGTTCAGCAACGGCTGCCCTTGATAGACCAGCACCACTGGAAGCAATTCGGCGGAATAGCCCTGGGCCTGCGGCCGTTGGGCTACGATAACGATGGCGCGCCGGTGCGCTTCTACACGCCCGGGGAATTGCGCGTACAAGTAGCGGCGGCAAAGGCGCTGTGTGCGCGTTATGTCTGGATCGATGCGCCATTGCAGGCGTGGTGGCAGATGACGTCCGGCGAGGCGCCGCAGTATGGCGGCCTTTATCAGATGGATGGGGCCGTCACAAAGCAAACCCGGCCGATCGCCGCGAACCTCTCCGCCTATGCATTGAACACGCCATTTGATCGCATGCGCCGGGTGGGGCCGCTCCCGTCGCACAACGCCATGGTATACCGCGGGGAAGCAGGCGCGGCAGCGTTCTTCTTCGATACGCCATCGGGTACATTCGCGGCAGCGCCGGCGGCCGGGAACGTCTCGCTTACCCATGTGGCGAGCGGCGCACAAACACGCGGTTCGGGCACGGGGGGAGCGGCCGCGTTACAAGACCTGCCGCCGGGGCCCGTGGTTGCGTATCCGCTCGATGACGCCGGCTGGACGCTCCCCGCGGCAATGTGGCTCGAACCCACCCGCCCGCTCACGGAAAGCCTGCGTCACAGGCGGCTTCATTTCGGTATACGCAATCCGCTGCAGACGACGCTGATCGGCCGGCTCCAGGCAACACCGCCAAGCGCTTTTGGCCTGGGTCATGCCAGCCGATCCCTCGATCTCGCGCCAGGGGCTCATGCCGCCATGACACGCACCCTCCAGGGCGTCTTCGCGCTCGCACCGGACTACGCCTTCACGGTTACCCTCAGCTGGCCGGAAGCGCCAGAAGCCACCGCACAAACAGTAGCGCGGCGCTTCACCTTACCCGTGCTGCCACAGGCCTTGACTACAGATTATCTGGATGCCGCGCCTCTGCGCGGCCCTGCCCGCGCCTGGGCCGGTAGCGCGGAGCACCTGCTCGTGGTAACTTCCCCGCGCGACGTGCGCGCTTATAGCACCACGGGGAGCCACCGTTGGACTTACCGGCCGCCACGCCGCCTGGCGACGCCCGCCATACCGGCGTGGGGCCGGGGGAGCGAGAGGCTCCTTGTTGCGTTGGGCGCCGAGGGCAAACTACATCGGCTAACGCCCGATGGCAAGGCGGCAGCGCCCATCTCCACGGACATCGCGCCCGGGGGCGTCTTGTGCGCGGCGCGCTTGTTCGAGAGTCCGGCAAGCGTACTGCTCGCCGCGATCGAGCCGGAGGGGATAGCGGCACTCACGCCGGATGGCGCCCGTCTGTGGACGCAGCCCAACGCCGGGCCGGTGCGATTCATGGCGCTTACGGGCGCCAAGGGCGAGGACATGCCCGCGCTGGTGGCCGCGCGCACCCGACCCGGCCTCGTCGCTCTCTCGCGCAAGGGCGATATCGCGTGGAAGGCCGAAACCATCGGGCCGGTTTCGTGCCCGCCGGTGCTGTTGCCGGAGGTATCGGAGCTGGTCGTGGGTACGGTGCATGGCCATGTGCAGACCTTCTCCCTTGCCGATGGAGCGAATAAAAACCCTGCCAGACTCCCGGTAAACGACCCGGTAACGGCATTGGCGGCGGCCAATTGGCGGGAAAACGGCGGCGGACCGGCGTGGTTTGCGGCCAATGCACACACGATCTACGCGTTCGGCGGGGACGGCAGGGTAATGTGGGAGGCGCCGCAACGCAATGTCAAGACGCTGCACCCCGCGTGGTTCGCGGGGCAACCCATGCTGCTGGCGGGCGGCGCCGATGAACTGTGCGCATACACCGCCGCGGCCGGAACGGTCTACTGGCGCGACAACCGGGCCGCGGGCGCCGTGCACCACCCCATCGTAACAGTGCCTGGCGCCAGCCCCCGGAATACGGCCCTGTGGTATGCGGCGGGCGATCGCGGGGTGCGGCTTCTCGATCTGGGTCCCCAGACACATCCGCGCACGGTTTCGCTCGATGATTTTGCACTGCCCGGCCCAAAAGACGCCGCCTCGCCCCTCTCCACGCCGAATACTCCGTTCGTGCCGCCACTGCCATAGGCTGCCCGCTCTATACGCACCACGGTTGCAGCCGGGCGCGGCATGCCGTATTCTTCCGCCATGGGCGGGCGCTTATATACGCCGATCACCCCACCGAACCTGCGGCAATTGGGGAACCGGTTGGTGCTTGTAGTGGCGCTGATATTCAGCGTCACGCTGGTGGTGTATTTCGAGGGCGGGCTCGAGGACTCGCTCACGGGCGAGCATCCGGGGTTTCTTGACTGTCTGTACTTTACCATGGTCACCATAACCACGGTGGGCTATGGCGATATCGTACCTGTGTACACAATGTCCCGCCTGGTGGACGCCTTACTCCTTACGCCTATACGGTTCATCATCATCTTCACCATCTTCGGCACGGCCTATGAAATCGCGCTGAAGCGCTTCAGGGAGGACTACCGCATGCATCGGATCACATCGAAGCTGGCGGGGCATACGGTCATCTGCGGGTTCGGCCCAACCAGCGAAGCCGCCGTGCACGAACTCATGCTGCAAGGAACCGCCCCGGATCAGATCGTGGTGCTCGCCACGAACGAAGAATCGCTCAAGGAAGCTGCGGCCATCGGGGTGGTGGCTATTGCGGGGGACGCCACCCAGGAACAGGTGCTGAAGTCGGCCGCCATTGCACGCGCCGCCCATGTGCTGATTGCGCCCGGCCGCGACGACACGGCGGTGCTCATGGCACTCACCGTGCGCGACATGAACCCCGCGGCTCAGGTTATCGTTTTATGTGAGCAGGATGAAAACGCCCGGCTCATAAAGCGCAGCGGGGCCCATGTAATCATCAATCCAGCCACCGCCGGGGGCACGCTCATGGCGGCGGCTACGCGCCAGCGCCATCTTGTCGACACCATGCAGGACATCCTGAGTGTGGGCGGCGCCATGTCCATCAAGGAACGCATGGCTCGCGAAGACGAGGTGGGCAAACCACCGCAACAATTGGCGGGCATGGCGGTGCTGCGGGTATACAGGGAAGGCAAGCATTTCGACATCGCCGCACTGCCGACGATCGAGGCCGGCGATGTGCTGGTCTATGTGGCGGCTCCCGGCGGCGGTTGACGCCCCCCCCAATAGCGGTCTGGGCATTGCGCAAACCGGCGGGTCAGCGCGGTTCGATCGGCAGCACGACCTGCTCGCCCGTTCGCACAATCCGCAAATCTTTGGGAATGCCATTCTCACTGGGAATGCCGATGGTCAAAGCGTCGCGGCGCGGGTCGTATTCGAGCGCCACCCATTCACGATAAATAACGTCGCCCAGGGCCACTGGTGTCTTGTGTGTGCGGCCATCGGGCAGGTGCAGGGTCAATGCGAAACGGGGCACGCCCTCCGGGTCGCCGCCAACGCCACGCATGTGAACCCCGAGTTCTTCCTGGGGAGGCCTTTTCGGCGACGGCGCGCCTTCCTGTTCCGCGCCTTCCTGTTCCGCGCTCTCGGTGTGATCATCCGTATCCGGAGAAGGCGTGAACGCGCCCTCTGGTGACGCATTCCCTTCGTCTACCGGGGGCGCCAGCGTAAAGGGGGCACCGAGCCTCACATGGCTCCAGGCGGGACGCAACATGGCCTGGTATTCGCCCGGCGGCAGCACATACTCCCACTGCATGGTTTCGCCGGGCCCCAGCCGGAATTCGCGCATATTATCCGTCACCGGCAGCCAGGGCCCCTCTGCGTAGCGTTTACGCACGGCGTTATCATAGATATGGTGGGTGGCACCATGACGCTGGATTAGCACATCGACGGGAAACGGGTTGACTGTGTCGGCGGCATTGAGCCAGCAACTGCGCACACCCGTATTGCGTATGGTAAGGATGACGCGGTAGTGGTCACGCGCGGCCCGATCACCTTTGGTCACGGGAGACCAGGTGACGTCGGCGATCACGGGGTGCGGGTTCAGATAACCGCCCAGGTTGGTGGCCACACCACTGACGATGAGTGCCGCTGCGCCGATTACCGCTACCGGCACCCAGCGCATGCGGCGCGCGCGCACAAGCGCGACACAAAAAGCCGCTCCGAGCAGTACTGCGGCCAGCGCAATGCCCACCATTCCCGGCTGCATAAACCACATTTCGTCGCGGCGCATGAACACACCGACACGGCCACGGCTGAAGTACTTCTCGTGCAGGTAGAGGGCGCAAGCCGCTACGCTCACCAGCCAGAGCAAGGCCAGGACAGCGCCGCGCCACTGCCGGCGCGGAATCGCCGCCGCGAGCGCCAAAGCCAAGGCTACCGCCACCATGCCGATCATGAGCCCCTGCAGGGCGAACGCATTTCCACCGGCAGACGGGTTGACAATCGGCAAGAACATGGCCACCACGAGCACAAGCGCCGCGGCCCATGCGAACCAGGCATCGGCCTCCGCGCTTTGGTCAGACTTTCGGGAGATGCGGCGCATCACCGTGCTGCCGGGCACGGGCACCTCCGCCAGGGATTCCGCATTGATAGCGCGCCGCGCGAGGTCGCGCGTGCGAATGGCATCGTTCTGCATACGCAGCAGGTCAATCTCGATCTGCCCATGCCGCTTATGATCGAGCACGCCGGTCACCAGCCGCTCCCGTGCCAGTTCTAACTGCGCCTTGAGCGTCTTGATGTCCTGGTCACGGTCCTTGAGCATCTGTATGAGCCGCTCGCGATAGAAGCTTATCCCCGCCTTTCCCCGTTCGACATCGGCCTGCGCCTGCGCCTTGAAGCGCAGCGCCTCGATACCGCCTGTTCCGCGTTGAGCATCTTCCCACTCCGCGAGACGTTGGCAGCCGTCGTCATACAACGCGAACGCGCCGCGCAAACCATCGAGCAATTGGGGCAGGAGCGGTACTTCGTGCGCGGGGCCGGGCTCCGGCACGTCTTCCGCGTCGTCCTTTGTAGGTGGGTTGTCGAGGGCTAAGTCGAAAAAGCCGCCCGCTACATACGGGTCTTCCACAGTGATCCACCCGCGCGCATTGTGCCGAAGCCGCTCGAGGCGTTCGCGCTCGATGCGCAGGGGACGCACTATCGCCTCATACTGGCGGTAATCGATTTCCCCCACCCGGGCAGACAAACCCGCACGCGCCACTTGCTCTTTGATGTCCGTTAGGGTCTGGGCCGCCTCGGCCAGACGCTCGCGCAACTGCTCCTCGAGTTCCGCGCGGGCTTTGCGCGCTATGCCGCGGTAGCCCATGAGACGGGTGCGCTCCTTCGCACCGGTACTGCCGGGGGCGGCGTCGCGGTAACGTTCGAGCGCCTGGTTTACCTTGAACTCATAGCTGCACAGCCGCGCGACCGCGGGCAAGGTATCGAGCGGTGCAATATCCGCCGGCCCGCCGGCATCGCCAAGCGCCACCTCTCCTGCTTCTTGGTCCGGCCCCACAGCGGCCGTGGGCCGCGCGGGCTTGCGGAGCAACTCGGGGTAATCCTTGAGATACACCACGTTGACGCCGGGCGGCAGATCGGCCGGTGATGGGACACGAATCTTCTGACTGCACGCAACACACCGGCCCGGCTGCCCGTACATAGCCGGGCTCACCTTCATTTTTTGCCCGCAGACACAGTATATGCGCAGGCCGTTGTCGTCATCGAGCGCCATCCTGCTGGTATGCCTCCACCCAGTTAACCGGCGCAGCGCCCGGGATCGCCCTGCGCACTTCCCCGGTACACGCGGCCATCCGCAGGCCAGCCCCCGATGGAAGCGGCCCGCTTAATTTCACCATAGCCTACACCTGCGCAAAACACAAACGCGTCAATTATTTTCCGCGCCACTACGGCTGCCGGCTGCGCTCAGCCTGCGCTTCCTGGATCAACCGCTCGAGTTCGGGCAGGTGCTGCTGCACCCGGCGCGTGCCAATTTCCGTGCCGCGCCGCATGAGCTCGGGCATGACATCGACCGCCTTCTGCCCAACAGGACTGCTATAGAACAGAATGAGTTCACGCAGTTCCGCTTCCGTGAACGCTTCGACATACAAGCCGGTGATATCCGCGCGCAGAATCTCCCACGACATATACTCACGGAAAAAGGCGAGCATCACCTCACGATAGCCGCGCAGCTCGGGGTTGCCGCGAATCTGCACGTCCACCATTTCCTCATAACTTTGCTGGATAAGCTCATCCATGTGCAGCAGTTCGGTAAGCTCCATGGCGGCCGCCCGGTGGGGGTCGGTTTCCGGATTCGTCTGGGCCAGGACACCGGTGGCCGTAGCGAGCGCCGCGGCGATCAACGCTCCTGCAAGTGCGATATGTTTCATGATCGGAACATTCCTTCGTTGGTTGTGGGCTGGCGCGGGCACACTCCACGCGCACCCGCCTCCCTGATTCTAGGAACCAGGGCGGCACAATCGCAAGCCGGCACCGGTGTTATACTAAAAAGAGGCAGCACCGCCAGGATAGAAGACAACATGACGGAGAATACACCATGCGCTTGCACGTACTGACCATATGGATAGCGGCCGCCTTGCTCCTGGCCGGCTGCGGCATCGAGTTGCTCACCGGAGCGGCCACGCAAGCAGAACTGCAGAAACGCGCCGCAAAGAACGCCACAGACCAACTGGATCACGCCGGCGAGAACATGGGGCGGGTGAAGCTCGAGCGCGCTATCCGCACATACCACGCGGCGAAGGGCGCCTATCCACCATCCCTCGAGGACCTCGTGCCCGGCTTCCTGCCCAGTCTGCCCACCAAGAGCGACGGCTCGGCCTATGGCTACGATCCCGCCACGGGCCAGGTCTTCGAGCGGCCACGCCCGCCCGGACCCGACCCGCGCGACTTGCAGACCCTAACAGCCGTGAAGGAAGCCATCGATGCCTACGGCCGGGACACCGGATACTACCCCCCCACGCTCGATGCGCTCGTGCCTCGCTACCGGCATAAGCGGCCGCGTACCGTGGACGGCGAGGAACTCGTGTACAACAACCAGAACGGCTACGTCGCACTGCCGGGCAACGCCGGTGCAGCCCAGCGTCCCACCCAAGACATGCGACAGCATGGCGCTCGAGGCGGTGCGGGCCCGATGGGCGAGGCGATGACCGGCATCGGCATGCAGCAGGAGCTTGGCAACCAGTCGTCCGCCGGAGCCAATGCAGGCGGTGACCATGGCCGGCGCAGCATGGACAGCACCACCCGGCAGCACAATCAACGCGCCGAAGAAGTCCTGCGCTGGACAGAGTGACGGGGGGCGCAGCACTCCGGCAGGGGCGGCGGGTGTAACCTGCGTGCACCACGGCGGGTCACAAGCTGGGGGCGGGATTCAGTGGGTCCATCAGGGCAATCGCATTAAAATCTTCCTTGCCGGACCGCCTGTAGCCTAACGC
>CAZMVU010000071.1:0-21821 GCA_964569295.1 uncultured Nitrospirales bacterium
GGTGCCCGAATAACTTCTTGTTGTTCTTTATACGAGTCAGTGCCTAAGGCACTAAAGGGGTAATTCTTTAGCCGTATGGTATAAGGCCGCGCACTTGCGCCATACGGCTGAAGAGTTACGGAATTGAAAGGGAATTGAGGGCGCTACCCCTATCCTACTCGTCTTTCCCGGGGCTTCTGAGCTTCTCTCTGCCCCGCTTTACAATCCATTGCACGCGGCTTATCATGCGCGGCGTCTTGTTTCTGCGGGTGGAACCGAAGGAGTCGTGCCATGCTTTCACGCCGTGGTTTTTTTTCAGGCTGCCGGTTTGGGCGCCTTCGGGTGTGTTCTTGCGGCAGGCCGGGGGCTGGCGGCGCCGGTGGGGCAAAAACCGAATTTCGTCTTCCTGCTGGTAGACGACCTTGGCTGGCGCGATCTCGGGTGCTATGGCAGCCCGTTCTACGAAACGCCGCACATAGATGCACTCGCGGCCACGGGGGTGCGGTTCACCCAGGCCTATGCGGCGTGCCCCGTGTGCAGTCCGACGCGGGCGAGCATCATGAGCGGAAAGCATCCGGCACGCATGGACACCACAGACTGGTTCGGCACACCACAGCCCGACAACGTGAAACGCCGTTATATGCGCGACAAGCCGCTGCTGCCCGCGCCCTACAAGGAGCATCTGCCGCTGGAGGAGGTGACCATGGCGGAGGCCTTCGAGTCGGCAGGATACGCCACGTTCTTCGCGGGCAAGTGGCACTTGGGCGGCGCGGGGCATTCCCCGGAGGACCAAGGCTTTGCGGTGAACAAAGGCGGCCACCACCGGGGGAGTCCGCCGGGAGGCTACTTCTCACCCTACGAAAACCCGAAGCTCAAGGACGGGCCCGAGGGTGAGCACCTGCCCGCGCGCCTGGCGGATGAGACAGTGGACTTTATTGCCGCGCACAGGGACAAGCCGTTCCTGGCGTACTTGTCCTTCTATTCGGTACACACGCCGTTGCAGGCGGCGAACGAGTTCAAGACAAAGTACAAAGAGAAGGCCGAGGCCGTAAAGGAAGAGCCGGTGTGGGGCGAAGAGGGTGAACGCAAAGTGCGTCGTGTGCAGAAGCACCCGGTTTATGCCGGCATGGTCGAGGCCATGGATGCCGCGGTGGGGACCGTGCTCGATGCGCTCAAAGAACAGGGCCTGGCGGATAACACCGTGGTCATTCTCATGTCGGACAACGGCGGCCTCAGCACGTCGGAAGGCCACCCGACCAGCAACCTGCCGCTACGCGCGGGCAAGGGCTGGTTGTATGAAGGCGGCATTCGCGAGCCGATGATCATACGCTGGCCCGGTGTGACCGAGGCGGGGCGTGTGTGCGAAACACCGGTCACGAGCACGGACTTTTACCCGACCATGCTCGCCATGGCGGGGCTCCCTCCACGGCCGAAGCAGCATGTGGACGGGGTGAGCCTTACGCCACTGCTGCGCGGAGAGAAAACATCCGGCCGAGACACGCTCTACTGGCACTACCCCCACTACGGCAACCAGGGCGGCAGCCCGGGCGCAGCGATCCGCGAAGGGGACTTGAAACTCGTCCACCTCTTCGGGGACGGCCACGTCGAGCTGTACAACCTCGCGCAGGACCTCGGCGAGGAGCACAATCTTGCCGCGGCGCAACCGGACCGCGCCCAGGCAATGCTCGAGAAGCTGAAGGCCTGGCAGAAATCGGTAGACGCCAAGTTCCCCTCACCAAATCCAAAGGGGCGACAGACTACGAAATGAGCACAAGAATCGGGTAACTCTTTGGCCGCCTCCCCCGACAAAATACAACGACACGAAGAGGGCATGCATTGGGGGTAGCGATCCCGGTTGTTGAGCAACGAGTTCGGAACCTGCACGCCTCGGGGCGCTCAGCGGTCTCGTGAGAACGCAGGCGCTTGTGATATACTTTATGTACAAAAAGGACAAACTGCATGGAACGTATATCCGCCAGCGATCTTCGAAAAGATGCCGCCGAAGTGTTCAACAAAGTCGCCTATGGCGGCGAGCGGGTGATCTTGCACCGGCGCGGCAAGGACTTGGCAGCAGTGGTAAGCCTGGACGATTTGGAGCTGCTCGAGGCTATGGACGACCAACGCGACCTTGAAGAAGCGCGCAATGCGAAACGTTGGTTGAAACGTAGCGGTGAGAAGCCCATACCGCTGGAAGATGTGGCGCGTGAATTGGACATCGAGCTGCCACACGGATAGCCATGGCGTACCGTGTCACCATTGATCCGGTTGCCTCACGAGCCCTCCGCAAGCTCTCACGTCAAATCCGAGAACGCATTCTGCTTGCTGTGTCACTTCTGGCGGACACACCACGGCCACCAAGTGCGCGCAAGCTGAGTGGTTCAGAAGACTTCTACCGAATTCGTGTCAGGGACTACCGGATCATTTACGAAATCGAGGACGTTTGCGTGTGTGCGTATGTACTATTTGCGTCTCAGTAAAGAACTTCGTTTCCTTCTTCTTGCCATTGTTGTCTTTACGTCCGTAAGCTACTCAACGATTTTTCATCTGGCCTTTGGACAAGTGAAGACTATAGAACCGACAACCTATCTTGAGAAGGAGTTTCTCGCAAATCTTGATACATCTCTTAAGCTCAAAACCGAAATGCTTATACGTCTGGAGAATATACCTCGTTGGCAATGGACTTCAGCCTCAGGAGATGCCCGCCAATATGTAAATAATGCCGAGGAGTTATCCACGGCCATCCCGCCGTTCCAGTATCGCGTATTTGTACCGGGCCTCGTTTATATACTGCGTACATTTCTTCCCTTTGACACACATCGCACCTTCGCATTACTGAACTTCGCTTTTCTTCTCGCAACGGCCACACTATACACGATGTTTCTCCGGTATGCGTTAAAACTTGAACAACCGCTCTCCTTGATTGGAGGAATTCTGTCCCTCACTATTCTTAGCCACACACGAACTGGTGCCTATCCGCTAGTCGATCCGGCGACTAATTTCTTCGCACTGCTCGTTTTTATGGCCGCATATTCCGGAGCGGCAGTTCCTTTTCTCATAGCTTCTGTCCTCGGTGTGGCAACCAAAGAAATCCTTCTATTTGCAACGCCTCTATGGCTCGCCACACAAATACACTTTGCGACCCTTACTTGGCGTAGAGCTGTGTTTCATACTTCCGTTGCGGCTGTGCCACTCATGGTGTTTATCGTCCTGCGACTATCCCAAGGTGGTCCTGCACTCGATGTTAACTATGGTTTCGATCTGTTGAACGGCGAATTGCCATCCTACGCGCATAAGCGTTTGACCCAATGGAGTGCGTTTTTCTTCTTTGTAAAAGGAATCACACTTTATGCCTTCGGTCCTTTGTGGTTGGGTGTCCTAAACGTCCGAAGGAACCCTTTTCTTTTCCGGGCCACCGTTACAGTACCAGTTGTCTGGACTGCTACTTTCTTCTTTTCAGGGAGGGTGGAGCGCGTGCAAGGGGTTCTTTTCCCCATTGTAATAACGCTTTTCCTTTTCTTCTTCACGCTGCGCCCGAAACCACAGGAAAGCAAAAAACTTTCATAGGGCGTGCAGGCGCTCCACGCTGTTACAGTCACCGCCCATGCCGGAAAGGTTCAACGTCACATGGTCCGCGTCCCATTCGGTGACGTGCGCCAGCACATCCTGGGTGAAGCGGAACTATTTATACATAGCTTGGGGAGGCATGTTCACAGCCTTTTGCCTCAGTTTACATTGGAGTACAGCGTATATGCTAATCCTAACCGACCAGTTGCTGATACTGGCCATTCGTATCGGTCATCGTCGTCATGTATAGCGCGGCTTGTAGCAGAATGTACAACAACAGTAAGAGAATGCGCGCCAGCGTGCACACCCTGGGCTGCCGCCTGAACCAGTCGGAGTCCGCGCTGCTCATGGAAAAGATCGCGGCGGCGGGCTACGAACTCGTGCCCTTCGGCGAACCGGCGGACCTCGGCATCATCCACACCTGCACGGTCACCCGCGAGGCGGACGCCAAATCGCGCAAGCTCGTGCGCCAGTTCATCCGCAAGAACCCGGGCGCCTACACCGCGGTCATCGGCTGTTACGCGCAGATGGGCGCGGGCGCGCTCGCCGAGATCGAGGGCGTCGACCTCATTGTCGGCAACCAGGAGAAGCTCAACGTCCTCGACTACGTGGCGGCGGGCAAGAACCACGCGCCGCTCATCGTGCGCGATCGCTTCCTCCGCGACGATTTCACCATCGAGTTGGCCACGGATGACCGGCCACTCACCCGACGCGCCAACCTGAAGGTGCAGGATGGCTGTGACTTCATGTGCAGCTTCTGCATCATCCCCTTTGCGCGGGGACGTGCACGGTCGCGAAGCCTGGACAACCTGCGCGAAGAAGCGGCGCAACTCGTAGCGCGGGGCGCTAAGGAGCTGGTGCTCACCGGGGTCAACGTCGGTACCTACGCCTGGGAAGGCCGGGATATCGTCGATGTGGTGGACGTACTGAACGAAATTGAGGGGCTCTCCCGAATCCGCATCAGCAGCATCGAGCCGACCACCATTCCCGAGGCGCTGTTCGAGCGCATGGCCGACCCGGCGCACTGTCTCGTGCCGTATCTGCATATCCCCATGCAATCCGGCAGCGATCGCATCCTCGCCACCATGCGCCGTAAGTACACGCGCGGCGACTGGCTGCGCTTTGTCGAACGGGCGGCGGCTTGCGTGCCGAACCTCGGTGTCGGGACGGATATCCTCGTCGGATTCCCCGGTGAAACCGATGCGGACTTCGAGGACACGCTGGCCCTCTTCAGTGAAAGCCCGGCATTCTACGCCCATGTCTTCAAGTACTCGGAACGTCCCGGCACCGCGAGTGTACGCATCGCAGACAAAGTACCCCACGCCGAGATCGAGCGCCGCAGCGCCCGCCTGCGCAAGCGGTCGGCCGAAAAGCAGCGCGCCTTCTACCAATGCCATGCCGGCAAGACACGCGAGGTTCTCTTCGAGACCCAGGAGAACGGCTACTGGACCGGCTACACCGAGAACTACATCCGCGTGGCCGCCGAATCGGGCGAAGAACTTCGCAACCAGGTCCGGCCGGTGGCACTCAGCCACATGCGGGGCGACCTTTTATTGGGCCGATTATTTGCAGAAGTGACGAAATAATGTCACAATAGAGGACAATCGGCGCGGAACAGGGCCGATTTTTAACCGAAGCTGCAAACAGGCGGACCATACCATGATCCACTACATCCGGTTCTCGAACTTCTACTCCTTCCTCGATGAGCAGGAAATCTCGTTCGTCGTCGACAAGCGCGCACCGGATGGCACCGGCTACGTGCAGTCGGCCTTCGGCCCGCGGCTGACCCGGGTGCTCGCGTGCTTCGGCGCCAATGCCTCGGGGAAGACGAATGCCCTCAAGACCGTGGCTTTCTTGCGCACTATGGCCTGCGATTCCTACGGCTTCCGCCCGGAAGAGCGACTGCCCTTCAGTCCCTTCGCTGGGCAGGCAGACAAAGGGCACACCACGGATTTCGAGGTGCTTTTCGAAATGGAAGACCGCCTCGTGCGCTATTCCTTCGCAGCCACGCCAGAACGCCTGCTCAACGAGCGCCTGGACACCAAAGGAACGGAAGGCAACTTCCGCCGCGTGGTCTCGCGCACATTCGACCCCGATTCTCAAAGCTACACGGTGCGAATAAACCGCAAGCTCGGGCTGTTTTCTACCCGCATTCACGATAATGCCTTGCGTCACCGTGGCAACGCCTCGCTCATCGCCATCGCCGCGCAGGCGGAAGACCCGTTTTGCGGCGCCGTTCAGCGCTATTGGCAGCAAATCCACGTGGACCCGGTCCTGACCCACAGGGCGGGCGCCGGGCGCAAAGAGCGCGTGCAATGGGCGAGCAGGTTCTTCCTCAAGAACAAGGAGCACCTGCGCACTGCGGAGAAGATCGCGCGCAAATGGGACCTCGGGATCGATGGCATTCAAGTATACCCCGCAGGGGTTGCGACCATGACGGTGGCGGAAGAGCAGGCCCCCTATGGCGATGTGCCGGAAGTCGAGGCTATCGTGACCCACACGAGCAACGGGCACCGGTTCGATATGCCCATCCACATGGAATCCGGCGGCACCCAGGAAATCTTCATCCGCATGGCCGAGATACTGCCTATCATCGAGGCAGGCGGCTTCGCGGTGCTCGACGAGGCCGATCTCGACCTCCACCCCTACCTGGTGGAAGCATTGCTGGACCTCTTCCGGTCGAAGTATCCAACCCACCACAGCAGACTCTTCTGCACGCTACACAACGTCGCTGTCATGAACACACTGGACAAGTGCCAAATACTTTTGGTCGAGAAGAACGAAGCACTAAGGAGCGAACTTTGGCGTCTGGATGAACTGGAGGGCGTGCGCAACGATGAGAATTTTCTTGGTGCGTACATGAGCGGGGTATACGACGCGGTACCGGACGTATACTAATGGCGAAGCGACAGAGGCCCAACAAGGGTGACAGAAGAATAATCCTGATTTTTGGCGAAGGAAAGACGGAGCGGGCGTTCGTAAGACATCTGATGTCACAGGGCCTCAATCGCGGCCTGGGTTCAATCCGCGCCATGACCGCAAGGGGCGGGTGCCCCGAGCACATGGTTGAGCGCGTGCAACGCGAAGTCGAGTACAGATGGAAGATTGAAGGTAAACCAACAGCCCTTCTCCTGCTCGATGGCGACCGCATCGAGGGCAAGAGCCACCTGCAGCGGTTGAAGAAGAAAGCAACAGGTATCCACCTGTTCATCAGCCGTCCCTGCATCGAGGCGCTCTTCCTTACCTTTCTCGAGCCCACTCGTGATTGGCGCCGGTCGAAATCCGGGACTATTAAGCGGCACTTTCATCGTTCCTATTTAGGAGAGCGCGATAAGGTCGAATATACGGCCTATGCCTCGCTCGAAGCGCTGCACCCGCACGCACTGACAGCGGCATGCCGGGCGCGCGAACATGAGCACGGCGCGTGGGCTTACGACTTCGTCACGCGGCTGCTCGATTGCATGTTTGCTCATGACCTGACAACAGGATGATTCCATGGCTGTTGAAATTGATGACAAAACCCTGGCCAAAGAACAGGCACTGCAGGAACGCCTCGCTTCCTACGAATCGCTGGCCGTGGCGTACTCCGGGGGCGTGGACTCGACCTACCTCGCCGCGATGGCCCATGAGGCGCTGGGCACGCGCGCCCTGCTCGTGCTCGCCGATTCGCCGAGCATCCCGCGCACCGAGGTAAGGGCCGCGACGGACCTCGCCGCCGAGCGCGGCTGGAACCTGCGCCTCATTCAGACGCAGGAGTTCGAGAACGAGGCCTTTCTCAAGAACGACGGCGCCCGCTGCTACTTCTGCAAATCGGAACTCTTCAACCGCATGGACGCCATCGCGCGGGAAACGGGGGCGGCCGTGCTGGCCTATGGCGAGCTCGCCGAGGACCGGCTCGACCCGACACGCCACGGGGCAAAGGCCGCCAGGGAATACAAAGTCGTCGCGCCGCTGGCGGATGCGGGTCTCAGGAAGGAGGAAATCCGCCAGCTCAGCAAGCGGCGCGGCCTGCCCACGTGGAACAAAGCGAGCTTTGCGTGCCTCTCCTCGCGCTTCCCGAAGGGGACCCGGGTAAACATCGAGGAAATGCTCAAGGTCGAGCAGGCGGAGGAAGTATTGAAAGGCCTCGGGTTATACCAATACCGCTGCCGGCACCACGGCGACATCTGCCGGATCGAGATCGACCCGTCGGACTTCGAGAAGCTGCTCGACCCCGCCATCCGCCAACAAGTCGTTGAAGGCCTCACCGCCGCCGGCTACCGCTATGTCACCCTCGATCTCGCCGGTTACCGCACCGGCTCGACGGCGACGTGAAGCAAGTACGCCGTGCGCACCAACCGTGAACGTTTGTCCACTTACGTGCCCGCATATCCGATGACCAAGCACCCAACGCTGAGCGATATCACGGGAAACGCTGCAGATTGGCGTTGCTATGTGCTCAATCCTGCGTCTGTCCTGCTTTATCACTCTTTCTCTGAAGCGGAGCATCGGCGATCCGCTTCACCTGGTCCACGGCCCGGTCGAAATCGGAGGGACGTTGATCCTCCAACCTTCGGCGCTCCGCGTCGTACTTATCAAATTCGTCATGGGCGTGACGCTTACCGAGTTCCGACGAGATGCTCCCCGCATTGTCCAAGATATCCCGCTCGTTGAACCGGAGAAAGGCATCGAGCTTAACTTCCCAATCGGCCATGTGCATCGCCCGGTGCTTACGCGCCTGGTCTTCCGCGTAGTCGAGGTACATGGACACGATGCGGTTCAATTCGGTGAGTTCGTCCTCGTTCAGATAGTTCTTGGCCGTGGTTACATCCGCTTTGCGAACTGGGCCTGTGGGCGCGTTCTTCCAGGTGGTCAGACCCATGTTAGGCTGGCAGGCGTCTGCCCGTTCTAGAATCAGTTCGGCGGCGGTGCGGCCATGTACTGCAAAATGCAGCTTGTTCTGCACGGTGGCGAAGAAGGTCTGGGCGGCCTCGCTTTGCGGGTCATAGTCAATGCTCGTGGCGTAGATATCGGTTATCTTCTGGTAGAACAACCGCTCCGACGCGCGAATGTCGCGAATGCGCTCGAGCAGTTCATCGAAATAGTCCGACCCGAGATTTCTCCCCAGCTTTATCCGTTCGTCATCGAGGGCAAAACCCTTCACGAGCAGTTCGGAGAGGCGTGAGGTGGCCCACTGACGAAATCGCATGCCGACATGTGAGCGTACACGGTAGCCCACGGCCAGGATCATGTCGAGGTTGTAGTGGTCCACGGCCCGCCGCACTTGGCGCGCGCCTTCCGTTTGAACTATTAGATATTTTCTAATAGTTGCTTCCGGCGCAAGCTCTCGTTCTTTGTAAATATTTGAAACATGGTGATTTACAGTAGGAACTGCGATTTGATAAAGCTCGGCCATGCCCCGCTGCGTGAGCCAGACGGTCTCCCCTTCGAGACGCACCTGGATGTCTCTTGCGCCGTCCTGGTAGATAAGCACTTGCCCCGAGGGCGACTCCGGCACATTCGATTCACTACCCCGGTCGGCCATATACCCCTTCCTCCACTATGCGGCATATCTCGCATTTCTGCGTGCGGATGTACGCCATTCTATCGCACGGGTTTCCCAAATGCGAGCAAATGCGTGCTGTTTTCGCACCCAAGGAAAGCCATTGTCATCTGTCCACGCCTTTCTTTCGCACCTTTCTTACACCGCGCTAATCTTGTGAGGGCATACTGCCGCCGGCTCAAGTGAAACATTTGGCGCACCGATAGGTATAGTAGATGTAGTTACAGCCGGGACGCGCCTCACCCCCCGGACGCTTGGGTCAGAAAGGCACAACATATGGGGCAGATCAAGGTAGACACGGCGGCGTTTGCCGCTACGCATGATCGACCGCCCAACGAGAAGCAGCCCGCTCTGTGGACGTTTTCCATCCAGGAGAAGGATATCTGCTTCTGGGGCACGTATGCCGAAGCGCGGGAAACCGCGCGGCGCTATGCGTGCAGCCACGGCATGTGCGAAGGCACGATAACACTCATCGATTGCACCGGCGCCCCGCCGGGGCACCACGTGCAGTAACCCGCCGCTCACAGCACCTCCAGCGGTCGTGGCGGCGCGGCGAACGTAAGTGAAGAGACGCCCATGTCATGAAGTTCGGCCGTGTGGGCCCCCACTGGCGCACTCTCTTCAGATGTGAGCTTATCCACAATTTCTCATAGAGTCTTGTGTATTTATTGTACGGCAAAGGCGATCAAATGGCGTAAGGGCTTGTGCCCTTAGCTAGTTATATAGCGCACCTGCCAAGGTATCCTCAGCACCGCCAAGAGCACCTGCGCCTTCTAAAACAACCCCGGCGCATCGGAAAGAAGTTCGTACAGGTTTGTAGCGCGCACTTCCGTGCGTAGCCGGTGACGCGAATGCTTCAGGCGGATATGTCCATCTGGCATGGGCTGGCGGAACCGCTAACCACCTCCTCCGACTGCAGACTAAAGTCCGCGCTACAAACCTTTACCAACCTCTACCGTGAATTACGGCGTATTCCGCCAACGGCACAGGTAGATCACCTGGGTCGAAGGCACCCCGTAGCGCGGGTATCCCCCCCCGGCGTGAGAAAAGTCTCCGGCAGGGTTTCTGTCAGTTCCTCTGATTTCCGGCAGGGTCTTCTTGGCATAGCCAACCTCCCACCTCTGTGTCTTTATCTGGAGGTGATGCGCGTAGCACGCAGCACACCGAAAACGCGACGCGCCCCCCACGCATCTGCTACGCTTGTATCTAAAAAAGCACGCTCCAACTTCGGGATATGTAACCATGCCGGATACCGCCCCCGTTACCCGGGATAAAATCGGTCATGGCCTGCGGCAGCTCGGCCTGCGCCCCGGCGATAACCTGCTCGTACACAGCTCACTCAAGAGTTTCGGTCGCGTGGACGGCGGCGCCGACACGGTCATCGACGGCATTCTCGATGTGCTGGGCGGCCGCGGTACCCTGCTCGCCCCCACGCTCACCGGCGGCCCCGAGTATGGCCCGGACAACCCGCCGCATATAGACCTGCGCACAGCATCCTGCTGGACCGGCGCGCTTCCGGAAACATTACGACAACGGCCCGCCGCCATTCGCAGCACCCATCCGACGCACTCGGTGGCGGCCCTCGGCGCACATGCCGACACCCTCACCCTGGACCACCACCTCTCCCCCACGCCCTGCAGCTATACATCGCCCTACCAGCGGCTGCTGCGGGCAGGCGGCAAAATTGCATTCTTCGGCTGCGGCCTCTGCGTGTGCACCACCTTCCACGCCATCGAGTCCATCGCGTGTGTCGAGTACCATCTTCAGAAAGCGATCACCTACGCCAGTTGCATCGACCAGCACAGCAACCGCATCGAGACGCCCTGCCGCCTCCACGATTACCACAGTCCCGAGCGCGAGTTTCCGGTTATGCAGCCGATCCTCATCAAAAAAGGCGCCATGCGCGTGGGCACCATCGGCAAGGCAACCGTGCGCATGGTCGACACCACGGCCTTGCTCGATATCACCCTTGATGCGTTGCGCTTCGACCCATGGTACCTTACCGTGAACCGCGGGCGGCGCGATATCATGCCCTGGCGTTGAGGGTCCCCGTTTTGAAAGGCGCCGTACGGCTTTGTTAGACTCCGCGCCTGCCCATACACACCCGCACCCGGGGTGTGCATAACACGTATTTCCTTAGCGATGAAGGACCAACAACCACCATGGCCGCAAAGAAGAACCTCGTTGAACCACGCACGCTCAAAGGCTTTCAGGATCTCCTGCCGGCGGACGCCCTGCCGCGCAAGCAGCTCCTCGCCATGGTCGAGGACATCTTCCAACGGTATGGCTTCGCCCCCCTCGATACACCCGCAATGGAGTCTCTCGAGGTGCTGCTGGGCAGCGGTGGCGAAAACACGGACAAGGAACTCTTTCGCCTCGAAAGCCCCGAAGGCGATCTTATCGGGCTGCGCTTCGACCTCACGGTACCCTTCGCCCGGCTCATGGCACAATACCCCGATCAGCTCAAGGCCCCCTTCCGCCGCTACGCCATCGGGCCCGTGTGGCGCGCGGACAAGCCCGGTCCCGGCAGATTCCGCGAGTTCACCCAATGCGATATCGACGTGGCCGGCGCCCCGACCGTCGCCGCCGATGCCGAAGTCATCGCCGTGATGGTGGCCATCGCCCGGGCCGCCGGCGCATCCAGTGCCAAGGTGCTCATCAACAACCGCAAACTCATCGACGCACTCCTCGAGCATTGCGGCATTACCGAAGTCGACCGGCAAAAACACGTGCTGCGCGTCATCGACAAGCTGGCCAAGGTGGGCGAAGCCAACGTGCGCAAGGAACTCGGCGAGGGCCGCGTCGATGACTCGGGCGACCCCATACGCGGCGTCGGCCTTGCAGAAGATGTTATCGGCCAGGTGCTCGCTTTTGTGGCACTCAAGGCAGACAACCGCCGTGGCGTCATCGAGGCGCTCACCCACGCGCTGCCGGCATCAAAAACCGCCACCAGCGCGCTGGATGAAATGCGCGAACTCGCCGACAGCCTCGACGCACTCGGTGTGGCCGAAACAAACGCCGTGTTCGCCCCAAGCCTCGCACGCGGCCTCGACTACTACACCGGCCCCGTCTTCGAAATGGTGCTGCCCGAAGCCCCCGCGTTCGGCTCCGTCATGGGCGGCGGCCGCTACGACGGGCTCGTGTCCCGATTCAAAAACCAACCCATCCCCTGCACCGGCATGTCCGTCGGCGTAGACCGGTTCGTAGCCGCTCTTATGCACCTTGGCGCACTCCAACCCGCCAGCACGCCCGTTCAAGTACTCGTCGTCACCATGGGCGCCGTGCCCAAAGCCGAGACACTCAAACTCGCCGCCGAACTGCGCGCCGGCGGCCTGCGCACAGAAGCCTTCTTGGCCTCGAAAAAGAAGATGCAGATGAGCAATCAACTCAGCCACGCCGACCACTACGGCATTCCCGTGGCCGTGATCATCGGCGAAGACGAACTCGCACAAGGCGTCATCGCCATCAAAGACCTCGTGGCCGGCAAAGAAGAACGCGCCAACATCGACGACCGCGACGCCTACCGCGAAGCCGGCAAGACCGGACAGATAACTGTCGAACGCAGCGAACTCGTGAAAACCGTGCGTGAAATGCTGCGCGAAAATACCGGCACCTGAACAAACCAGAGCATGCCACCGCTACCTTTGCCCCATCGTAAAAAACGCGCTACACTAACCACACGCGCCCGTAGCTCAGCCGGATAGAGCATCGGCCTTCTAAGCCGAGGGTCCTGGGTTCGAGTCCCAGCGGGCGCGCCATCGTTTTCGTCTTCCAATCGCCCTTGTTCATGCGGATATCCGCACAAATAAAGGGAATTATGAATCTCTGTCCGTGGGGGTGTGTCCGATACCCGCTGTGCTACTTGCGGGCCAGGAAATGCCACGTTTTGCCCTTTCGGGGCAGAATTTGGTGCCCATATTGGTGCCCCATTTTCCGGGGACATTTCGCCGCCTTCGGCCCGGGCTTGCGTTTCCACTTCAAGGGGCGCGTTCAACGTGGGCAACGATGCCAGCGCACCCGCTGTATCGAGCAGGTTCACATCCGTGTAAACCGCAGCCGTCAAGCGCGGGTCCGTGTGGCGCATCAAGTGCATGGCGGTAGTCAACGGCGTACCCGCCGCATTCAACATGCTGGCGAAGGTCATGCGCAAGGAATGAACATCGAGCACGCGCCCTTGTCCATCGGCCTTGTGAACCTTGCCGCTCTTGTCCCGGGTCGCCAGTCCCGCCGCCACAAGGTCACGGTCGAATACCCGCACGCTCGTGGGGCAGTTCGGAAACAAGGGCGCATCCGGGGGGATAGCCGCAGCCGTGGGGTCCCCGGCCCGTACAGCCGCCTCACGTTGCCGCCGCGCCCGTTCATCGAGGTAAGACGCCAGCCGCGCCGCCAAATCGTCTCTCAGGGGCAGCCGCGCCCCCCTACGGCTTTTCTCGTGCTTCGCGGGGAGTTCGGCATAGGGCCGGGGGCCGTCGAGCACCACATTGCCCACCGTGAGCATACGCGCCTCATTGAACCGCGCCCCCGTGAACGCCATGAAACGCCAGGTAAGCGCCCGTTCGATGCCCAACAACCGCGCCCGCTCTTGCACCGCCGGGCGCACGTCCGCTTTCATCGCGCCCTTGTTCGGGCCAACGCGCACGGTCAGCACTTCTTGCAGGGGGCGCGCTTCCGCCGCAGCGAACAACCGCTCAAGATCATCTGGCGATAATGCCCGCCGCACATGCCGCTTGTCCGCCGCTTCGGGTGCAGCCTTGATACCATCGAAGGGGTTCGAGAGCAGCCGCCCCGTTTCCACACCCCACCGGGCAAAGGCGCCAAGCGCCGTGCGGAAAACATTGCGCCGCCGCGCCCCGAGTCCTTCTTGTGCCCGATCGTGTAGCCAACGCTCGAAACGGGTCCGGTCGAGGTCCGCCAGCACACGGAACCGGCATTCATTAAGCACGCGCCCGATTTCCGCCCGCCGCGCCTTCACATGCCGCGCCGTTACCCCGCGCCGTTCCAGCGCCGCCAGGTATGATTCAAGGTGTTCCGTCAGGCATACGCCCGCATGCCCCGCCGCTTCCGATTCCTGGGGCGACAGCAGCCCGCACCGTTGCCGTTCCGCGTGTCGCTCGAATTCTGATAGCTTGGACTGCGCAGCGGCCCGCCCACGGCATCCCGTGGTACGGGTCGTTACGAAGCCCTGGGCATCCCTGAATTTTGCGATGTAGAAGCCATAGGGCTTGCCGCCCCGTTTTTTCCGATAGACTGTGCCCATGCTGCTACCCTTCCTTTACCACGTCGAGCACTTCCACGATGTATTGGTTCATGCTCTTGCCCTGCGCTTCCGCCGCAATCATGATTTCCCGGTGTAGTTCCGGTTGCATGCGCAGCATGAACCGCCCGTGGCATGGCTTGTTCGGTTGCCGGCCCTCTTCTTCGCACCATTGCAGGTAGTCATCGACCGCTTCCCGGAAGGCCTTCTTCAAGGCCGACACGCTTTTGCCCTCGAAGGTAATCACGTCTTCGATGCCGACAATGCGCCCGTGGAACGCCTCGATGCTCTCATCGTATTGGATGTATGCGCCGTAGCCCTTGTATTTCATGGTGTCACTCCTGCTCGCTTCAGAAACAACCGTACCGATTCCACCGCCGCCTTACCAGCGATGCGCCCGGGGTGCGGACGGTGGAAGCCCGCATACTTCCCGTGCAGCTTCACACGGACGCGGGAACCTGCGCCTTCAGATATCTCCGCGCCAAGGACCGCGAAGAGCGATTCTACATCGCCCCAGCGCACATCCGCCCGGGTCGGCCGCTCGAACACAGCGGCCAGCGTCTTACGTTGCTTCGCGTTCATGGTCTTATGCTATCACTTTATGACACTTCCCGCAAGGGGGTGTTGGTTGAATTTCCGCTACTCGCTGAAAGCCCCGTCGCGCCGCGATGGACCATCGAGTTTGACCGTGGTCAGGGGCTTCAACCTATCGACAGCCGCTGTCCAGTTTTCGAGTAAGTCACCGGCGCACCGTTGAATGAGTACACGCGCCGGAACGTTGCTTGTGACTATGCTGCGCCGCCGCCCTTCACAACGGTCATCGCACAGCCGCCATAAGCTCGCAAGTCCGCTGTCATTCCAGCGGGCTTTGTCGAGGTCATCGACCAAGAGCAGGTCTACCCGCGCCAGCCGGGAAAGTGCAAGTTCCCCGCTCTCCCAATCGCGGGAAACGCGCAAGAATCTGGGCGCGCTCACTTCGGCAATCAAACGGGCGTTTTCGCCGTAGTGTTCGCCCAACAGCGTCCGCCCCAAGAAGCTCTTGCCCGTGCCCGGGGGACCATGAAGCCACAATCCGCGCCCGCCGCCGGTAAGCCATTCACGGGCCGCCTGTATCGCATTGCGGTTGTCGCTGTCGACGGTCAAGCTATCCAGCCGCATGTGCCGCGTGCTTTCGCGCAGCAGCCCGGCATCCTGCAAGAGCGCCAGCCGCCCGCGCCGTTGGCTTGCCAGGTCTCTGGCCTCTTGTGCCCGCCGCTCCGCTTGGCGGGCAACCCAAGCGGCATCGCCGCAGGCTTGGCAACGGTAAACTTCCTGGAGGCAAGCCGGGCAGTCTCCGGGCGCGCCGCAGTCAAGGCAATGGGCCGTTACGGTCTCAGTCATCGAGGAAAGACAATCTTTCATCGTATTCACGCTCCGTGTTGGTTTGTTGCTTTTCGTTCTTGCCAGCCCGCGCAAGCCACCCGTTCAAAAACTTGGGCATGCCGCGTGCCGTCTTTCGTTTCGAGGAGTTCGAGACAAGCCACGCCCGCGCCCGCCGCAATTCGCCTTCGAGGTCTACGGCGGGGAAGGCCGCCGCAAGTTCATTCAGCAAGTCATTCGGGGGCGTCCAGGTATCGCCGGATTTCAGCGGGAAGGCGAATACAGCCGCGTCCCCATCGCCGCCGGGCAAGGGGGCCGCTTCGGCCCCCGCTGTCCCATCTTGGTTCGGGTTATGGTGTTGGCTATGGCTTTGGCTAAGGCTAAGGCAGGGTTCCCGTGGGCCGCCCGTGGGCACCCCATGGGCCGCCCACGGGGGATTCGCCCCATAGAAAGCCTGTGCTTGGGCCTTCTCATCGCGCCCGAGTTTGGTTAACTTCGGCATGCTGCCATCCGCGAAATATGCACGCCGCCGCACCAAGGTGCGATGGATGCTATCTTCACAATGCATTGCCCAGTCATGGAGCAAAACGCGGTTGCCGTCGCGGTCTATCCAGCCGCTTTCTTCCAGCGCCGAAACAAGGGTTTCGCCGTCGCCTTCGTAGTCGATGCCATCGGCCAGCACGTCTAGGCCGTGCCGCCCTACATCGCC
Organism: uncultured Nitrospirales bacterium; assembly: GCA_964569295.1. Lineage (GTDB taxonomy): Bacteria > Hydrogenedentota > Hydrogenedentia > Hydrogenedentales > JAGMZX01 > CAZMVU01. The sequence goes on from CAZMVU010000071.1 coordinate 16,408, forward strand.
ATCGGGACAGAACCGCCCTGCCCAATCCCAGAGCGTTTGCAGCACGCCAACAGCAACGTATCGCCGCACGCCCAACGCTTTCGCCAGACGCACGCACTTGGGGTGTTGTGGAGTGTCGCGTTTCATCCGCCGGCCCCCGCGCCGTCGAATCCGGGCAGGCTCATTTGAGGGTCGGCCTGTTCGAACCCGTCGAGAAGGGCATGCGCCCTCACCGGGTCCGTGATTTGCCACAGCCCGACAACGCCACCCTTGCGGGAAGGCCGGGGCGAACGCACCCGCGCCGCGAGCTCGACCGCACCCGAATCCGCCAGCTGAATCATTGCGAAGCCCCCGTGGTTCGCGTCGATACTTTCGGGCCCCTCAATGTTCAGGATCGCGAAACCACGCTCTTGTGCCGCTCGGAGTAGGGCCCCCATTGCTTTCGCCCGCCATGTTGCCGGGGTCATCGTCCGGCCCTCCCGCTGGGGCGCACGGGCTTGCAGCCACCTTCGATCCATGCCAGCAATTCGCTTCGCCGCCAGCGCCGACAGCCGCCCAGCTTCACACCCCAAGGCGCACGGCCCGAATCGCACAGCCGAAGCCATGTCCGTTTTGCCACACCGCAGATGTACGCCGCTTCCCGTGCGTCTACCAATTCCGACCTAACCAAAGGCTTGCCTTCCATTCGGCTTCCCTTTCGATTCCGAAGCAACCTTATTGTTGCCCCTATTAGGGGGGCGTCACCTCCACGGCGAGGTGACGGGTGACGGCACGAAACCCGCGTCATTCGCGGGCATTGTGAAGCGCGGACAGACAAAGAAAGGGCGTCACCTCCCTTTTTGAGGTGACGCCCACAGGGTGCCGCTATGCGATTGCGCCGGTCACACCCTGTCTTCGATGTCCTTGAACCTTGTCTTTATGACACCTTCCTCGTTGTAGAGCGGATTGTCTCTGAGGGAGGGAAATTGGGCGCGCAACCGCACGTTCAGCCTGCGCACGTAGTCCCGCCGCGTGGAATTCGCACTTTCGCGTGCTGCCGTTCGCTCGAAGTGATTGCCGCCCGCTTCGCCATGAAGCGCCGTTGCGTCGAGGGTGCCGCCGTGCAACGCGATTTGCTTTAGGAGTGTTTGAAGGTACTCCGGGATTTCCAGCGCCGCCCAGTCAACGCTTTTGTGCTTCCCGCCGCAGTGAAAAGTGAGACCGTTATCGCGTACCACAAGCCGAACATCCCCCCAGCTTGACGCACAAAGCTCTTTCGCCGGATCTCGCACATCACCGGGTACATGCTGGGCCTTACTCCCACTATCCGGGCCCGCAGACTGAGCCCGCTCCTCGAAAAAGTCCACCAACGCCTTCATCCAAAGCCAGCCGCATTCTATTTGGTATGCCCTTGCCAGGTAGGGAACGAAGTCAATAGGCCGAACGCGATAGCCCGACGGCCCCCGCTCCCCGGGAATTTCTTTTGCATCAATAGCTGTCTGGAGATGCAGCAGCAGGTTCTCCAAGCATTCTTCATGGACGTTGTCTCCCGGCCTTTTGTCATCTCTCTGGGGTAGAAAGACATTGTGATGACGCCGGTCGGTGACAAGGATTTCAAGAAAATCGGAGGCAATTGCATTCAAAGGAAAGAATTCGGCGCATCTATCGCAGTACGGTTGAAAACGCCCTGGGACGGAATCATCTCGGTTCATAACAGCTTCTGTACTGACTTGTTCATCGAGGGAGTCGAAGCGTTCTTGGAACTTGGGCTTCAAAGGAACTCCGAAGTCGTACAGTGCCTTTGCAACTACAAAGACGGGGACTGCACGGAACCCTGAACCGTGCGCCCGAGCCTCATTTGGGCGTATCTTCCCTGAGTCGATTTGCACAGTGTACTCACGGAGAAACGTCTCTACGCTGCTGGTGTCGGCGGCAATGCGTTGAAGTAAGGCGGTAGCAACTTGCGAAAGCGGCCACTTCTCGAACGGGTCACGCAGAAACTCATCAAGAAGTGTCTTGCGTTCGGATTTGCTAAGAACGTGCTTCAGAAGCAAGTACACCACCCGCTGCTTTTTCAGGCTTTCTTCGATAACAAAAGCGCGGCCGGTTGAAGTAGTGCGCCAGACGAAAGGTTCATCTGTCATCTGAAATCTGCCGGGGGCCGCTATAAGATTGCCCCGGAAGTTGAGGTGTTTGGAACTGCGATGTTCTTCTTTCATGTCTACTAATGCCTTCACTTTCAGGCAAAGGTTCAAAAGCCCTGTACCCAGACATGAGCGTACCACAAATACGACTTCAAATGTAAGACAGACTATGCATGTGGATGTCTGGATATGACACCTTGTGCGTGTTGAGAGAGCCAGTGCGAAACTGGAAAGAGCCTCAGACGCCGTGATGTGTCGTAGGTGGTTGGAATAAGTTGCAGGGCAGGGAGCAGGAGAGGACATACGCAATGATTCATGCGAAGGCTATTGGCTGTAACATTGGATTATCGGTTCCGGGTGCGCGGGCGGACCCGGGGCATAGTGCGGCGGCGTATGCGAAGGCGGCGCGGCGGTTTATGGCGGGGAGCAGGGCGCGGAACACGCGGCGTGCGTATGGGGCGGATTTGCGGGATTATGAGGGATTCGCGGTGGTGGTGGGGGCGGCGCCCTGCGACGATACGGCGGTGGCTGGCGGGGTTCGAAACCACGGCGATGGACCACAGCGTGAACGCAGGGCGCATTCGCCGGGTCACCGCGCACCGCGACCGCACATGGTCTGGCGGTATGACCGTGGGTCCGCCGGGGGCGGTTTTGGGACGAGGGACTCTAACTGTCATCTCCTGTCATCGTACACAGAGAAAGTGCTTGCAATTCCGGCCGCTCTATGTTACGGGGTGATTACGGGGTGATTTTTGGAGAATTGCCCACGACAGGAAAGGCCGAATAGCGATGAAGAAAGTTAGAATGAGCGACCTCACCCCGAAAGAGCAGCAGGCGGTCCAGGTATTCTTCACGACCGGCTCCCAGGTCGAGGCCTACCGCGCCGCCTACGACTGCAAGCGGATGAAACCCGAGACGATACACAAGCGCGCGGGCGAACTTTTTCGCAGGGAGAAGGTGTGGGCGGTTGTCGAGGCCGAGCGCGCGCGGTTGCGCAAGGAATTTGCGCTGGGGCGGGAGCAGTTCTTGCAGCAACTGGCGGCAATTGCCTTCGCCTGTTTCGATGATGTGGCCTACATGGAGGATGAGCAGCTCATCTTCAAGGACACGACCGTTCTCCCGGACCACGTGCGGAAGGCCGTCAAGCGGATTCGCATGGACCCCAACGGCGGCCACAAGAGCATCGAGATGCATGACAAGATAGCCGCGATGCGGCTGATGGCGCAGATTCTCGGCCTCTTGGACAACAAGCAGCAGCCGGAACAACCGCCGCTGGTCGTGCACATGGACTTCCGCTCGCCTCAAGAACGCGGAGAAGCCGTGGAACCCACGCCCGCCGGCACTGGCGGCACATCCCCGCCGCGTATGCCCAGCACGAACTGAAGCGGCATGCAGGCGCGGGCAGGAATCCCGGGAGTGGAAAGTCGTGCGCGCCGCTCACCCTTTCCCAGCCGGGGTCAGGCCGGTTTCGTCGTGGATTCGCTGCAGGAAACCGTCGATGCCGTTCTTGTCCCCGGGGCTGACGAACATCATTAGGGCCAGCCGCGTGTTGATATTGAGGTTGGGCTGGGCGGCAATGTAGTTGCGCAGGTCGTGGTTCGAGATGGTTTCGAGCCCGTAGCGCACGTTACATGCCGTGGCGACGGCATAGGGCACGCACTTCGGGCCGTGCCGCTGCGCGATGGCATCCATGAGGCAGTAACCGACGGCATAGGGCGCGGGCATGCCCACGGCGTGGGCGAAGGCCTCCCCCACTTGGTCGAGGGCGTGAAGGGCCGCGCACATTGTTTCGTGTACATCCTCGATTGAGCCGGCGCCGGATTCGCTGAACAATGCCCGCAGCGCTGCGTGCGCCGCATCCCCATCCGGCACGCGCTTGAGCGCGGCAAGAATCTGATCGCGTTCGAAGCGGGGCGCATGCTCGAGGTAGGCGCTGAGACCCTGGGCCTCCGTGAGGGTCTCGGCGAGGTAGTGCGCGATCCACGTGGCGAAGCCTTCTTCGACATAGTGCGAGGAGAGGAACAGAATCTCCCACTGCGCCATGAGCCGGGCGTGTTCGGGCGTGTCCACATCTTGTAAACCGAGCTGCCCTGCCAGGTGGTTCATGCCGAGCTGCAGCGCCTGCTTCTCCTGCCCCGACGCGGTCAGTTCGCTGATGAAACCGTGCCCCCACTTTTCATGGGCGACGGTCGCGGCGACCTCGGCGAACCCGGCTTCCGTGCGCAAAAACTCGGCCGGTGTCTGGCTGGCATCGTGCGCCATGCGCCACCCGTTGATGAACGAACCGACACCCGGCAGGTGCACGCCCAGGCTCGCCACGATGCCCGGGGGCGCCATGCCCTGTGCGGCGGCCTCGATTTGCCCGAGGGCATCGGCGCGTTGGGCCTCCGACAGCGGCATCCCCGCAAGCAGTGGCGTCACATACTCGCGCACGGTTTCGCAGTAGGTCGTCGGGTAGTCCGCCATCGACCCGCCCAGCCGCCCGTGCAGATCGAAGGCCCGCTCCATGGCATCGTCGAACACGGCCAGCGACGGCGCCCCGCTCAGGTCCACCTCCGCATGGCGCGGCATGTCCACGTTCCGCTGCATCGGGCGCGCTGGTGCTTCCCCCTTGTCACCCTTGCCGAGTTTCGCGTCGAGCTGGCCCAGCCGCTCCTCCAGTTTCCGATCCGCCGCCTGCTTACGCCGCGCCAGCGATTCCTCGATCTGCTTCAGCCGTTCGTTCAGATCCATGATTGTACTCCCCGGTTCCTACCGCCACCGGTGCAAGCCCCGCGCCAAACCAATTGGGAACCGCATGTCCCAATAGCGTATGGGGCGTTAGTATTGCACATTTCCTCGTTTTTCAGATACTGTAATCATAAACAAGTGAAACCAGGAAGGGAAACCACGCTTGAAATACTGTACGAAGTGCGGCGCGGAATGCGAGGACACCCATAGATTCTGTCCGGCGTGTGGGAGTGCGTTGGCCGGTTCTTCGGGAGAGAACAGCGCAGGTCAGTCAGCACCCGTGAGTGTAGGCGATAATCCGACGCAGGTCGGAGAGGATTCCCCTGCAGCGGCGCACGGCGCAGTAAGCCGTGGTGACCACGAAACGCAGGCGGTGGAACATGCGCTGGCGGGCACGGTGCTCGGTGGGCGATTCGATGTGCTGGCGGAGATAGGCCGTGGCGGCATGGGCGTGGTCTTCCAGGCTCGGGATCAGAGGCTCGGGCGTCTGGTCGCGCTCAAGCGGGTGCAGGAAAGCGGTGAGGCAGGCCGGCACGCATTGGCGCGTTTCTGGAAGGAGGCGCGTGCGATTGCCTCGCTGGA
>CAZMVU010000072.1:0-21813 GCA_964569295.1 uncultured Nitrospirales bacterium
GTCGCCAGCGGTGTCCTTGAATCCTTCCCGGGTGCATGAGCGGGACACTTGAGTTGGAGGCCACGCGGCTCTGTTCTCCCGGCTTGCGCGCCAGCGTTTACACACGGTCTTCGCGGGAAAAGCGGCGGCAAGCCACCGCACTCCAAAGGGCGCCTACATCGTGAGTCATAGAAACCGCCGGTGGGCCAGAACCGCTCGCCGCGCGGATACCGGGGGCGTTCTATGCTGTATGGGAAACGGCTCACGGCAAACGGCTGAAATATTACCTTGAATCGAACCCGGGACGCCGGGGGCGGCGTCCCGCCGGGTATCACGTCCCGTTGTTGCCGGCCGAGGCGGTGCTGTCGATGTGGCCATTGCCGCGGCGGTTGCTCTTGTGCTCGATGAAGCAGCAGCCGGGGCAGGGGGCGAAGAGCTTCTTCTGGCAGGTCTTGCGGAACTCGCGCATGGTCATGTTGTTCCACAGCTCGCGCAGGGTGTTCTCGCGCACGTTCCCCACCTTGATGATCCAGCAGGGGTAGGCATTGCCCTGGCGGCCGATGACCATGGTGTTCCACGCGTTCCGGCATTCGTAGTCTTTCAGATCGATGCCGGTGTCGTAGTACTTGATGAGCTCTTCTTTCGGCACCCGCGGCAGGCGCAGCTCGATCCCGGCGTCCTTCGCGGCGTCGATCGTTTTGTCGAGCGCTTGGGTGAGTTCCTTGCGCGGGATGCGCGGCCACTGGATGTCCCCGGTGTTGATGGTCTCGGGGTCCACCTCGCCAAGTTGGGGCAGGTCGTGCATGCGCGTCTCGGTAACCAGGTTGAGCACCCCGGCGCCACAGTTCTTTACCACCTCCGGCATGTGGTGCAGCACATCGAGGTTGTCCTGCTGAATGACCGTGGTGATATGCACCAGCGGACACTGCTTACCGGCGGCGTCGCGGTGTTCCACGAGCGTGCGGATACCCGCCATGGACCGCTCGAAAGCGCCGTGCATCTTGCGGATTTCATCGTGGCGGCCGCCGGGGCCCTCGATGCTCGTGCCGGCGAAGTTGAAGCCCACCCGCCCGAGGCGCTTGGGTGCGAGTCCGACCACGGCCGCCGCGCGCTCTTCGGGCAACATGGTCGTGTTCGAGATGAAGTGCGTGCGCGCCTTCGAACTGGCGTAGGTCAGGATGTCCATGAAGTCCTTGCGCACGAAGGGCTCGCCGCCGGTGAAGGTCACCAGGCTGAACCGGGGCACCTGGCGGATGACGTCCATCCACTCGTCCGTCGACAACTCGCCCTCGCGCTGCTCCTTGACGGGCACGTTCTCGAGCCAGTCGATGTACTGGCACATCTTGCAGCGCAGGTTGCAGCGGCGGGTCACCTCGATGTAGAAATGCCAAGGGGGAAAGGCATAGCCGCCGCGGGAGAAATTGTAGGGAATGGCGCTGTACATGCGCATGGCGAACTGGTACATGTTCGAGGCGCTGAACAGGCTTTCTTCGGTGCTGGTACTCATGGGATGCTTATTTCTAACCCGCTGTATGCAGGCCGGTTACACGGAATCAAGGTGCGGCGCATATCACACCGCAACCCGGGAATATTCCCGCAGGGGCAACACGCCCCAGGCATGCGCTATTCCGCCGGGGAACGGCCTGAAAACAGTATAGCAGAGGGCATGCGGCGGGCACGAGTGGGGGGAAAGAGGAGGCAGCTATCGGCGCGTGGTGCCTTCCTGGTCGAGCGTGCGCATGTCCGGGTAGCGGCGGCGGAACTCCTCGTTCTTGCGGGCCCAATAAGCCATCCGCTCTTCGTGTGTCTTGCCCTTCAGTTCCTCATGTATATGGCGGGCGCCTTCGCGCTTCATCTCGACGCAGTCGAATTCTTTTTCAGTCTTCTTCATCGAAAACAACCTCCGCAGGGGTGTGAATGGCAATCGGTCCGTATCCCTGCATCTGATTAACCCCATTATACAATGGAATCCGCCGGAAGTTGACAATGTGCCTGAAATTCCAGCTCACGATGGCCCGGCAGTCGCTAACAGTCGCCACCGCAACATGCAAGGCGTCTGTGTCTGACTTACGGCTCACCACACCAGCCTGCAAATAGGCTTCGTGAAGATAGTCCGCATCGTCGCTAACCGCAACAAGCGATAACAGCGGTCTGTGTTCTTCGAACAAAGCGATCACATTCTGAGGCGCTTTGGTCAGTTCTTCAGGCACAAGCGGAGAAATAACCACCTCCACCAAGCCTTTTCGCGCACGCTCAAAAAAAGCCCGGGATGCTGAGGCGAATTCCGGATCGAACACTCCGCCAAAAACCGAGGTGTCCGTGTATACGCGTATTGGACGATTCATGGTTGAATTCCTCCCAGATACATCAGCCTTGCTCTGCGCACTCCGAGCCGCCAACGATAGACGAGCCGCTTTCGTCCGCTCTTGCCAGTACGCAACCTCCTCCTCCACGGTCATGCCCTTCGTGGCTTCGTAGACCTTTCGCGCACCTTCGCGCTTCATCTCGACGCAGTCGAAGTCCTTATGCTTCATAGTCAATCCCCTTCGGCTCACGGCCCCTCACGTGCATTCTACTACAAAGGAGTCGTCCCCTCACTTCTCGCTGAGGAACTCGACCATGTTCTTGATGCCGCCCAAGGTCGTGTCTTCCATGCGGAAGATGGTGCGGATGCGGTTGAGGGTGTAGGCGCCGTAGGTGGTTTCCCAGTCGCCGGCGGGGATGGGGTTGAGCCATACGCTGTGGCGGAAGCGGTCGGCGATGCGCGTGAGCCAGTAGATGCTGGGCTGCTCGTCGCCGTAGTTCCACGAGGCGATGGAGCCGCCCGGGCTCTCGAGTTCTTCGGGCGCCATGGTGGCGTCGCCGACGATGACGATGCGCGTGTCGGGCCGGCGGGTGAGAAGCTCTTCGGTCTTGTGGCCACGCAGGCGGCGGTAGTCGTGGTAGACCTTCTCGTAGATGCTGTTGTGGAAGTAGTAGGTCTCGAGGTCTTCGAAGCGCTCGTGCAGCTTGGTGAACAGCATGCGCGTGAGGTTCACGAAGGGGCGCATCGAGTAGCCGCCGTTGTCGATGAGCAGCACCACGGATATCTTGTCGCGGATGTCGCGCTCGAAGATGAGGTCGATCTCGCCGCCGTTCTTGCTGGTGCGGCGGATGGTCTCGTCGATGTTGAGGCGGTCGCGCGGGCCCTCGGCCTTCATGTGTTTCATCGACTCGAGGGCCTGGCGCAGGTTCTCCGCGCGCAGCCGGTTCTTGTCGGAGTATTTGACATACCGCCGGTCGCCGATGACCTTGAGGGCGGTGCGGTTGCCGGACTGGCCATGCACGCGCACGCCCCGCTCGCTGTTGCCGCTGTGGCCGAAGGGCGAGTTGCCCCCCGTGCCGATCCAGCGGGAGCCGCCGTGGTGCGCCTCCATCTGCTCGCGCACGGTGTCCCAGAAGCGCTTCATGAGCTCTTCCGGGTCATACTGCCAGAGGGCGCGGCCGGGCAGCTTGCCTTCGCGCATCTGTTGCTCGAGCCACTTGCGGAACTGCTTGGTGTTGAACAGCTCCGGGTCGCCCTCGGCCACCGCGGGGATGTCGATGCCGAAGAAGTAGCAGGCGAAGGCGCGCTCGTAGGCGTCCATGTGCTCCGAGCGGCGCACGAAGCACAGGCGCATGAAGACAAACAGGTCGTCCAGCGATTCGACCAGCCCCTTCTCGAGCCCTGTATTCAGTTCGAGGAGGTCCTTCACGCTCGCCGGCACGCCGTACTCCCGCAGGAGTGCGACGAAATCGACGAAGAGTGCGTTGCTGTAGGGTTTGTCTTCGGTCTTCGCGGGCATGCCTTCTCTGCTATTGCACCTGTTTCAGTGGCTGCTCACTCCGCCTTCTCGACAGCGTCTAGATATTTTACCGGTTCCGCCTTCACGTCGTCCACACAGCCGTTGCAGCACAAGCGCACGAGGCGGTTTGCGACGACGAAGTCCGTCGGGGTGCCGCCGAGTTCGTTCTCTGTCATGACGACACAGGTTTCGGCGGCATAGTCCTCACCTTGTTGCTCGACGACGGCGGCATCGATCTTCGCGATGTGCGCCTCGGGGTCTTTCTCGAACTTGCCGGTGCAGCCAGCGCAGCACAAGCGCACCAGGCGGTTTTCGTGGACGTACTCGACCGGATCGCCCATGCTGCCGAGCTTCTCGCCGCTCACCACGCAGGTATCGAGCGGGTAGCGCTCCTTTTGCTGGGCGACGATCTGCTTGTCGATCTTCTCGTCGTACTTCGCCTGGTCTTCTTCGTACTTCGGCACGCAGCCGTCACAGCAGAACCGCACCTCGCGCCCGTCGTACGCGTTCACCACGGGATCGCCCATACTCCCCAGCTCCGCGCCGGATACGGGGCAGTTGGCCAGGGTATACGCACTGGTGTCGCTGACGGGGGCGGCCAATACCATGGGCGCCATGAGAAGGGCGGCGGCCAGGAAACTGATAGCGGGTAATGTTCGCATCATATGCATGCTCCATCCTGTTTCAGGGTTTGTTCTTCACACCAAGGTGTGCTGTTTGCAACAAATCCTGACCAGAGCATATTCGCAGACGCGCGGCGGCCGGCATAACCCGGCCGTGCCATATCCACCGCAACGCCGCGGATGCGTGGCTGCCCGTCTTACGGCACCTCGTCGAGAATCCAGCGGGTGAGCAAGCGCACGCCGTAGCCGGTGGCGTGCTTCGGGTCGAGATGGGAAACACCTTTGCCGCCCCAGGCCGTGCCGGCGATATCGAGGTGGACCCAGGGCACATCGCCCACGAAATTCTCGAGAAACGCGCCAGCGACAATTGTGCCGGCCTGCTTCTCCGGCCCGATATTGCACAGGTCCGCATGGACGCCTTTTACCATCTCGCGGTGATCGTCCCACAGCGGCAGCCGCCATACCCGTTCGCCCGTGGCCCCGGCCGCTTTCTCGATGGCCGACCACACGTCGTCGCTGTTCGACATCCCCGCGGCCGCGCAATGCCCGAGCGCCACAATGGCCGCGCCGGTGAGCGTGGCCACGTCGACCATGGCATCGGGCCGGAATTTGTCGACAGCGAAGGCGAGTGCATCGGCCAGGATGAGCCGGCCCTCGGCATCCGTGTTATGCACCTCGATGGTCTTGCCGTTGTACGCCTTCACGATGTCGCCGGGCACCATGGCCTCGGCGTCGGGCTTGTTCTCGACAGCCGGTACGAGCGCAATCACATTGACGGCGGGTTGCAACTGGGCCACGGCCATCATCGTGCACAGCACCGCCGCCGCGCCGCACATGTCGAACTTCATCTCGTGCATACCGGCGGACGGCTTGATCGAGATTCCCCCGCTATCGAACGTGACCCCCTTGCCCACCAGGGCGAGCGTTTTCGCGTCGTCCCGGTGGTGGTAACGCAGGATAATCAGCTTGGGTGGTGCACCGCCGCCACGCGCGACGCCGATCAAGGCGTTCATGCCGAGCGACGCGAGTTGCGCCTGCTCGAGCACCTCGCACGTACACGCGGACTCCCGGGTGATGCCCGCTGCGAATTCCGCCAGCGCCGCCGGTGTCATGTCGTTGGCCGGCGTGTTGGCGAGGTGCCGGGCTCCATTCGCGGCAAGACACAGCACGGCCGCTTCGTCGCATGCAGCCTGCACGCCGGCGCAATCCGCGTCGGGCGGTATCACCACTTCGATGCGGTCTACATAGACCGGCGGCTGCGTGTCTTCATCACGCGCCTTGTACAGATCGAAGTCGTACTGGCCGAACAACACCCCCTCGATAAAGGGCGCCGCCGCCAGATCCTCGTGGTGGCTGAGGTCGAAATAGACATGCTCGATCCGGTTTTGCCGCAGCGCGCCGACCGCTTTGCCGGCAGCACGGCGCAACGCCTCGGGGGTGAAGCGATCGCGCTTGCCCAGCCCGGCGATCAGGATGCCGTGGTAGCTGCCGGCCGGTGTGGGCAGGTAGTATGTTTCCTGCGCCGCGCCCGTGATCACGCCGCGGTCCGCGAGGGTTTGCAGCGTGATTTCATCCGCTTCGAGAAGGGGATCGCTGTTGAACGGAAAATCCTTGAAGAACAGCGGCAACACGAGGCAGTTGTTCTCCTGGGCAAAGACGAGTTCGTTGCTGGGCGTAACATCGATGCGCATGGGTACTTCCTCGATATTGAGACGGATGGCAATGGGGGCGGACTAAAAGCCCCGGCGTTCCGGCGGCACGCGCCGGCCCAAGAGATACAACACGCCGGCCACCGCGAACAAGGTGTGCACCGGCCCGAGCCAAAGGCTGTGGGTAATCGCATAGGTGGCAGCCGTGAAGCCAACAAAGCCCGCCAGCACCACCACCCCCCCGAGGCGTTCGAACTGCAGGCCCAGGTAGAGTCCGAGAAACATCAGGCCGAACAGGCCGTTGGTCACATTCTCGTGCCATGAAACGAGAAACGGGTTCGGCACGCCCTCATACACCGCGAAAACGATCACCATCAGCATGAGCAACACCGCCAGCCCCCGGGCGGTCCAGCGGCACAACAGCCGCAACGGTCCTTCAGTCGATGTCACCACGGTTCCGGTGTGAAAAGCGCCTGACATCACGTGCATCCTCCTTCCGGCGTTGATGGCGCCGGAAATTACAGGCCGACTGCCGCCGAAAGCGGTTCCCCTTCGAGCCAGTGATTGTGGTAGCCGGTCACGCGCACGGTGACCACGTCACCCACATCGAGCTGCGTACCCGGCACGCTGATTGGCCGGTAGCCCTCGGTGCGCCCGTTCATCACGTGGCGCTGCTTCGGGTGTGCGCCATCGATGAGCACCTCCTGGGCCGTGCCGATCAACGCCGCCTGCTTTTCCCGGTTGATGCGCTCTTGCAACGCGATAACCCGGGTGAGGCGCTCCTCCTTCACGTCCCGGGGCACGTCGTCGGGCATACCGGCGGCTATGGTGCCGGGTCGTGGCGAGTACTTGAACGAGAAAACCTGGCTGAACCGCACCGCCTCGAGGCACTCGAGCGTGCGCGCGAAGTCTTCCTCGGTTTCGGTGGGGAAGCCGACGATGAGATCCGTGCTCAGTTCGACATCCGGCACGACAGCCTGCAAATAGCGTATCTTGTCGAGGTAATCCTCGAGCCGGTGGTTGCGGCGCATGAGCGCGAGAATGCGGTCACTGCCCGCCTGAAACGGCAGGTGCAGGTGGTTGCAGATGGTTTTCCGCGCCGCCATGAGATCGCTCAGCGCGTTGTTCCAGTCTTTCGGGTGGGGCGAGGTAAACCGCAGCCGCGCCAGCCCCTCGACCTGCGACATGGCATCCAGCAACTCATAGAACCGGTAGTCCTTCGCCGCACGGTAGGAATTCACGTTCTGGCCCAGCAGCCAGATTTCCCGTGCGCCCTTCGCCACGAGGCTGCGCGCTTCCCGCAGCAGGTTCCCGGGCTCGCGGCTCACCTCGCGGCCGCGGGTCGCCGGCACGATGCAAAAGGTGCACCTGTTGTTGCAGCCCTTGGTGATGGCGATGTAGGCCTTCGCGCCGTCCACGTGCCCCTGCTCGACCCACTCCTCGGGGATGAAATTCTGTATGTTCCCCTGGCGCGGCATCCAGCCCGTCTCGCAGACCCGCTCGCCTGCCTGAACGCGCTCGATAAACTCCGGCAAGCGGAACATGTTGTCCGGGCCGAAGACCAGATCAACCGTGCGTTCGCGCGAGAGGATGTGTGTGCCCTCCTGTTGCGCCACGCAGCCCGCCACGCCGATGATGATGCCCGGGTCGGCTTCCTTGCGTGCCCGGAGCGCGCCCAACAGGCTGTATACCTTGTTCTCGGGATTGTGCCGCACGCTGCACGTGTTCACCAGGATGAGGCTCGCATCGTCCGGCGTATCGGTGGGAACATAGCCCGCTGACTCGAGCACCCGCTGCATACGTGCGCTGTCGTGCTCGTTCATCTGGCACCCGTAGGTGCGTATGTAGGCTTTCTGCTGAGACATGGCGGTACCGGTCCGGTGGTTTCGAAGGCCCGGCATGCACGGTGATCACCGCCGCGGCCAAGCCGGAATGCTCGGCGCAAAGTATAGCATTATAATTCGGAAACGGTCAAAAACCGGTGCGCGAATGCGCGAACGCCCGCGCCTGTAAAGGAACAAATGCGCATGTTAAACTGGCTTAAGGGCCTGGTTCTCGGGCCCGGCAAACACAGCCTGAAGGAGTACGGCGTGATCGAATTGAAGTGTATCGAAGACCTCGACCGGGCATTAGACCACAGTGCGCAAACTTCCATCGCGATCTACAAGCACAGCACCACCTGCCCCCTCTCCGCTGCCGCGCACCGGCAGGTGGCGCAATACCACGAGCAGGCAGGCGGCAGTGCTGCACCGGTGTACCTGGTAAAGGTCATCGAGGCGCGGCCGGTCTCGAACGAGATCGCCCGCCGGCTGGGGGTGCGTCACCAATCACCACAGTTTCTAGTGGTCGACGACGGTGTTGCAGTGAAACAAATGGCGCACGGCGCCATCTCCACCGCCGCCATACAAATGGCCATCGAGGAGGCCGCAAAAAAAAGTTGATTCGGGCTTGCATTCTCGAGCCGATGTGGTATAATCCCATCGAGCACCGTTTACGGGCCCCTGACAATTGAAGAGGCGGCAACACACACCTTCTTAAAGACGATCATTCTCCAACCCCTCGTTCATTTTGCCTTACATCTCTATGTCGCCTCTGTCGGGGGCCTCTTTTTTAAGAAACGCCCGCCCATCTACGGATGGGCGGGTTTCTTTTTGGTACACCCGGCAGGGCGCTTTCACTTGAGGGTGCAAGTCCCATACAGGCCCGGATAGCGGGAACTGCTAGCCCGAATATCTCACCAGCCCCGAAGCCATCGGGCGGATTCTGTGGCCTAAGTTATAGTGGGCAAAAGACTTAGCCACAAAGAGGAACCCAACCCGATGGAAACACAGTGTAACGAATCACAAATGCATTTCCAAGGCCATGGCCGGCGCAAAGTGGAAGCTGATTTCGATGGTGGGCGGGTCAGTTCGGACGGTGGTGTGCTCTTAATCCGGGAGGTGGATGCGCAGCTCAATATCATTGATGAGTTCGCACAGTGTTTCACCGGCTACCGCGACCCGGAACTTATTGAGCATACGCTCGAGGAACTTATCCGCCACCGGGTCTACAGAGCATTGCGCCGGGGTATGAAGACCTCAACGACCACGGCGATTTGCTGCGCGATGCCTTGCTGGCCATGGCGGTCGGCAAGGAAGATGTGGAAGGAAAAGAACGCCGGCGCGAATCCGACGGTCAGGAGATACAAGACCGGCCACAACAGGGGTGCACTCTTCCGGCCCGAAGGACCATACCCTGATAGCCTTGGGCAACGCTCCGGGAACATGGGTGCGCGTAACTACACGCGGAATTTCCCGAAGTCCGGTTTGCGCTTTTCGTTGAAGGCGTTGCGTCCTTCCTGCCCTTCTTCGGTTTGGTAGAAGAGGCCGGTGGCGTAGCCGGCGAGTTGCATGAGTCCTGCCTGACCGTCTTCGTCGGCGTTGATGGCGGCCTTGCAACAGGCGATGGCCGTGGGCGAGTTGGCGAGGATTTCGCGGCACCACTGCACGGTCTCTGCTTCGAGCTGGGCAAGGGGCACAACAGTATTGACCATGCCCATCTCCCGTGCTTGTTCAGCGTCGTACTGGCGGCAGAGAAACCAGACTTCCCGCGCCTTTTTCTGCCCGACCATACGCGCGAGGTGTGCGGAGCCGTAGCCCGCATCGAAACTGCCTACCTGCGGGCCCGTCTGGCCGAAGCGGGCGTTGTCGGCGGCAATGGTCAGGTCGCAGATATACGCGAGTATGCATCCGCCGCCGATGGCCCAGCCGGCCACCATGGCGATGACGGGCTTTGGGCAGCGGCGAATCTGAATGTGCAGGTCGAGCACGTTGAGCCGTTGTGCGCCGGACCGGGCGTCTTTGTAGCCTTTCTCGCCGCGCACCTTCTGATCGCCGCCGGAGCAAAACGCCTGGCCGCCCGCGCCGGTGAGGATGATCACGCCAATCTGCGGGTCCCGCTCGGCGTTGCGCAGGGCGTCGCTTATCTCGTCGTTCGTGGTGGGCGTGAACGCGTTGTGTACATGTGGCCGGTTGATGGTTATTTTGGCGATGCCTGCCGCTTTGTCATACAGAATCTCGGTGTAGTCGCCGGCGGATTGCCAGATCACTGTGGCCATGAGGTTCTCCCTTCACTTCGTATTACGGCTACTGGGAAAAGAAATCGCGTACATGCCGCACATATTCCCCGGGCGTCTCGAGGTGCACATCGTGGCCGGAGTCCGGGACGGTGACCACGCTGACAGGCGGCGCCCATACCCGCATCTCTTGCGCGATGCGGCAATACTTGGCGTCGTGGGCGCCCACCACGCACCGCACCGGCGCGGTATACCGCGCCAGCTCGTCCCAAAGGCTCGGCTGTTCACCCACGCCCAAGGTGCGCAATGCCTGCGCGAGCGCCGCTGGTTCATTCTGCCGCCGCCGCTGCATCACCCGTTCCAGCAACGCGGGCCGCTCTTGCAAGGACGTCCACAGCGGCTTCGCGTACCAGGCCTTCACGAACGCTTCGAAACCGGAACCGTCCGCCATGCCCATCGCATCAAGCCGCCTGGCGAGTGCGGCATCCGCCGAGGCGCGGTGTAAACGTTCGCCATGGCTGCGGATACCCGGCGAGGCGGACTCGAGTAACAGCCTCTCGACCTGCCCGGGGTAGTGCAATGCGAGGTAGAGTGCGATGCGGCCGCCCATACTGTAGCCGGTCAGGCCGAAGCGCCGGATATCACGGGCCGCGAGCTGTCCCACGATAGCATCGCAGGTTTGCGCCATATCCCCCCGCGCTGATGCCGACCGGCCGTGTCCCGGCAGGTCGAAGCAGATACAGCGGAAGTCCTCTCGCAATTCATGCACTATCGGGTCCCAGTCACCTGTGTTGCCCATGAAACCGTGGAGGAACACCAGCGGCGGCGCATCTTCGGCCCCGTTGACCGTGCAATGCAGGTACATCCGTGATTCGCTCATGCTTCGAAGGTGTCCCCGGCTGCCGCGGCCACGCGCGCCTGCACATGCCGGTGAAGCACGCTGTTCGCCGCGCGGTTCGTTGTTACTTCGATAAGCACCGGCGCGCCCGCTGTCAACGCCGCGTCGTAGGCCGCTGTGAAATCCGGCATCGAGGCCGGCCGCGCATAGCCGAGCCCAAACTGTTCGGTGGCATGGGCAAAGTCCATGCCATGGGGCGTGCCGAAGTATGGATCGAACAGGGCGTGCGCTTCGGCGACCGGCAGAAAATGGAAAATGCCGCCCCCGTCGTTGTTGATGACCACCAGGACGAAGGGCGTATCGAGTCCGCGCAACAGTGCGAGCGAGTTCAGGTCGTGCAAAGCCGCAAGGTCGCCGAGCAGGGCCGTCACCGGAGCGCCCGTTCCCCGTGCATAGCCGGCCGCCGTGGCGATGTTGCCGTCAATGCCGCTGGCGCCACGGCTCACGGCAATCCGGGGCGGATCCTCACGCGGTGCGGCGTACATGTCCGCATCGCGCACGGGCATGCTGTTGCCGAGAAAGAGCAGGCTGGCTGCGGGCGCCCGGGCGCACACCGCACGGGCCACGGCAATCTCGTTGCAGGCGGTCTGGGGGGTCTGCCGGGCAATGCACTGGGCTGCGGCGGCATTGGCGGTGTGGATGGGGCCGCACCATGGCGCATCGGCGGGCGCCGGCCATGCCGCGTCCCCGGCCGCTTCGCACCACGCCGCAATGTCCGCCTCGATGCGATGCGTTACCTGGTGCTGCGGATCATGGCGCAGCGGGTGTTCGGCCACATGCACAAAGGGCATGCGCAACGCAGCCAGATGTTGCACAAGGCGTTTCGAGGTGACTGCGCCGCCAATATGCAGCACGCAATCGGGCCGGCAATGGGCGCAGAAGCGGCTGGACAGCAGAAGCTGGTCGTAGTGGGAAACGAAAGGCGCGCCCGCCTGGAAGCGAAGGCCTGACGCAATGTCCGGGAAGACCGGCCAACCGAGGCGTTGCACGAAATGGGCCACCGCCGCGCGGTCGGTCTCGTGTGTAAGGCGGCCGATGACCACGATGCCGCGCATGGCGCCGGCACGCTCACCGGGCAGGGCCGGCAAGGTAACCGGGCCGCCGGGAACACGCCGGGCTGTATGCCATTGGGTGAAGGGCGTGTT
The DNA here is from genome assembly GCA_964569295.1 of uncultured Nitrospirales bacterium. GTDB lineage: Bacteria > Hydrogenedentota > Hydrogenedentia > Hydrogenedentales > JAGMZX01 > CAZMVU01. The sequence continues at coordinate 12,173 of CAZMVU010000072.1, forward strand.
CTGCGCCATCCACGTGGCGAGGGGCGCGAGATAGTCTTTGAAATCGTGCGGTTCCGGTGTGGGCGCCAGGGGTTCGCGGAAATGACAATTCAGATGCACAGGCCCTGCGGGCGGCGCAAGGCTCCGGCGCACGGCCTGGTCCGCCGTGGTCAACACGAAGGCCGGCGCAATCTCCAGCGTGGGGCACGGTAGTTCGAAGAACCAGCGCGCGTAGTCCCCGAAGAGTTTGGTCTGGTCGATGGCCTGGTTCGCGCCGCACGCGATCAGCTCGGGCGGCCGGTCTGCCGTGAGCGCAACAAGCGGCGTGTGGGATTGTGCCGCCTCCACGACGGCGGGCATGTAGTTCGCCGCCGCGCTGCCGGAGGTACACACGAGTACGGCGGGACGCCCCGTCGCCCGGGCCCAGCCCAGCGCATGGAAAGCGGCCCCCCGTTCGTCATAGTGCATGGTGTGCGCCGCACCGGGATGCTCGGCGACGGCCAGCGTGAGCGGTGCGCTGCGCGCGCCCGGCGACAGCACAAAACCGCACACCCCCGCCCGTACCAACTCGCTCACGAGCAGGCGCGCCCACAACTGATTGCGATTCGCCGCGGTTTCAAACATGGTTTTCAACAACATGATCCGGGCCGCGTCCAAAGCAACACCAGGTGTTACCCGCCCGTCAGCACACTCAGGAAGTTGCCCATCTTGCTTTGGATTTCGTCCCACTCCTCCGCCGGGTCCGCCCCCGGCACGATGCCGGCGCCATTGTACAGCACCAACCGATCGCCTAACACAAGTCCGGAACGAATGGCCACGCAGAACTCCGCCGCGTTGGCGCCGACCCAACCCGTGGGGGATGCGTAGATGCCGCGATCGAAAGGCTCGTGCTCCTCGAGCCAGCGCAGCGCCAGGGGCCGGGGTTCCCCGCCTACCGCCGGGGTCGGGTGCAGCGTGTGGAGCAGCGCCGCGTCGGCGTGGGGATCGCGAAGAAGGCCCTCCATGCGCGTGCGCAGGTGCTGGCAGTTCCGCAGCCGCAGAATACCGGGCGTATCTTCGCAGTACATCGTCTCGCACAACTGTTCAAAATGCCCTCGCAGCATGTCCACCACGAAAGCATGCTCGCGCCGCTCCTTATCGCTATCGAGCAGCTTCTGCGCAAACTGCCGGTCCGCTTCATCGGTCCGGCCGCGCGGCCGCGTCCCCGCGATGGCTTCGCTCTGAAGGTAGGTGCTGACGCGCTTATACAGCCGCTCGGGCGATGCGCCGACGAATGCGCGGTCCGGCGCCGGATGGAAGCAGAACTGGAAGGCGTTTACGCTGCGGCGCGACAACTGGGTAAGCAGGTCCACCGGATCCAGTGCGCCTGCCATAGTGAAGTGCGTCTCCCGCGCGAGGACCACCTTGCGCAGCCCGGTCTTCTCGATAGCATCCAGGGCCGACCTCACCAGCCGGTCCCACCCGCGCCAGTCGGGATTGTCGTGCCGGCGCACCACGGCGGGCAGTGTCACCGGTGCGGCCACCGGCTCCGGGGTGATTGCGTGCAATTGCTCCGCTACCGCCACCAGGGCGTCGTCGTCGCTGGCGTAGGCCGCGGGCCGCACATTGATGGCAAAGAAGGTGCCGTCCATGCGGCGGACCACCTCGAATTGCGGCACAACGAACCGGTAATCGCGAAAGGCCTTCCACAATTCCGTGCGTGGTTCCCCCGGGTGAAACCGGAGTCCGCCGTAGTACCGCAGGCTGGGCCGCCGTTTGTCGAGCCGCCGGCGCATCGTCGCGAAGACCTCCTCCAGGCGGTAGTCTTCTCCTGCCTCCGGCGCCAATACATCCGCCTCGCCCACGCCCGCCATCGTGAAATCGTTTTTGCGATCCGACCAATAATACTGCGTGTGCGCGGGGTGCGCCCGCAACCATGCCAGAGGCTCGATGTCCGGCAGCGGCAACTCGGCGCGCACAATGCGCGTGCCGGCGGGCGCGTCGAGCGCATCACGCAAAACACGCACGGCTTCGGCGTGAAAGGCGGTTGCGGGCGGCTGGTTTTCAAACTCGGATGTCATCGCATAAGGTGCTCGCGCAACGGGCGGTACCCCGTTGATAGAAGCGACTGCTTGCCTCTGATTGGCGGACCGGGGTGTCAGCCGCCCATACCGAGGCGATCGAGCGCTTTGCGTCCGATGTCGGTGCGGTAGTGGGCATTATCGAAGTGGATTTTCTCGACGGCGGCGTAGGCCTTGCCAATGGCTTCGGGTACCGTGTCCGCAGCGGCGGTAACGTTCAAGACGCGCCCGCCGTTGGTGCGCAGAACGTCACCGTCCAGGCGGGTGCCGGCGTGAAACACCATGACACCCTTGTCCGCCTCGGCTTCCTCGATACCCGTGATGACCTTGCCCTTCTCATAGCTGCCGGGGTAGCCGCCACTCGCCATGACCACGGTCACACATGCGCCGTCGTCATAGGCAATGGCAGCCTGCTTCAAACCGCCGCAGGCGCACGCCATGAAGATGGGCACGATCTCGCTGGTCATACGCGGCAGCACCACCTGTGTCTCCGGGTCGCCGAAGCGCACGTTGAACTCGATAACCTTGGGGCCGGCATCGGTGATCATGAGCCCGGCGTAGAGAATGCCGCGGTACGGTGTGCCCTCGGCGGCCATGCCCGCCACGACCGGCGCGAGCACTTCCTGCTCGATGCGCGCCTGCAGGGCGTCCGTCACCACCGGGGCCGGCGAATAAGCGCCCATGCCGCCCGTGTTCGGTCCGGCGTCCCCATCGTAGACGGGCTTGTGATCCTGACTCGTGACCATGGGTATCGCGCGCGTACCATCGCAAAAGGCGAGGATACTCGCCTCCTCTCCCGTCAGGCATTCTTCGATGATAACCCGGCTGCCGGCGTCGCCGAAGGCCTTGTCGACCATGCACCGGTTGATCGCCTCGTGTGCCTCGGCCACGGTATGGCACACGGTGACCCCTTTGCCCGCCGCGAGACCATCAGCCTTGACAACGATCGGCAGGCCCTGCGCATGCACATAGTCGAGCGCGGCGCCGGCCTGCTCGAATGCGGCATACGCCGCAGTGGGGATGTGGTGGCGCGCCATGAAATCCTTGGCAAAGGCCTTGCTCCCCTCGAGGCGCGCGGCGCCGGCACCCGGACCGAAGACCGTGTGGCCCTTTGCAGAAAGCCGGTCGGCCATGCCGTTGCACAGCGGATCTTCGGGGCCGATGACAGTAAGGGCGATTTTTTCCTCGCGGATGAGCGCTTCGATACCCTCGAAGTCATTCACGCCCACCGCGGCGCAGCGGCCCTTGGGCATCCGCGCGATGCCCGGGTTGCCGGGCGCCGCGAAGACAGCCTGTACTTCCGGGCTTTGGGCGATCTTCCAGGCAAGGGCGTGTTCGCGGCCTCCCCCGCCCACTACGAGAACATGCATGGGTCTTGGCTCCTCGTACCGTTGTGGTGCGGTCTGGAGACCGGCCACAACCGATGATCTATGGGCTACTCGACAGGCGGCTCGGTGCGCTGGAAGTACTCGGCCAGGTTGCGGTCATAAGCTGCGGTGGACTCGAAGGCATCCTGGGCCAGGCGGTAACGCGTCGCGAACGAGACGGCCCCCTCGTGGGCGCGCATTTCGTGCATGACCTTCGCGTAATGCGCGGGACTCACCACGACGGTGACGTAGCGGAAGTTCTTGGCCGCCGATCGGATCATGGCGGCCCCGCCGATATCCGTCTGCTCGAAGACTTCGTCCGCCGTGGCGCCGGGTTTGTGGGTAATGCCCTCGAGCGGATGCAGGTTCACCACGAGCATATCGATCCACTTCAAGCCGTAGGCCTGGAGCTGCTCGACATGCACCTTGTTATCGCGGATGCCGAGCAGGCCGGCATGCACCTTGTGGTGCAGCGATTTCACCCGCCCGTCCATCAGCTCGGGGACCCCCGTGAAATCGGCGATGCTCAGCGCGTCGATGCCTGCCTCTTGCAATACCTTGAGGGTACCTGAGGTGCTGATGATCTCGACGCCGAAATCCTGCAGCAAGCGCGCCAGTTCGACAACGCCGGTCTTGTCGTAACAGCTCAGAACCGCCCGTTCAATCTTGGGTTTCATGTGCGTATCCTTTGCCTGAAAAATGGAGACGCATAATACGTGAAACAAATGGAAATGTCGAATCGTGAGGCCGGATGAAGCATATGGGTGAGAATATGGAAATATGGCGCCGGTAGCCACATTTTCGCTTTACGCCGGCGAGATTGTCGTGCTAGACACGGGCTCATGTTTGGCATTGCCCGCACCGTGATGCCGGGGGTGCCGCATCATGTCACGCAGCCGGAGAACCGGCGCGCGGAAAACAGGCTGCACACGGCCGGCGGCTGGCAGATGTTTGCCTTTGCGTGAGGGAAGGGGTTATTTTGGGGCTACCTTAGACCCGCAGTTCCTGTGTCATCGGCAGGGCCGAACGATACGCCAGGCGCGTTGTACAAAGCGCTTTTTTGCCGAGGGGAAAGCCAACTGTATGAACATTCTTTTCATCACATCGGATAGCCTTGTACCTTTCGTGACCGGACCCTATGGCGATCAGGCCGGCGCCACGCCCAACCTGGATGCCCTGGCTGCCGCCGGCACGGTCTTCGATAATGCCTACTGCAACTCGCCCTTGTGCGCGTCGTCGCGCGCATCGCTGATGACCGGCCGCTATGTGGCGGACCTGGGCGCGTTCGATAATGCGGCCGAGTTCTCGGCTGAATGGCCGACCATACCCTATGCCCTGCGCGCGACAGGCTATGACACCACCGCTATCGGCAAGCTGCACTATGCCGGCCACGACCAATGGCATGGATTCAACCGGCGCATTGCCTGGGAATCGGATTACGTAACCGGTTTCAATATCAAGGATGTGTACCAGTTGGCCTGGTCCTGGGAGAAGCCCGCGCGGGGCAATCCCGTCGGGGTGGACTGGATGGGGCCGAGCTATGTGAATTCGGAGAAATGGGCGCACTATCCGCATCACTACGACGCAGACGAAGACATTCACGAGAAAGCGCTGGCGTATCTGGGCGGGAAAAGCCGTGACGATGCCCCGTTCTTTTGTTGCGTCTCCTACCATGCACCGCACAATCCGTTCTGGATTCCCGAGCAATTCAAGGCGCCGTTCCGCGGCAAGGACTTGCCGATTCCGCAGGTACCCGAGGGTGTGGATACGTGTCACGGGCCGATGGACGCCTGGCTGAACACATTCCACTATGTCCCCGAAGTGCGCGATGCCATGATGCAGCCGGAAAACCTGCGCTGGTTGTATGAGACCTATTACGGCATGGTGTATGATCTGGACCAGCGGGTCGGGGAATTGCTGCAAACGCTGCAAACGAATGGCCTGGCGGAGGATACCGCCATCGTGTTCGCCAGCGATCACGGTGACATGCTCGGCCAACGGGGCATGTTGCAGAAGCGCTATTTCTACGAATGGTCCATCCGGGTTCCGCTTATATTTGTGCTTCCGGGCGGGCAGGAGCAGCAAAGGCATGTTTCGGAACTGGTTTCCCTGGTGGACCTGTTTCCCACCTTTGCCGAAATGACACAGGCGCCCGTTCCCAAAGAGCTCCCGGGGCGCAGCCTGGTGCCGGCCATAACCACCGGTGCGCCGCTTGAAGACCGGCCGGTGTTCTGCGAGTATCACGGAGAAGGGGTGCTTGCGCCCTGCTTTTCCATGCGCTCGGGGAACTATAAGTATGTCTATGTGCATGGCCATGAGGAACGCCTGTACAACGTGGCCGAGGATCCGAACGAATACGAGAACCTGATAAGCGCGCCTGGCTGTGCGGAGATAGCTGCCGAAATGAAGCAGGCCTTGCTCAGTCAATTTGACCCGGACAAAGTCGCCCGGGACGCCTTGACAAGCCAGCGGAACCGCGCTTTTTTGCTTGATTGCATACAGCGCAACCCGTGATCCGGCTATAGGCGGGTAAAATGGCGGCCGCCGCACGGCGTGTGTCGCATCGCCCGCCTGGGGTTGTGGCACACGAAGCGCGTAATCACCGCCCAACGCTTATGGAGCACCACCGTGGCCCTGCGTTACTACATGCTGGTTGCCGTCTACTGTGCGGCCCTGTTCATGCTTTCCGCCAGCCCGAACCCGGCGCCGGGCATAAGCCGGTTCCCCGGAGCGGACAAGGCGGGGCACGCCGTGCTCTACGGCGGGCTGGCCGCGGCCGTGGGCATCGGGATGCGGCGTTCGCAACGGGCATACAGCCCCCGCACCCTTTTCTATGTGCCCGTCATCTTTGCGGCGGCCTACGGCGTCAGCGACGAAGTGCATCAGTGGTTCGTGCCGGGCCGCACATTGGACGTGTGGGATGTGCTTGCCGACGCGGCCGGCGCGGTGCTGGTGCAGTATGCCCTGTGCCGGTGGTGGGCGGTATTGCCCCCAGAACAGGGAACCGCGCCCCCGCCACAGGGATACTAAAGCCGGCGCTGGTTTCTCCGGCAGCGCCCGGGATGATAAGCTTTGATTATGGACGATTCGCAGGTACAAATCCGGCCACGGCGCGGCTGCGGGCTGCTGTTCTTTTTTCTCGCGCTCATCGTGGGCGCCGTTTGGGGCGGTGCGATGGGCGGCTTCGTGTATGTGCTCGAGGATGCGAAGGAGACCATCGCCGTGTTGGAGGAGTTCCGGCCGCGCGTGGGCAGCAAGGTCTACTCGTGGGATGGCGAACTGCTGGGCGAATTCATGGAGGAGCAGCGCCAGCTCCTGCGCCTCAGCGAGATTCCTCTGCATGTGCAAAAGGCATTTATAGCCACGGAAGACCAGCTCTTCTACGAACACAAGGGCGTGAACCCGCTGGCCATCGCGAGCGCGCTCATCGACAACTTGCAGAGCCGGCGGCCGCGCGGCGCCAGCACGATTACCCAGCAGGTGGTGCGCAACATCGAGCCCCTCGAGGTCGGCACGGAGGTGTCGTACAAGCGTAAGCTTCGCGAGGCCGTCGTCGCCTTGCAGGTCGAGCGCCAGTTCACGAAGGACGAAATCCTCGAGCTGTACCTGAACCAGATTTTTCTGGGCAAGAGCGCCTACGGCGTCGAGGCCGCCTCGCAGCAATACTTCAACAAGAGCTGCCGCGACCTGACTTTGGCGGAGGCCGCGCTGCTCGCCGGCATTACCCGCGCGCCCAACAGCCAGAATCCGCTGGTGAATCCCGAGGCCGCGCTCGAGCGGCGTGGCGTCGTGTTGCGGCAGATGCTCGACGACTGCCGCTTCATCGGCCAGGAGAAATATGAACAGGCCATGGCGGAGGATATAGAGGCTTCGGTCGTGACAGCGGAAGAGCGGGCGGCGTTCGAGGAGGGGCAAACGGATGTCTGGCAGCCGAACCGTTTCAAAGCGCCGTATTTCGTCGAGGAAGTGCGCCGGTTTCTGCTCGATCGTTACGATATGGACGCCGTGTTCGGCAAAGGTTTCGAAATCCATACCACCATCGATATGCGCATGCAGCGCGCGGCGGAAGAAGTCCTGCTGACCGCCCTCGATGCGTTTGACGAAAAGAAGAAGGAGTCTCTCGAAGCGCGTGGCCGGCTCGAGGAGTTCATGCCCGTGAGTGGCGCACTCGTGTGCATAGACAACCGGGATCCATACCAGGGGTTTGTGCGGGCTATGGTGGGGGGACGTGATTTCGAGGAGCAGAAATACAACACCGTGACCCAGGCCAAGCGCCAGCCGGGTTCGAGCGTGAAACCGTTTGTCTGGGCGGTGGCCCTCAGTAACGGTCTGACCCCTTCGACCGTGATGATTGACGAGCCTATCGTGCGCTACGACGGCCTGGGCCGCCCCTACCGTCCACATAACTTCGGCAACGACTACGCCGGGCCCATCACCTTGCGGCGCGCCCTCGAGAAGAGCGTAAACATTATCAGCATCAAGCTCATCGAGCGGGTCGGACTGCCCGAAGTGCGTGCGCTCCTGAACCGTTGCGGCATATCGACGCCGATCGACGACACGGCCGGCCTTACGGTTGCCCTCGGTACGCCGGATTTCATCCCGCTCGAGCATTGCGTGGCCTACAGTTGCTTCGCCAATAGGGGTATGCGCTATGATCCCGTCATGGTGACAGAGGTACTTAACCGCGACGGCCTCACCCGCTACGAATACGAGAATGAACAGCGCATCGAGCGCGCCATGTCCGCCAACCTCGCCTATGTGGTGACCCACCTGCTCGAGGGCGTGGCTACGTACGGCACCGGCGCCCGTTCCCGTGACCTCGAGCGCCCGCGCGCCGGCAAGACGGGCACCACCAACGAGAACCGCAATGTGTGGTTCTGCGGCTTCACCCCGGAGTTTACCGCCATTGTGTGGCTCGGCTACCGCGACAACCGCTCCCTCGGACAAGGCAGCAACTACACCGGTGGCCGACTCGCCTGCCCCATCTGGACGCAGTTCATGATTGCCGCCCATGAAGGCATGCCCAAGCGTGAATTCAAGGCCCCTGAAGGGGTGGACTTTTTCAGCGTCAGCCGCGAGACCGGCATCGAGGGGGGCAATTTCCGCGAGGCGTTCCTCGCCGGCACACGCCCGCCCACCTCCTGGGAGGTCTACGACAGCAACCTCGACGAAGACCAGGAAGCCCTGCTCTCGCCGCTGTAGGTGAATGCGAACGCATTCCTATGACCTGGATAGATGACAGTTGGTATACGCGCCCACCGGACATGCACGGCGAGCGGCAGGCCGCCGGGGGCGTGGTGGTGCGTATCGAGCGGGGAAACCTGCGGGTAGCGCTCGTGCGCGAGATCGATGCCGGCGGCGTCCTCCTCGATGGCTACGTCCTGCCCAAGGGCGGCATGCAGAAGGGCGAAGATTGTGAACAGGCCGCCCGCCGGGAAATCCACGAGGAGGCGGGCCTCACGGAGATCGAACGCCTGGGCGACTTCATCACATTCGAGCGGCAGGACTCGAAGAAGGAATACTGGGCCTTTAACCACTACGCCCTCTTCTTCACAAGGCAGCGCGAAGGCGAAATCCTCGACAAAGCGCACCACTTCGACTTTGGCTGGTTCCCCATCGAAAGCCCGCCAGCCATGTTCTGGCCCGATGAACGCCGGCTCCTGCTCGACAACCGTCTCGCCTTCTACGACCGCGTCATCACGCTCCAGAACCCGAAGCCTCGCAAGCGAGGGTTCCTTTAGCACAACGCGAATATAAAGTGCCCCTATCGGTGTTATGCTCAGCACAGGGGGATGTGGCTTGTGGGGTGGTGGACGGTTTCCATGAGGACACATCACATGCATATGATCATGCGCGCCGCGGCGGTGCTTTTGGTAAGCCTGCTGCTCGGCTGCACACTGGGCGTTGCAGAACCGCGCCACAGCGCGGACACCCGGGAACCGGCCGGCGAAATCGATCTCACCGAGTTGCTGCGGGTTATACAGTTTTTCAACAGTGGCGGCCTACAGTGCGCCGACTCCCCCACCGAAGACGGCTATCTACCCGGGCCTGGCAGCACCGTCTGTACCCCTCACGATAGTGACTATGCGCCCGAGGACTGGCGCATTGGCCTGACGGAACTGCTGCGCAGCATTCAGTTCTTTAACAGTGGCGGATACCGTTCCGAGTGCGGCACCGAAGACAACTATGCCCCCGGTTCAGGCCCCCGCTTCTCCTGCGGCGAAGGTGAAGGCGA
>CAZMVU010000073.1:0-11628 GCA_964569295.1 uncultured Nitrospirales bacterium
TTGTTGCGGTGTGTGTCGGCCCGCGGTATCCTGTTTCAAGGAGGTAAAAGCATATGCCAGAATGCAATACCGTAGACCGGAGAACATTCCTGGGCATGGCCGCGGCCGGCGTGCTTACGTCGGCCATGGCGCGTGGCGCGGACAAGTCGGGGGAGAAGCCGCTGAACCTGGTATTCGTATTCGGCGACCAATGGCGTGCCCAGGCCACGGGCTATATGGGCGATCCGAACGTGAAGACACCGCGTATCGATGCATTGGCGCAGGAGAGTGTGAACTGTGTAAACACGGTGTCAGGGTGCCCGGTGTGCTCACCTTACCGCGGGACGCTTATGACCGGGCAGTATCCGTTGACCCATGGCGTTTTCATGAATGACGTCTACCTGCGGCCGCAGGTGAAATCGTTCGCGGAGGCGCTGAACGGGGCCGGGTATCACACGGGCTACATCGGCAAGTGGCACATCGACGGGCAGGGCCGTTCAAGCTACATTCCCCCCGAGCGCCGGCAGGGGTTCCAGTTCTGGAAAGTGCTCGAGTGTACCCACAATTACAACAAGTCGAAGTATTACGGGGATAAGCCGGAGGCGAAGATGTGGGAGGGCTACGACGCCTTTGCCCAAACGGATGCGGCGGTAGACTACATCGAGGCGCGGTCGCAGGAAGCGGAGCCCTTTGCGCTGTTCCTCTCGTGGGGGCCGCCGCACAATCCCTACCAGACGGCGCCGGAAAAGTACAACGCCATGTACGACCCGCAGACACTCGAGTTGCGCCCGAATGTGCCGCCGGAAATGGAAGAAGGGGCACGCCGGGATCTTGCGGGCTATTACGCGCATTGCACCGCCCTTGATGACGCGCTGGGGCGGTTGCTTGATGCACTCGAAGTGCATGGCGTAGCCGAGAACACACTGGTGGTGTTCACCAGCGACCACGGTGATATGCTCGGTTCACACGGTGAACAGCGCAAACAGCGGCCCTACGAGGAGTCCATCCGTGTGCCGTTGCTGCTGCGGTCTTCCCGGTTGTTTGGTAATGGTGGGCGCAAACTCGCATATCCTGTCGAGTCGCCGGACCTCATGCCGAGCATTCTCGGGTTGCTGGGTGCGGAGGCGCCGGCGGCCGTCGAGGGGCGCGACCTTTCGGCGTATTGGCGCGGTGAAGCGCAGGCGCCCGAAGATTCGGCATTGCTGGCGTGTTACCAGCCGTTCGGCGAGTGGAAACGCTCGAACGGTGGTAAGGAGTATCGTGGCATTCGGACTGAACGCTACACCTATGTGCGCGATCTCGAGGGGCCGTGGCTGCTCTATGACAACGAGGAAGACCCGTACCAATTGAAAAACCTGGTGAATGATCCCCCCCATGCGGAGCTGCAGGCCATGCTCGAGTCGGCACTCGATGCCAAGCTCGATGCGGTGGATGATGACTTCGAGCGTGGCCCCGTATACCTCGCGCGTTGGGGTTACGAGGTGGACGAGACCGGCACGGTGCCGTATAAGCCATAAGGAAGCTGTTCCCGGCACCTTGCCGCACACGATGTATCTGGCTTGCCGGCGCCGTGCAACGTGTTGCGTGGCACGGTTCGGGAATTGCGCCAATAGAAAACCGCCCGTGGGCCGGGTATGACCCGCGGGCGGTTTCGGTATGTACTGGCGGCGCGGACTACTCGCCGGGAATCGGCACGTCGGGGATGTGTGATTCGGCTTCCAGAATAGTCTCGTCGTCGAGGTCGAAATCCTCGAGTTTGTTGTTGAAATAAGCCTCGTACGCGGTCATATCAAAGTGACCGTGGCCCGAGAGGTTGAAGAGAATGGTCTTTTCTTCGCCCGATTCCCGGCATGCGATGGCGGCATCAACGGCGGCTTTAATGGCATGGTTCGACTCGGGGGCGGGCACAATGCATTCGGTGCGCGCGAACAGGAGGCCCGCATCGAAGCATGGGTTCTGGTGGTAGGCGGTGGCACGCATAACGCCATGGCGCGTGAGATGCGCGATCTGTGCAGCGACGCCGTGGTAGCGCAGTCCGCCGGAGTGGACAGGGGGCGGCACGAACTGGTGACCGAGGGTGTACTGGAGAAGCAACGGGGTCATTTGCCCGGTGTCGCCAAAGTCGTAGCGGTAAAGGCCGCGGGTCAAGGTGGGGCAGGCGGTGGGTTCGACGGCGATAACGTCGATCTCCTTATCGCCCGTGATCTTGTCGTGGAGGAAGGGGAACGCGAGGCCGGCGAAGTTCGAGCCCCCGCCGCAACATCCGATGATGATATCGGGGTAGTCGCCGGCCATGGCCATCTGCTCTTTGGCCTCGAGACCCACGATGGATTGGTGCATCAGTACATGGTTGAGCACCGAGCCCAGGCTGTAGCGTTTCGAGCCGCCGCTGGCGACTGCCGCCTCGACCGCCTCGGTGATGGCCATCCCGAGGCTGCCCGAGGTGTCCGGGTGTTCCGCGCGGTATTTGCGCCCGAATTCGGTGCGGTCGGTTGGGCTGGCGTAGATGCTTGCGCCATAGGTCTGCATGATCGAGCGCCGGTACGGCTTCTGTTCGAAACTCACCTTCACCATGTAGACTTCGCAGCCCATCTCGAACATGCTGCATGCAATACTCAGCGCCGTGCCCCACTGACCCGCGCCGGTTTCCGTGGTGAGGCTTTGAACGCCCCCCTGTTTGTTGAAGTAGGCCTGGGCAATGGCGGTGTTGATCTTGTGGGAACCGGATGGGGTCACACTCTCGTTCTTGTAGTAGATTTTCGCGGGCGTATTAAGCGCCTTCTCGAGGCGGTAGGCCCGGCGCAGCGGGGTGGGCCGGTATAGACGGTAGGCGTCCATAACGGGGCCCGGAATGGAAATCCAGCGCTCGTTGGAAGCCTCCTGTTCGATGAGCGACATGGGGAAGATGGGCGCGAGGTCATCGGGTGTGACCGGCTGCATGGTTCCGGGGTGTAATGGCGGCGGCATCGGAACCGGCATGTCCGGCATGATGTTGTACCAGGCGTCCGGCAGCTTTGCAGGATCGAGCAGGATGTTGTACTGGTTCATGAGTTGGGCCTTTTTCGTTTGCTGGTAACGGCATCCCCGGCGCGGACTTGGCATCCCCATCCGCGCGGTTACAGTAATGGCGCGTAGTGTAGCGAGTGGGGGGCAGGCAATACCAGTTTGTTTCTGTGGTCATTTGCGCCGCCACCGGCGCTGTGGGAAACTATGGCCATGGGCAGTCAACACAACGCGTGGCGCCGCTGGAGCGTGGGTGCGGTAATCGGCGCGGCAATCCTCTTTGGAGTGTGGTCTATGACGGGATTTATCGAGCGCATGGTGGTTTTTCCTGCCAGCCGGGACCTCTACCGGGATCCCGGTTCCATGGGCTGGGCTTTCGAGGATGTGTGGCTCGATGTGGGTGCGGGGGAGCGCAGCCACGGCTGGTTCATTCCGATAGAGAACGCCCGCGGTGTGGCGTTGTTTTCACACGGGAACGCGGGGAACATCGCCGATCGGCTCGAGTCGGTCTCGCTGCTGCGTGCGCAGGGCCTGAGCGTGTTTGTTTACGACTACGGCGGTTATGGCCGGAGTACCGGCAAGGCCTCCGAAGCGCGATGCTATGCCGACGTGCGTGCGGCGTGGCGGTATCTAACGGAACAGCGGGGTATCGAGCCGGGGCGCTTGCTGCTTTTCGGGCGATCCCTGGGCGGCGCGGTAACGTGCGATATCGCGGTGGACGTGCAGCCGGCGGGGGTGATCATCGAGAGCACTTTTACATCGGTGCCGGACCTGGCGGGAGAAATGCTGCCCTTCGTGCCGATGAAGTGGCTGGTGCGCACGCAATTCGCGAACAAGGAGAAGATCGGGCGCATTGAAAGTCCACTGCTCTACGTGCACAGCCGCGATGACACGCTCATCCCCTTCCACCATGGCCGGGAGCTTTTCGAGCGGGCCACGGCGCCCAAGACATTTCTGGAAATCCGCGGCGGCCACAACGAGGGTTTTGTGTTGTCCATGGACAAGTACCAAGCCGCGTGGAAGGCTTTTCTCGCGCCGCTGCTGCCGGCGCGCACGCCGGATGCGGCGGGATAGGGAACGACATGGCCGTTATTCGTCCAATATGGTGTAGTCTACGGGTTCATGTTCCTTGTCTTCGAGATAGCGCGCGAGCACATAGAAGAAATCGCCCAGGCGGTTGGCGAAGGGCAGCAGGTGCTCGCTGTGGAATTCGGGGATTGCCTCTTTGAGTTGTACGAGATGGCGCTCGAAATGGCGTGTCTGTGTGACCAGCACATCCAACTCGGCGGAAAGCCGTGAGGTGGCGGAGACGATAAAGGCGCGGGGCAGTTCGATCATGGCCTCGAGCCGCGCCTGCTCCGCTTCGAGGCGCGCCAGGTGATCGGGGCCCAGCTCCGTGTGCCGGTATTCCGGGTGTTGCCGGGCGGGGTCGCTGCATTCCGTGCCGATCACGAACAGGCAGTGCAACACCCAGAAGAGAACCTCGGCGATGTCCTCGTACCGCTCGGGACCCGCCTCGATCAAGTCGAGGCGGAAACGGGCGGTCTCGGCGCGTACCGTGTCGAGCCAGCCGCTGCACGCGACGATGGGGTGGTTCTTCGATATCTTGTCGCCGCCGATGCAGTGCGTGGCGCCGTGGTCGCCGGCGCCGGTGGTTACCAAGGATTTCATGGCGCGGTTTACTCCATTTCAAGGGCGATGGGGCAGTGGTCGGATCCTTGCACTTCCGCCAGTATCCAGGATCGGCGCACCCGGGGCAAACAATCGTGGTTCACGCAGAAGTAGTCGAGCCGCCATCCGACATTGCGTGAACGTGCCCCGCCGCGGTAGGACCACCAGGTGTAATGGCCGGGTTCCTTGCAGAAGTGGCGGAACGTGTCCACATAACCGTTCTTGAGGAAGCGGGTCATGGCCTCGCGCTCTTCGATGTAGTAGCCCGCCGAATTCTCATTCTGCTTTGGCCGCGCGAGGTCGATTTCCGTATGGGCGATGTTGAAATCGCCGCAGAGGACGACATGCCGGCCGTCGCGCACGAGGCCATTGGCGATACGCGTGAGGGCGCGCACGAAACGCAGCTTGTAATCGAGGCGTTTGCGGTCATCCTGGCTGTTGGGCCAGTAGCCGTTGAGAAGGGTGAACGTGGGGAACGTGAGCATTTGCAGACGCCCTTCATCGCCGATGACCTTTGTGGACACGTTCTCGACCTCCCGTGCCGGTTCGCGTGAGAGAACCGCGGTGCCGCTGTAGCCCTTTTTCGCGGCGGGATTCCAGTAGGCATGCCAGTTTTCCGGTGCACGCTGCTCTTGCGGCAAGTCTTCAGGGTGCACCCGGATTTCCTGAAGACAGCAAATGTCCGGCCGGGTTGCATGGAGCCAGTCGCGAAAACCGTTCTTGAGAACGGCGCGCAAGCCGTTCACGTTCCAGGAATACAGGGTTGTCATAATCGAACTGCCTCCAGGGAGATACAAGCTATGCGCTGTTGTACCGAAACGGCGGCACGGCAGCGCCCATTCCCCGCAACGGCGTACAATACGCGGCGGCTTTGGCCGGGTGCAAGGACCAGCCAGGCATGGCCCATGCCCATGTGCGCCGGCAAAGACCAGGGCGAGAAGCGGCGTACCCGGCGCAGCCCCGAAGATTCAGGAGGTTTTTGAACCGGTGCCGACATGGTTGGTACACTGCGAAACATGAGCAAACGTACGGCTACGGTCGCCGGAATGTTTTATCCGGCTGACCCAGACACACTGCGCGCGGATGTCGCACGCTATCTTGACGAGGCGGAAGTCACCCCGGCGCCGGAGCGCGTCGTGGGTGTGGTTGCGCCGCATGCCGGCTATATGTTTTCCGGCCCCACAGCCGGTCACGCGTTTGCACGGACCAGCGGAAAGAAGCCGGAACGGGTGGTGCTTCTTGGCCGCTCGCACCGGTACTTCTTCGATGGGGCGGCCGTCTACGATTCGGGCGCCTTCGAGACACCCCTGGGCGCGTTTCCCGTGGATACGGCGTTTGCGCAGGAGGTGACTGCGGAGTTTGGCCAGGGGCCCGTCGAGGCGCACCACCCCGAGCACAGTCTCGAGGTGCAACTGCCGTTTCTGTACGAGGCGGTGGGTATTGTGCCCGTCGTGCCGGTGCTGTTCGGCGCCAATGCCGCAGCGTGGCACATGACGTTCGGACGGCGGCTCGCGGAGAAGCTGGGCCACGAGGACCTGGTGGTGGCGTCGACGGACTTGTCGCACTACCAGCCTCAGGAGCGCGCAAACGCCATCGACGAACGCACCCTGCAAGGTGTGCTCAGTCAGGATTACGAAGCCCTCGCGCAGGCATTCGCACGTGATGAGGCCTCGATGTGCGGTGCGCCGGCGGTCGTGGCTGCGATGACGTACGCCCTTGCGCGTGAGGCCACGCATTGGGAGTTGCTGGATTACCGCACCAGCGCGGCGGCCTCGGGCGATTACCAGCGGGTTGTGGGCTATGGCGCCATATCGATGGAGCGGCCGGCCGCGTGAGGCACTGGCACACGTGGGCCACGCGCCGGCGATATCCGAGGAGGTAGACCGCGGTTGAGGCCCAGACCGGGCGCTCTCACCAATGGCCGCCCGCCGTGCGCACCCGCAAGCGAGGTATCCCATGGCTTTGACAGTTGCTGATGTGATGGACATTCTCGAACGTTGGGCGCCGGCGGCCCTCGCCTACGACTGGGACCGCACGGGCCTGAATATCGGTGCACCCGATGCGCCGCTCAGCTCGGCGCTCACTTGCCTGAGTATCACGCGCCCGGCCTTCGACCAGGCGCGCAAAGCGGGGGCGGAGTTGATCGTTTCGCATCATCCGGTGCTCTGGGAACCGCTGAAGACGCTGCGCACGGACGCCGCGAACACGCGCCTGTGCCTTGATATCGCCAATGCGGGCATGGCGGCGTTGTCGCTGCACACCAACCTCGATGTGGCGCCGAACGGGCTGAACCACCTGCTCGCCGAGAAGTTGGGCGTCGAGGAATGTACGCCACTCCTGGCGGCGCCCCAGGCAAAGCAGGTGAAGCTGGTGGTTTTCGTACCCAATACGCACCTTGCGGTGCTGCGCGAGGCGGTGTCGCAGGCGGGTGCGGGCGTGATCGGCGACTATACGCACTGCACCTTCAGCACGCCCGGTACCGGCACCTTTCTGCCCGGCGCGGGCACAAACCCGTTCAGCGGCGAGAAGGGCCAGGTGAACGAAGAAGCCGAGCGGCGTTTCGAGGTTCTGGTGGCCGAAGCACGGCTGGGGCAGGTGCTGGCGGCCATGCGCGAAGCGCATCCCTATGAAGAGGTCGCTTATGACCTGTACGAACTCAATAACACCGACCCGGATGTCGGCCTCGGCCTGCGCGGATGCCTGCCGAAACCCGTCGCGCTTGCAGATTTCGCGGCGCACGTGCGCAAGGCCCTCGGTGTGAAGCATGTGCGGTTCGCTGGGCAAGCGCGGCGCAAAGTGCGCACCGTGGCTATGCTTGGCGGCGGCGGCGGCGGTGATGCCGGGAAGATCCCGGACGATATCGATGTGTATGTGACGGGCGATGTGAAGTATCATGATGCCTTGGCGGCGGTCGAGCGCGGCATGGCTGTGATCGATGCGACGCACGAGGGCACGGAGCGCTTCGTTGCGCAGGCATTGTCGGACTACCTGCGCAAGGCATGCCCGGATCTCACGGTGCGCGCCTATCAGGAGCCCGAGGTTTTTCGCGTGGTTACGCAATGACCTGAGCGCCGCCGCATGGCGAAATGGGCCCAGAAAGCCTCGTTGAACAAGGAGATATTGCGTGGCAGACACGTTGAAGATATTGCATGTGGCGGCCGAGATGACGCCGCTCCTGAGCACGGGCGGTCTGGCCGAGGTGGTGAACGCTTTGCCCAAGGCGCAACGCCTGCAGGGGCATGATGTACGTGTGGCCATGCCTTGCTACAAAGGCATTCCGGCCGAGAACCGGGGGGAGCAGGTGGCGGCGTGCACGGCGCGAATGGGCGGCAACACAGTCCATGGCGCCTTGCGGCGTGCCACTGCGCCCGAGACCGGGTTGCCCCTGTACCTGGTCGAGCATGAGGGTTTCTTCGGGCGTGAGCAGCCCTATGGCCACGAGTTCGGGGAATATGGCGACAATGCGGAGCGGTTCTGCTTCTTCTGTCTTGCCCTGCTCGACAGTCTGCCCGCAACCGGGTGGATTCCCGATGTGGTGAATTGCCACGACTGGCAGACGGGCGCATTGCCCATGGCGATCAAGACGACCTTCGCGAACCATCCCGGCTGGGGGGGCACGCCGGTCATCTACACCATCCACAACTTAAACTACCAGGGCCGCTTCGGTGCGGACCAGTTCCCGTATACGGGGCTTGAGCCGAGCTTATACAGCAGTGATTGCCTGGAGTACTTCGGGGACATCAACCTTATGAAAGGCGCTATCACCAAGGCCGACAAACTCAATACGGTGAGCCCTCGCTATGCGCAAGAAGTGCAGACGGCGGAGTACGGCGCCGGGCTCGACGGGGTGCTGCGTGGGCGTGCGCAAGATTTACAGGGTATCCTCAACGGTATCGACTATGATGTCTGGAGTCCGGCAGTGGACCAGCGCCTGCCCGCGCAATTCGACAAGGACGATCTGGCGGGCAAACGCGTCTGCAAAAGCGACCTGCAAGCGGTGTTCGGGCTGCCCGGGGAGGATGTACCTTTGTTTGGCGTGGTCAGCCGCCTGACATGGCAGAAGGGTATCGACCTTCTGGTAGACGCGCTCGAGTACCTGAAAGAGGAGCCCTTTCAACTTGTACTTCTGGGTACGGGCGAGCAGTGGCTCGAAAACCGGATTCTAACGGCGTCGCAGCACTATCCAGACAAGATTCGCGTGATTCTCCGGTACGACAGCACGACGGCCCACAAGATTGTGGCGGGGGCAGATTTCTTTCTTATGCCGTCGCGCTACGAACCCTGTGGGCTCAGCCAGATGTACAGCCTCGCCTATGGGACGATACCCATAGTGCGGCGTACGGGCGGCCTTGCCGACAGCGTGAAGGACATCTCGCGGGTAAACGAGCGCAATGGCGATGCAAACGGCCTTGTGTTCACGCCCAGCACACCCCAAGCCCTGGCGCGGAGCATGCGCCGCGCCCTGCAACTCTACGCCACGCCGGCGCACCTGCACCGGCTGCGGATGTGTGGCATGCAAGAAGATTTTTCGTGGAACCGCACATGCGTGGACTACCTCAACCTTTACCGGCAAGCGCTCGGGACGGCGTAGGCATGGGCGATACGTTAACCCTCGATACGGTGTCCGCTGAAGCGACGGAGGCCCTCGGGCAGGCATTGGCGGTCTTGCTGCCCCCGGGCGCCATGGTGGCGCTACGCGGCGATCTCGCTACCGGCAAGACCTGTCTGGTGCGTGGTATGGCGGCCCACTGCGCCGACCGTGCGCCGGTACACAGCCCCACCTTTACCCTTGTCAATGCCTATGGGCCGGAAGGCCGTCTCGTGCATATCGACCTGTATCGCCTCACCGGCCCGGAAGAAGTGGCTGCGTTGGGTTATGAAGAGTTGTTCGAGCCGGAAGGCGTGTGCGTGGTCGAGTGGGCCGATCGCGCCGAGGGATTGCTGCCAGCGCGGCGGCTGGATATACAACTCACGCATGCCGGCGGCGATAGGCGGCGCATTGCATTGGCAGATCATGGTGTGCTGCCACCTGACTGGCGTGATCGGTTGCACGCCGCGCGCCGCGTGTAGGCCGGCGCCAAACCCAGGTGCCGCTACCCTGCTCTGACGTGCCAAAGGTATTCAGTCATTTCGCTGGCGGTGGCGAAGCGGTCGTGCCGGCCAGCAATTTGTCGAGCATCGGGCCGCCCCGCTCCTACATAGGGGGTATGCGCGACTCGATATTGCTGAGCCAGGCGCCCACATCGCGGAAGTTCACATTGGCACTTTGCACTTTGCGCAGGAGCTGGCGTGACTTTTCAAGTTCACCGCACTGTGCGCAGGCGAGCGCGAGCATATAAAAGTATTCTATGTTGCTGTTGCGCACCCCTCCCCCTGTAAGATAGTTTTCCAGAGCTGCGGCACAACGCTCAAAATCGTGCAGTTCGTAGAAACTGCGCCCGAGCAGTGCACGCGATTCCGCGTAATCGGGATGATGCTCCGGCACGCGCTGCAACATGGGAATGGCGCGCTCCCATTGGCCTGCGCGGACGAATGCGGACCCGGCGCCGAAAAACTCTCCGGCCTGTCGAAAGCACTCGGCGGCGCGAATTGGATTGTTGGCCTTCGAAAAGCAATCGCCTGCCTCGCGCATATTCCCGGCCCGGCCGTATGCCTCGGCGGCCTGTTGCCAGTTCTCGTTGTTTTCATGATGGCGCGCGGCGGCCAGGAGCGCGTCGCGGCCGCGGCCAGCAACCTTGAACATGCGTGCCGCCTCTTCAAACCGCCCGAGTTTCGTGTAGAGATCGGCGGCCCGCGCGGCATCGCCGCTTTCGGCAAAGAGTTGCGCCGCCAGGTCGTTTCTTCCGGCATCGGCGAAGCGGCGGGCGACGGCGCATTGCAGGTGTTGGCGCTCTTCTAACGGCAGCCTCTTGCCAATAGGCTGCTCCTGGAGGAGTGCATAGCACTGGTCGGCAGCGCTGAGCTGCTCTTCCTTCGTGCCACGGCCTTCGTCGAAGTAGGAACGCAGCCTGTTGGCGGCCGCGCCCATGCGCCCGCCCCGTGCATAGGCGGCCGCCGCGGCCACGGGATTGCCCGCCTTCTCATAAGCCGCCGCCGCCTGCCGGTATTTGCCTTTCTCTTCGAAAAAATGCGCGGCTGTGGCATGGTCACCCGTCTTTTGCAAGAGTCTTGCGGCTTGCACCGTGAGCCCCGCTTTGGAAAGCTCCATGGCCGCGCGGTGTTTGTCCCCGGCCTTCTTGTACCACTTGGCCGCTTCCTTCGGGCGGTTGACAGATGCGTAGATTTCGCCTAGCCGGTCATAGCGTTTCGCTTTTTTCAGCGGGGCAACGGTACCCTCGAGGTCTTTGGTTGCCTCGAGGGACTGGGTGAACTGGCTATCCTGCTCGCCGTAAAAGGCATTGTCGGTCCCATCGAGAAGATCTTCCGATCGCAGCCGGCGCCGGCGCATGGCGTGTATGAAGAACAGGTAGATCTCATAGATGGCGAGCAGGATGAACAGGGTGAGCACAACCTTTAGAATCACCTGGACGCGATCAGAGAAGGGAATTCCTTCATTGAACCAGCGAGCAAAAAGGCGGATGAATGCGCCAAGAAACCGGTTCCAGTAGAAGTCCAAAATCTGCATCGAAAATAATCCTTGGGAAGACAGCCTGCACGTTCGGCTCGATGGTATCCGAAAAGCGCAAACTGCGCAAGGCAACAGGCCTGGCACGCTCGTTCACGGTATTGAAGGAGAAGTACCATAAAGATTTGTGGCTCGGGCTTTCAGCACTCTTGCGTGCGCGGTGCCGGGTGACCTGAGCCTGCGGCCCAGGCTGATATGGTACGGGCCGTTGCCCCTGAAGAAAGGGCGGGTTCTGATCTACCGGCAGGGCGAGCGTACCCGCGAGCCGCATAGAAACCGTGGCGCACAAAAGGGAGGGCGAGCGTACCCGCGAGCCGCATAGAAACCGTGGCGCACAAAAGGGAGGGCGA